>JAFTTN010000066.1 GCA_017466805.1 Clostridia bacterium
AACGGAGGTACACTGTCTTTTTATAAGGAATAGAGATTTTTTATTGTATTTTCAAGGGCTTGCACGAAATGCTTCGACTGCCGTAGAATACTACGCCGACGCTCGCATTTCGCGCAAACTACCCTCATTTCTCTCACTCTGCTTCAGTCTGTAGACTTTGTCTACAGACTGAAAGGACTTCCAACAGGAAGTCCTTTTGCTTTTACGTTATCGTTTATATATTGTCTCTTATGCGCTTAATGTCCGCGCCGACCGAGCGAAGCTTGCCAACCATATCCTCGTAACCGCGCTCAATATGGTATATGTCATCGATAACCGTCGTGCCCGCCGCAGAAAGCGCCGCAATAACCATCGCCGCACCTGCACGCAGGTCAACCGCGCGTACGTTCGCGGGGCGGAACGATTGAATACCGTCGATATGGGCATCTCTGCCCTGCACGGTTATCTTCGCACCCATACGAATAAGCTCGTCGGTGTATTTAAAGCGGAAATCCATAACGCTTTCGGTAAGAACGCTGTGACCCTCGGCAAGACACAAAAGCACGCAGAACTGCGGGTTCATATCGGTCGGGAAGCCGGGGTAAAAGTCGGTCTTAACACGCGCCTTTTTAAGAGTGCCGTCGCAGGTAACGCGAACGTAATCGTCGCCCTCCACGACCGTCACGCCCATTTCAACAAGCTTTCTCGTCGTCGCCTCGAGGTGACGGGGGATAACGTTGTTAATGGTAAGGTCGCCCTTGGTTGCGGCTGCGGCAATCATATATGTGCCTGCCTCTATCATATCGGGAATTATCGCATAGGTACCGCCGTGCAGCTCGTCGACACCGCGGATTTTAATAACCTCGGTGCCCGCGCCCGAAATGTTCGCACCGCAGGAGTTCAAAAAGTTCGCAAGGTCAACTATATGCGGCTCGCGCGCGGCGTTGTCGATAACCGTCATACCCTCTGCCGTTGCCGCGGCAATCATAATATTCGCCGTAGCACCTACCGATGCAACGTCCATATATATCGATGCGCCTTGCAAACGGCTTTCGGCATAACAGCTTATTCCCGACGTGCAGTTGACGTTCGCGCCGAGCGCCTCAAATCCCTTTATATGCTGGTCGATAGGACGCGCGCCGAGGTTGCAGCCGCCGGGAAGCGCGGTAAACGACCTGCCGAATCTGCCAAGCTCTGCACCCAGCACGTAATAAGAGCCGCGCATATTGCGGGCAAGGTCAAGCGGAACGCTGTTGCTGTGTACCGGACGGGTGTCGATGCTGTAAGTATTTTTTCCGAGCTCTTTAATTTCGGCACCCATACGGCGCAAAATTTCAAGCGCGGTTTTTATATCGCTCACGTCGGGAAGATTTTCCAAAACGCAAACGTCGTTTACCAAAATCGTCGCAAAAATAATCGGGAGCGCGGCATTCTTCATACCGCCGATAGTAATGCTGCCTAAAAGAGGTCTGCCTCCCGAAACGCAAAGCTTATCCATATATCAAAACACCTTTCGGTTGATTTACAAAGTCATACACAGTTATGATAACATCCGCGAATATAAAAGTCAAGTGTTTTACAATAGCTAAATTCGATAACTTCAACGCATCTAAACGCATTTTGACACATCGGCGGCAGAAATCCGGCTCCAAAATACAGGTTCGGATTGTAATGCTTTGGCTACATTACATTTTATGCAATATTTCTCTTCTTGACAAATATTTCCAAGTAATATATTATATACTATATATGTAATTCGTTTTCGTCCGCAATTATTTGAAAGGAAAATATATGTCTAAAGCAAAAAATCCAAAAGTAAAAATAATATTTCTCGGCGGTGTCGACGGTATCGGTATGAACTGTACCGCGTTCGAATACGGCAACGATATAATAATCGTCGATTGCGGCGTCGCTTTCCCCGAGGACGATATGCTGGGTATCGACCTTGTCATACCCGATTTAAGCTATCTCGAAAACAACGCCGAAAAGGTGCGCGGCTTGCTTATAACTCACGGCCACGAGGACCATATCGGCGCAGTGCCCTATTTTCTTCAGAAATTCCCGAATACCCCCGTCTATGCCGCAAGGCTGACTCTCGGTATTTTAGAGGGCAAGCTTTCCGAGCACGGTATACGTAACGCCAAGCTTTGCGAGGTGCACGCAGGCGATACGGTAACGCTCGGCGTTTTCCAAACCGAATTTATAAAGGTAAACCATTCTATGCCCGACGCCTGCGCAATGTGCATCACCACCCCCTGCGGAAGAATACTCCACACGGGCGACTTCAAGGTAGACTATACCCCCGTCGGCGAAAAAATGATCGACCTTCCCCGTATAGCCGAGCTCGGCAGAAAGGGTATAAAGCTGTTGCTTTGCGACAGCACCAATGCGGAACGCCCCGGGTATACCCCCAGCGAAAGCAGTCTTGCCGAAAGCTTCGATAGGATATTCAATAACGAATCCCGCCGCGTAGTTATCGCAACCTTCTCCTCGAACGTTCACCGCGTTCAACAGATAATCAACGCATCGGAAAAATACGGCAGAAAGGTTGCAATAAGCGGCAGAAGTATGCAAAACTTCGTTTCCGCCGCGGTCAAGCTCGGATACCTCCGTCTGCCCGAGGATATAATTATCGACCTCAACGACGTACGCAAGCTCCCGCCCGAGCGCGTTACGCTCGTAACCACCGGCAGTCAGGGCGAACCGATGAGCGCGCTTTACCGTATGGCGTTCGGCGAGCATAGCCAAATAAGCCTTGGCTATAACGACCTCGTCGTGCTTTCCTCGTCGGCAATCCCCGGTAACGAAAAGCTTATCACAAAAATCATAAACGAGCTCTATAAGCGCGGCACCGACGTTATCACCTATAGCAATTACGACGTTCACGTTTCGGGCCACGCCTGCCGCGAGGAGTTAAAGCTTATCCACGCACTCACCTCCCCCGAATACTTCATTCCCGTCCACGGCGAATATAAGCACCTCGTTGCCCACGCCGACCTTGCAAACGAAATGGGGGTTCACGAAAGCCATATCTTCCTGCCCGAAATCGGAAGAACCTTCGAAATGAGCAAGCGCAGCATCAAGCCCGCGGGTATGGTCGAAGCAGGTCCCGTAATGGTCGACGGCAGCGGCTTGGCAGGTGTAAACGGCGTAGTCCTGCGCGATAGAAAACGCCTTTCGGAAGACGGCGTAATTATCGTTTCGGCAGGCGTCGATCTCGATTGTATGTGCATTTCCATCGACCCCGAGGTTATCACTCGCGGCTTCGTTTACGAAAAGGAAAACGAGGACCTTTTGGGCAGAATAACCGAATGTGCGCGCCAATCGTTAATAAGAAGCTTTGCAAAGGGTGTCGACGATATCGAAATACTTCGCTCCCGCCTGCGTGATGACGTTGCCGAATACGCGCGCAAGCGTACCAAGCACCGCCCGATGATAATTACCGTCCTGTTCGATATTCAGCTTTAAACAAGGAGAAAACAATGTCGGCAAAGGAAGTCAAAAAAACCACTAAAACCGATATAATTTCATATCTGCTCTCGGGTATCACAGTCGTCTCCGCGGTAATCGCCGCCGCGTACGCCCGATTAAGCATTACCGAATCGGCGGAAATAGTATACGGTATATCCTTTTTGGTGTCGCTTGCAATATTGCTTTTGATTCCGCTTGTAAATAAGCTTTTGATCAAAAAGCTCAATAACGGCGATATCAACGTCAGAAGCCATCAGCAAGAGCTGATGGACCGCCGCGGCGAAGCCGAAAAAAGCCTTGCCGAAGCGGCAAAACGAACCGTTTTTCTCCGCCGTGTCTTCAACGCGTATAACGCATTTTTAATCCTTCTTGCCGCATATACGCTGTTTTCCTGCATAACCGTAACCATATCAAGCTACACCTATATTCCCTTCGGCGTGCTGATCGTATACGCTCTTGCTCCGCTTTATAAAATGACTCTGCGTATAAACGATTTTGCCGATTTTTCCGAGTATTGCAGCCCTATTGAGTATAAAAAGCTCCATTCGCTCGCATATAAAGCGGCAAGCGAGCTCGGTATAAAAGGCGAAATAAGAATATTTTTCACGCTCGATTGTAACGTCGGCATTGCACAAATCGGAAAGATATATTCACTTCAAATCGGCTCGATCCTGCTCGACGTTATCCAAGAATCCGAGCTATACCAAATGCTCCTGCACGAATTTGCCCATATGTCGAAGCAGGCGAACCTGTCGTACAAGGAAAACCGCCTGTTCGATAAGCTTTCGCAATCGCTTGCCCCAAAAAGCTTTACCGAACGCGTTTTCGGTTATTTGGCAATTCTGTATTGCCGCGAGCATTCGCTTTACCGCGCCACCGCTTCGCAAACCGTCGAGCGTATCGCCGATTCCGCCGTGCTAAGATACGGCAATCCCCAAATCGCAATGAACGGCTTGGCAAAAATAGATTTCTACGTCCGCTTTACCGATGAAATCCATAACTATATGGACGGCCCCTTCTATCAGCCCGAGGAAATGTATAAAAACCTTGCCGATATCTATGCCGATAAATTCCGCCAAGCGCTCCCCGAGCGTGTCGGTTTTTGGAAATCGCTCGTGTTTTCCGAAATCCAGCCCCGCATTTCCTCCCACCCGATATTGCGTCTGCGTATGGAGGCACTCGGTGTTTCGGATTTCGACGTAACCCTGCCCGACAGAAACGAAAAAAGCGAATTCCGCGCAGAATGCAATAAATCCCGCGAGGAAACCAACCGCAGAGCGTACGAGCAAAACCGCGAAGCCTTTCCCGAGGAGCGCAAAAGCGCGTATCTCGAGCCGAAGGCAACAATCGACGAATGGTATGCAAACGGCAAACCGCTCAACAGCGAAAACTCGCGCGAGATACTCAACGCTTTAAGAACGCTTATGCTCCCCGAGGAGCTTAAAAACGCCTGCGACCGTGTTATCGATTCCGCCGAAAACGAATCCGAAACGGCACACGCGCTCTTCTGCAAGGGCACTATGCTGCTTACCGAATACGATAAATCGGGTATCGCCCTTATCTACCGTGCAATCGAGCTGAACTCCAACTACGCGCGCGACGGTATGAACGCAATCGGCGTTTTCTGCTGCCGCAACGGCCACCAAGCAGAGCTCGAGGAATACCGCGAGCGTGCGGTTGCCGAAGCACAGCGCTACGAGGACGAAAATTCCAAGCTCGGCTCGCTTCTCCCCACCGATAATCTTTCGAACGAAAGCGGTATGCCCGATGGTATGCTCGATGGCATACTCGAATATATCCGCAGCATCGAAGAGAACAGTATAAACAAAATCTATCTCGTAAGAAAAACCGTAACCGAAAGCTTTTTCGCAAGCGTATTCGTGGTAGACTTCAAGCCCGATGCCGATAACGAGCTTGTTAATCGCGTTATGGGAAAAATTTTCAACCACCTCGACGTTCACCCGTCGCAATGGCAGTTTGCACTCTTTTTCTATGACCAAAGCACCGAAAAGGCTGTTGCAAAGGTCAAAAACTGCTGTGTATATTCGGCAGAATAGCATACTTAAAAAAGGCGCATCTTCTCTGCAATCTTAGCGGAGAAAACACGAACACCACCAAGGAATTTTCTTTGGTGGTGTTTTTTCTGCCGGCAATAGCTTACCCAAGCCTCCCTTGTGTAAAGGGAGGTGGCTTGCGGAGCAAGACGGAGGGATTGTAAAAGCAAGATTATATCACAAAACAATCCCTCAGTCACCTGCGGTGACAGCTCCCTCTACACAAGGGAGCCTTATATGCACCATTCCTTTGCGTATAGTGGGTTCGGGCTTCTGCCCGATCGTGCGTGGACTGCCGCGCGCTATGCTTGCCCCAGACGCGAGCGTCTGGAAAGCGGAAAATATGTGCTGTCAATGGATATGTGTGTCACTCAACCAACTTAACCATAGGTTGATTTTATTCTAATATAGCGTTGTTGAATTATCTTTGTTTGTGTGTTATGCTTATACCAGTGAAGCGCATCACAATAAAAATTGGAGGTTTCTTATGACCAATATCAATATAGGCAACAAGATACGAGAACTCAGAAAAAAGAAAGGGATTACGCAAGAAGGTCTTGCTTCTGTTCTGTCGGTTTCTCCCCAAGCGGTAAGCAAATGGGAGAGTGGTCTGACGTATCCCGATATGGAAATGATACCGGTTATCGCAGGATACTTTGAGGTTTCTATGGATATTCTCTTTGATTACGATGTTCGAGAAATGAAGGCAAAGATTCAAAAGATTATTGATGATGCTTGGAATTATTTCTTTGATGATACCCAAAAGTATATTGAAATCATGAAGGGTGCTTTGCGAGAATATCCGGGAAACGAAGAATTGCTCACAGCGCTTTTGGACGCATACGAATACAATTTGCGCGACAAGGGAGATACTTCACGCTTGGATGAAATGATTGAACTCTCTCAAAAAATCATTACAGAGAGCAACGATTTTATTAGAGTCTGCAACGTAAAAGATATTCAAGCAGCAGCGTATCTCAAAAAAGGCGAATATCAAAAAGCAAAATCTGTATTGGAATCCCTTCCTCGTGAATATGATCTTCGTGATTGGGCATTTGCTTTTCGGTTGTCCGGAAGAGATAAACTCAATGGAGCGACTATATCGAGATGCCATCATCTGCAAGGCTTATACCAAGCTTGTATGGAGGAAGGCAACGCATGGTTCTTTATGGATCAGCATCCCGACGTTAAGTTCCGTGATTACATACCCGATGATTATATTCCCGAGGCTTTGAAATGCTATGAAAAAGGACTCCGCGTCCTCACAACATTTCTTTTGACAGATTACTACGACGATCCCGCAAAACAATATCTTTGGGAAGGTATGCAGACATTCCATTGGAGTTTCCTTCAGTGCATTGCCGCTTGTTATAAAAAGCTTGGTAATGTTGAGGAGTGCGAAAAATACGTTGCTGATGCCTATAGACTTGTTTCCGTTGTATGGAAGGATTTTGAAGAAAACAAAGACGAGTATATGAAATATTTCAATCAGTATCTCGAAAAATACGATCTTGCAGAGTATATCAAGTAATCCTCGCCCCGCCTCGCGCGGGGCTTTTCTTTGCTTTCAGCATATCAAAAAGCCACCACGATTTTCTTGGTGGCTAAATTCAATTTTACCGCTAATTTTGCACGCCTTCGCGCCTTTTTCTTTTTTCTGTGGCAAATCAAAGCAAAAGAGGAAGCCCTTTGCAAAAAGGCTTCCTCTCGTAATTATACTTATTCTGTCGCGGGTATAAAGGTTAACCGATCACGAACGTACCGAAGTAATGGCGGGCGATTAAAATATAATCGTACTGGTCCACCTTGCCATCGGCGTTCACGTCGGCGCGCGCTTCTTCCTCTTCGGCAAGGATACGGGTTTCGAAATAGTGACGCTTAACAAGAATGTAGTCGTACTGGTCTATCTTACCGTCGGCGTTAACGTCGCCCAAGGATAAAACTGCTTCGCCGATGCCGATAACCACTTCCTCGCCTTCGAGCGAGCCCGAAAGGATTTTCACTTGGTTTCTCATCGTAATATTGCCCTCGATAAGCGTGTAATCCTCGTCCAACGATGCTTTTTTGGTAAGCACGGTTCTGCCGCCTCCGAAAATAACCTCACCGGGCTTGTCGAAGTTGTAGCATCTCATCGCTTCGTCCCAACCGGTAAACAAAGCCTCGCCGCCGTCTATAGTAATTTCGGCATATTCTCCGCCGTCAACCTCTATACCGTGTTGACCGGAGCTCACCTCGACCTTACCGCCGTTTATAAGCGCCGCGGCGACGTCTGCACGAACGGTTATTCCGAAAGTACAGTCAATAGCCGAAAATTCACCGCCGTCAAGTGCAAAAAGCGCAATAGAGTCCAAGCTTTTGTTGTCGATTTTCAAGCTGTATTTCGCATCAACGGTAACCTTGCCGCCGCTCTGCATATAAAAAATCGTACTGCCGTAGCCAAGGTCGTCGATATCAATAGCTTTTGCGCTTTCGGAATAAAGATATAATCCGCCGTCACCCTCAACCGCAAGCCCGCCGTATACGTGAATGCAGTTGGTGTAGCTGTCCTCGGCAACAAGACTGTTTTCGCCGATAAGCTCAAGCACAATCGGCGAATAAGAAATCAAAATCGCATAATCGCTGTTATACGGCTCGTAATATTCGGTGCCGACACCGTATATATATTCGATTCCGTCGCCCTCGTATTCATAGCCGTTAAGCGTCAAAACGCCGTCTTTAAAATAAGCGTAATTGCTTTCGGGCTTTTCGGTTACCGTCTTGCTCGCACCGCTTGCAAGATATTCACCGTCGAAAATCCGCACACCGCCCAAAATAACGCTTGCGCGTTCGATAGCCGTCATGCTTCTGCCGTCGCACTCAACGGCAATATCGTCGTCAAACGCAACCTCGCAATCAAAAATCGGGTATTCACCTTCGTCGTTTTCCGAAGCAGGCTCGACACAAACCATACCGCCGTCTATTTCAAAGCAGCCCTCTCCGTTTGCCGTAACTGCGGGACAGCTGTCGGTCGTTACGTATATTCTTCCGCCCTTGACCAAACCGGTGTACCGCTCGGATTCAAACGCAATACAGCCGTAAACCTCGATAATGCCGAAGTACTGAACGAGCGAGGTGCTTTTCGCACCAAGCACAATATTGCTCGAATTAATATAACCGTTGTAGGTAACTATCCTTGCGCTTCCGCTATCGGAATTGTTAATCGCAAGAATACCGCAATAGGGCTCGTCTGCATATACGTTGCCCGAATTAACCGTCACCTTCGATTCGGTCGTTTCGCTGCAAACCAAAAGCCCGATTTCCGAAATAAGCGTAATCGAACCGCCCTTTTCAAATACAACGCTTTGGTTGCAGTAAAGCGCCGCCGCATCCGAAACCAATCCCGCAAGGCTGTCTGAAGCGGTAATTTCGCTGTCGCCGATAAGAGCGATGTAAACGTCGCTGTCGGAAACGATATGTACCGCGGCGGAAACGCTCGTATCGCCGTAGCTTTGCTCGGTCGTAAAGCCGTTAAACGTAAAATCGTTCATTTTAACTATATTTCTGCCGTTAAAGCTAATATATCCCGTTGCATCCCTTGCGGGTGCGCCGGCTATAGCCTCGGTAGCGCCGTTGGGCAGGTAGCAAACTCCGCTAAGCTTTATATCTCCCACCATAATATAGCATTCGTCGCCTGCGGCAGATACGGGAATCATACCCAACACAAGCGTAAGCAACAATAGTACCGCAAAAAATCTTTTCATAATAATCACCAAAAAAATAAAATAGCCGAGGCGTTTAACCCCCTCGGCTATAACTATATCATAAGTTGCAGACTATTGCAATAGTCTTTTGTAAAGCATTTGTTAATAAATTCTCAATACGCAAACCGATGCATCGTCGGCGGTTTCGCCGCTCTGCCTTGCGTCACGCATTATTTTCGAAGCCAGCGCACGCGCACTCGGCATCGGCGGCAGTGCTCTTTCCGGCAAAATATCGTTTTCGCACCCCGTCTGCAAAATCCCGTCGCTCAGCATCACTATCATATCCCCCTTTTCAAGCGTAAAGCTCTTTTTTTCGGCAATAACGCTTTTCATAATCCCCGCCGGCGGCGTTCTCGCCTCCAAGGTAACAAGCCTGCCCTTGCGTATAACCATAGTCGGCGCCGCGCCTGCCTTAATCAAGGTTGCCTTCCCCAACACCCTGTCTATCTCAAGCAGGTCGACGGTGGCAAAAACCTCCTCCTCCTTTTCGACCAACGCCTTGTTCAACAGCTTTAGCGCGCTTTCCTTCTCGGCGCCCACACTCAACAGCTTTTCGAGCATTATCGCCGAAAGCCTGCTCGTCAGCGCGGCGTCGCGCCCACTCCCCATTCCGTCGGAAACAAGACAATAAAAATATTTATCGTCGTTTTCAAAAACGCTTACCGTGTCGCCGCATACCGTTTCGCCGGTCTTCGCCTCCGAAATCTTTGCATATTCAACATGCAAGGCAGGCACGCTGCATAGACGCATAAGCGTGTATCCGTCGTGCAAAACGAATTCGGGTGCAGACATTGCCGTTCCGCAAAGCAAGGCCACCGCCTCGGCAATCTCGCTCGGCGCCAAGCCTATCCTTTCGGGCTCAACACCGTAAACCGTAACCTCCCTTTTTCGCTCGCCGATAACCTTTACACCGTCGCATTCGATATTCAAATCTCGCAACGCCGCTTTTATCCTGCCCGCAAGCTCTCTGTCGGCACGGCTGTCCGATTCCTGCCGCTTCGCCGCATCGATAAGTATCGACGAAAACGCCGAATACTCGTCCGCCATCTGCTTTAAACCCTTTTCACCCTCGCGCCCGCGCAAAACCGGCAGGTTGTTCACGTCGCGCGCCATCGCACACACGTTCGGACATCGTGCGCTTATATGCGTCGGTATTTTCGAATATGCGGCAACCCCGTTGCGCCTTATCTCGCTCGTGAAAAAGTTCGAAATCTCGCGCTTTTCCAGCTCACAGCCGTCGCAGTGCGAGCAATGCCTGTCCACCACGTCTACAATACCGCCGTTAAGCTCGCTTATGCTTACCGCACGCGTGCTGTCCGAAACGCTGTAAAACAGCGAGGAAAGCGACGAAAACGCCGCCGCATAGCGCGATATGCGTCTGTCGTGCGCCCGCTTTTCCGCGCTCGAAGCCGCGTTTTTAAAAATCGGAAGCTGCTTCCGAAGCGGAATAAATACCGCGTTAACCCCAATAAGCATACACCCCGCCGCTATAATTCCGTCGCCGCCCGAAAGATAAAAATATCCGCTAACCGCAAGCATAAACGAAAGGCATAGCGCAAGCGGCTCGATCTCTGTCGCAAGCAGACCGTAAGCCATACCCAATACTCCCAAAGCTCCCGTCGCCGCCCCGCCCGATGCAAGCCCGCACAGTACTCCGCAGGCTCCGCCAAAAGCAAAGCCGCGTGTTCTTGCCGCACACAAGGTAAACGCCGCCGCGGGAATAACCGCAAGCGACGCCCCCGCAACCGTAAAAGGCGCAAGCAAAACCGAAAAAGCAAAGGCAAAGGCAAGCAAAGCGCAATCGTATTTTTTCGGATAAAGCTCCTTCTTCTTGTCAAAATACCCCATAAACGCATAGGTAAAAGCGGGGTAGGCTATCACCGCCGCAAGCAAACGGAATATCCCCTCGATGCTTTCTATTCCGCTCACGGCAATATACGCCCCGCGAAGCGCGCTTAAAGAAAACGAAAGCAAAATCCGCGTGTATAAAGGCAGCCCGCCGCTTTTTTCCTTCGCGTTAAGCACCAAATATAAATATACCGCGCAAAAAATCGCAAGCGGAATGCATTCGTCAAGCAACGCCGAAGCCAGCACCCCGATAAATACCCCCGTCCGCACCCTTTTCGGTACGGCGCACAAAAACGCACAGCCAAAAGGCATTACCCCTGCGGCAAGCGGCGCCAGCCCCAAAAGAAATGCAAAAACCGCGTATAATATCTGCCCGTTTTTCTTGTTAAGCCTGCTTTTCAAAGAAGTCAATTCCATTTTTTTCACGTTCCGTTCCTTTTGTTTTGGATGCTCATTATACCCAAAATAAGCTGCGCGCTTTGTCGAAGCAGAAACGAATTTTTTGGGTTGTTTTCTGTGTTTTTAAGCGATTTGCGTGCCCTTTGGTGTAGCGTGAGATAAATTAAAATAAATTAAGTCTTCTTGTATCGGTTAATTGATTAATCGCAATCAAGGTCTGGTTGTTTTCGCGGTTTAAATTCCACCATAAAGCACCGCGCAGCCGCTTTTCCGCCATAAGCCGAAGCCGCGCCGAAATCGAGCGTACGTCCTCGAACCATACTCGGTGCATAGCTCCGTCGAGGGTATAGTCAAAATAAGGAGCCTGCGCCTCGGTATCGAAAAATATTTCGGCACCGTTTTCCGAAGCAATAGTAAAGGCACGCTTTGTCGAAACCGAGGTCGCGCGCGAAACCCCTTGAATATACGGCAAAGTAAAATCGTAGCCGTAATTCGAAATCCCCAATAAAATTTTTTCGGCGGGAATTCTGGTCAGCGCGTAATCCACCACCTCGCCCAAAGGCGTAATAGGCGAAACCGCCATCGGCGGCCCATAGGTGTACCCCCATTCGTAAGTCATCAGCAAAACCGCGTCCGCCGCTTCGCCAAGCAATGCGTAATCGTGTCCCTCGTATAGCGCGCCCTGCTGGTTATCCGAGGTTTTCGGCGCAAGCGCGGTCATCACGCCGTAGCCGTAGCTGTGCAGTCTTTCGCGGCACAGCGCAATAAATTCGGCGTAGCTTTCGGCGTTTTCGCTCCCCAAAAATTCGAAATCAACGTCAAGCGCGGTGTAGCCCTTTGCCTGCATATTTGCAATAATGCTGTCGATAAGCCTGCTTTGCAGCTCCGCCGACCCGAAAAGCGTGCTTGCAAGCTCAACCGAAAAATTATCTCCGTCGGTGAGCGTCGAAATATGCATCACCGCCTCCGTCCCGTAGTCCGATGCGGCGGATATCATCGCCGTGTCGTCGAGCGGAACCAAGCTTCCGTCGGTGCGAAAGCCATAGGTGAACGGCATTAACGCCCTCATAAAAGGAAGCGCACGCCGAAGCAGACCTTCCGAAACGAAGGGGTAGGCATATCCGCCCGTCGCAAAGCTGCCCAATACCTCGCGCTCGGTTTGTATATAAAGCGTCTGCCCGATGTTAATGTTTGGCAAACCGTTCAAAAACAAATTTCTTTCATAAATATGGTTCGGCGTAACACCGTAAAGCTCGGCTATCGAAAAAAGCGTTTCGCCGCCCCTGACCGCGTGTGTAACCGTGGGGAAAACCACGGCTATCGGCTGTCCGACCGGAAGCCGCAAGGGGTCGGCAATATCGTTGTCAAACCCCAGCACCGAAGCATCAACACCGTATCTGCCCGCAATAGAATAAAGCGTTTCACCGCTTTCGACGGTATGTATCAGCATAATATCACCCTTTTGTTCAAAAAAATCGTTGCGCCCGCTATTAAATGCTTGCTATGTGCTTGATTTTCGGGCGTTTGTATGATAATATTATATAATAATTATGTGTAAATTTTTATGCTCGGAAGGTTGAGTTTTTATATGAGTAACGTTAAAAATACGATATGCGAAAAGGTCTGTGAATATGTCGCCTCCAAGGGCGCTTCGCTTACCGTCGAAAATGCGCTTTCGCTTTTGGAAACGCCAAGCGATTCCAAAATGGGCGATCTTGCGCTCCCCTGCTTCAAGCTTTCAAAGCTTCTCCGCTCGCGTCCCGACGGTATCGCGGCAGAGCTTGCTTCGGCACTAAACGGTATGGAGGGTGTCGAAAAGGTCGAAGCGGTAGGCGGCTACCTCAACTTCTTCTTCGGCAACGCAAAATATCTGTCCGATCTGCAATCGGTGTTAAAAACCGAATTTCCCGCGCTTAAAGCAATCGGAGAAGGCAAAACCGTCGTTCTCGACTTTTCCTCTCCCAATATCGCAAAACGCTTCCACTTGGGCCACCTCGGCACCACGGTTATCGGTAACGCGGTTAGGAATATCTATAATTTCTGCGGCTATAAAACCGTTTCTATCAACTATCTCGGCGACTGGGGCACCCAAAACGGCAAGCAGATCGTCGCTTATAAAAAATGGTCGAGCCGCGAAATTCTCGAGCGCGACGGAATAAAAGAGCTCGAGCGTATCTACGTCCTCTTCGGTAAGGAAGCCGAAAAGGATCCTTCGCTTAACGATCAGGCACGTGCCGCATTCAAAGAGCTCGAGCGCGGAAACGAGGAATATCTCGAAATCTGGCGCCTGTTCAAAGAAATTTCGATGCGTGAATATACCCAAACCTATAAAAGACTCGGCATTGAATTCGACGTTTGGGGCGGCGAAAGCTTTTATACCGATAAAATGCCCGCCATTGTTGAAGAGCTGCGCCAAAAGGAGCTGTTAAAGCTCGATGCCGGCGCTTCGATAGTCGACCTTTCGGAATGGAATATGCCCCCCGCGCTCATTCTAAAAAGCGATGGCACCACGCTTTACCCCACCCGCGATATCGCCGCGGCGCAGGACAGATATAACGAATATAAATTCGATAAATGCCTTTACGTTACCAGCGCCGGCCAATCGCTCCACTTCGCACAGTGGTTCAAGGTAACCGAGCTTATGGGTAAGGAATGGGCAAAGGACCTCGTTCATATCCCCTATGGCACAATGTCGTTCGGCGGCGAAAAGCTCGCTTCGCGTACCGGCAATATCATTCTTCTTAACGACGTTTTCGATGAAGCTGTCGCAAAGGCAAGAGCGATAATCGAGGAAAAGAACGTCGCACACGAAAACAAAGAGGAAATCTCGGAAGCAGTCGGTATCGGCGCGGTGCTCTTCAGCGCGCTCTCCAACAGTCGTATAAAGGATACCAACTTCACCTGGGAAGGCACCCTCTCCTTCGAAGGCAATACCGGCCCCTACGTTCAGTATACCTATGCCCGCGCGGCAAGCGTGCTTCGCAGAGGTAACGGCGGAAACGATTATTCCAACCATACTCTCGCGCCCGAGGAAGCCGAGCTTATCCGCAAGCTTTGCGAATTCGAAGAAACCGTTAAGCGTGCCGCAAACGAATTCGAGCCCAGCATTATCTCCCGCTTCGCGCTCAACGTCTGCACCCTGTTTAACCAGTTCTATCATAACTGCCGAATTCTCGGCTCTGGCGGCGAAACCGAACAGTTCCGCCTTGCGCTTACCGAAGCGGCAAGAAATATACTCGGCAACTGCCTCGATCTGCTCGGCATAAAAAGAACCGAGGAAATATAATCAACCCGAAAATTTAACTTTTATATATAACATCAGCAACGAAGGAGCAAAATTTTATGTCCGGACATTCCAAATGGAAAAATATAATGCACAAAAAAGAAAAGACCGATGCACAGCGCGCCAAGGTCTTTACAAAAATAGGTAAGGAAATCGCTATCGCGGTTCGCGACGGCGGCCCCGAGCCTACCTCCAATACAAGACTTCGCGATCTTATCGCAAAGGCAAAAAGCCTTAACGTTCCCAACGATAATATCGAAAGAGTTATCAAAAAGGCCTCGGGCGCCGAAAGCGTTCAGTACGAAATGCTCACCTACGAGGGCTACGGCCCCGGCGGCGTTGCAATAATCGTCGAAGCCGCAACCGATAACCGCAACAGAACCGCGGGCGAGGTTCGCCACTATTTCGATAAATTCGGCGGCAATTTGGGCACCAGCGGATGTGTGTCCTACCTCTTTGCCGAAAAGGGCGTCGTTGTCGTTTCGGGCATAAAGGACGAGGATGAATTTATGGAAGCCGCACTCGATGCGGGCGCGCTCGACTTCACCAGCGAGGACGATCACGGCGAAGTATTCACCGATGTAAGCGAGCTTTCCGCCGTGCGCGAAGCGCTCGAGGCAAAGGGCTATACTATCGAATCGGCAGACCCCGAAAAGATTCCCTCTAACTATATTCGCCTCGATGACGAGGATCAGATTAAAATGATGAACAGACTTCTCGAAGCGCTCGAGGAAAACGACGACGTTACTGAAGTTTGGCATAACTGGGATGACGAGGAATAAAATAGGCATATTCGGAGGCACCTTCAACCCGATACATAAAGCGCATTTAGAGCTTGCAATCGAATTCATCGAAAGCTTCTCGCTCGATAAGCTTTACGTTATCCCGAACAATATCCCTCCGCTAAAAAATTCCCACGGCGTTTCGGGCGGGGACAGACTTAAAATGCTCGAAATCGCCTTCACAAATCAACCCAAGGTCGTAATAAGCGATATCGAGCTTGCCCGCGGCGGAATGAGCTATACCTGCGACACCGTCGAGGAAATCAAAGCCGCCCACCCCAACGATGAGCTTTTCCTGCTTCTCGGCGACGATTGGATCGACCGCTTTGATAAATGGAAAAACTATAAAAGCATTCTCGAAAACGCCACCTTGGTTATCGCCTACCGCGGCGTGCGCGATATAACCGAGCATTCCGAACGGCTCTACCGCAAAACCGGCAAAAAACCGCTTTTGCTTAATAACGAAAAGCTGCGCTATTCTTCGACCGATTTCCGCGAAACTATGGATAGCGCCCTCCTCCCCGAAGGAATTTACGAATATATAGAAGAACGGGGGCTTTACCGTAAATGACAGACGCAAACAGTATTATTTCGGCAATGAATCTGTCGGAACGCAGAATGAAGCATACCTTCGGCGTTGCCGAAGCGGCAAAGGAAATAGCAAAGGCGCACTTCCCCGCGCTCGACCTTAAAGCAGTCGAGCTCGCCGCGCTTATGCACGATTTTACAAAAGAATACAGCGTCGAACGCCAGCTCGAGCTTTGCTCGCAGTATAATATCGAGCTTACCGAGGAAGAAAAGGCAAACCATAAGCTTCTCCATTCGAAAACCGGCGCAATGATCGCCTCACACCGCTTTTCGCTGCCAACCGACGCCTGCTCGGCAATCTATTGGCACACAACGGGCAAGGCGGCAATGTCGCCGTTCGAAATCGTAATCTACCTCGCCGATTATATCGAAGAATTCCGCGATGACGCCGGCTGTATAAAGCTCCGCGAATTTTACCGTAAAGCAATGAAAAAGGAGCTCGATAAAACCACCGCGCTCCACAAAACCCTCGTCAAATCCTTCGATACGACGATAAAATATCTCATTTCGGACGAAAAAACCATCAACACCCATACGATAGAGGCAAGAAACTACTATATAAACCAACTCAACGCAATCAGGTTTTAACCCGAAGCGAAAGGAACAGCAATGAAGGACGAAAAAATGCAAAAGGAACAGGCAAGAGCAATAGCAGAGCTTGCCGCAAATACTCTTGATAATAAAAAAGGTATGGACGTAACCACCCTCGAGGTAGGCGAACAAACCATTCTCGCCGATTACTTCGTGCTCGCCACGGGTACCTCGAATACCCACGTAAAAGCACTCGCCGACGAGGTGGAATTCAAGCTAAAGGAAGAGCTTGGCGTCGAACCGAGCCATATCGAAGGCGCATCGGGCAACGCTTGGACACTTTTGGATTACGGCTGTGTGGTTATCCACGTGTTCACCTCGCAAGCGCGCGACTTTTATAAGCTCGAAAGACTTTGGAGCGGCAACGAAATCAAATTCGGAGGATCGGAAGAATGAAACACGAATTTAAAGCAATAGAGAAAAAATGGCAGGATAAATGGGACGCGGCAGAAATATTCAAAGCCGCCGACCCCGGCGAAAAGGGCAGCGAAAAGCCTAAATTCTTCGCCCTTGTCGAATTCCCCTACCCCAGCGGCTCGGGTATGCACGTCGGTCATATCAAGGCGTATTCCGGCTTGGAGGTTATCTCCCGCAAAAAGCGTATGGACGGCTATAACGTTATGTTCCCGATGGGCTTCGACGCGTTCGGCCTCCCTACCGAAAACACCGCTATAAAAACCGGCACCCATCCCCGCAAGGTTACCGATAATAATATCGAAAAATTCACCGGTCAGCTCAAGCGTGCAGGCTTTGCGTTCGATTGGTCGCGCGTTGTCGATACTACCGACGTCGATTATTATAAATGGACTCAATGGATATTCCTTAAAATGTTCGAAAACGGTCTTGTCTTCCGCGATACCGCTCTCGTAAACTACTGCCCCGAATGTAAGGTCGTTCTTTCGAACGAGGACTCGCAGGGCGGTAAGTGCGATATCTGCCATAGCGATATCGTTCAAAAATCCAAGGACGTTTGGTATTTGCGTATCACCGAATACGCCGATAAGCTTCTTACCGGTCTTGAAGAGGTCGATTATCTCCCCAACATCAAGCAACAGCAGGTAAACTGGATCGGCAAATCCGAAGGCGCGTTCGTAAACTTCGCGCTCGCTAATAAAGAGGATAAGCTTCGTATCTATACCACCCGCCCCGATACACTCTTCGGCGTAACCTTTATGGTTATGGCGCCCGAGCATCCGCTTATCGATAAATATTCGGCAAACATCTCCAATATGGCCGAAATCGAAAGCTACCGCGCCGAATGTGCAAAGAAAACCGAATTCGAACGTACCCAGCTCGTAAAGGATAAAACCGGCGTGCGTATCGAAGGTCTTACCGCAATCAATCCGGTAAATAATAAAGAAATCCCCATTTATATCGCCGATTACGTTATGATGGGCTACGGCACGGGCGCAATTATGGCTGTTCCCGCGCACGATAGCCGCGATTACGACTTCGCAAAGAAATTCGGTATCGATATAATCGAGGTAATCAAGGGCGGCAATATCGCCGAGGAAGCATATACCGGCGATGGCGAAATGGTAAATTCGGGCTTCCTTAACGGCTTTAATAACAAAAAGGATTCTATCCGCCGCGCTATCGAGGAATTGGAAAAGCTCGGCTGCGGCGAAGGCGGCGTTCAGTATAAAATGAAGGACTGGGCGTTTAACCGTCAAAGATATTGGGGCGAGCCCATTCCCATAGTTCACTGCGAAAAATGCGGTATGGTTGCCGTTCCCTACGAGGAGCTCCCCTTAAAACTTCCCGATATGGATGAATTCGCTCCCGGTCAAGGCGGCGAATCGCCCTTGGCAAGAATCGAATCCTACGTCAACTGCAAATGCCCCAAATGCGGCGGCAATGCAAAACGCGAAACCGATACTATGCCCCAGTGGGCAGGCTCCTCCTGGTACTTCCTCCGCTATTGCGATCCGCACAATAACGATTTCTTCGCAAGCGAGGAAAAGCTTAAATATTGGATGCCTGTCGATTGGTATAACGGCGGTATGGAGCACGTTACCCGCCATATGATCTATTCGCGCTTCTGGTATAAGTTCCTCTATGACCTCGGCCTCGTTCCCGTGTCCGAGCCCTATGCAAAGCGTACCGCCCAAGGCTTAATACTTGGCCCCGACGGCGAAAAAATGAGCAAATCCCGCGGCAACGTCGTCGACCCCAACGACGTAATCGACGAATACGGCGCAGACGTTTTGCGTACCTATATTCTCTTTATGGGCGATTACGCCTCGGCTGCACCCTGGTCGCAAAGCTCGGTGCGCGGCTGTAAACGCTTCCTCGAACGCTATGCGGCGTTAAGCGATATGCTCGGCGCAAGGAACGATAAATTGATCCGCTCGCTCCATAAGACTATTAAAAAGGTCACAAACGATATCGATACGATGAAGTTCAATACCGCAATAGCGGCAATGATGAGCTTTATGAACGAAATCTACGATGTCGGCTCTATCGATAAAGAAAGCCTGCTCGTGCTCACCAAGCTGCTCTGCCCGTTTGCACCGCATATCTGCGAGGAAATGTGGGAATCGCTCGGCGGAAAGGGCTTCTGCTCGGAAGCCGCTTGGCCGGAATACGATGAAGCGCTCACCGTCGACGACGAAAAGGAAATCGCCGTTCAGGTTTGCGGCAAGCTCAAAGGCGTCGTGGTTATCCCCGCAGGTGCGGAAGAAGATACCGTTTGGGAAATCATCACCAAAAACGAATCGGTTATGTCCGCCCTCGACGGCAAGCAGATTATCAAGAAAATCTATATCAAGGATAAGATTTTCAATATCGTAGCGAAATAAATCAAAATACGCTCACACAAATTTTTCCATATAAATTCGGAGGATTAAAATGGATACCATTAAGATCAACAAAGGCAATGCTCTTATCGTTGCACACAGAGGTCTTTCGGGCCTCGAAAGAGAAAATACCGCGTCCGCGTTCGTTGCGGCAGGTAACCGCAGCTATTTCGGTATCGAAACCGACGTTCGCGTTACCGCCGACGGCAATTTCGTTCTCCTTCACGACGATAATACCCTTCGCTGCGGCGGCGATATGGTCGCGCCCGAGCAATGCACACTCCAAACCATTCAATCGGTACAGCTTTTCGATACCGACGGTAAGCGCGGCAGAGTAGACCTCCGCGTGCCCGAAATGGTCGATTACCTTCGTATCTGCAAACGCTACGATAAGGTTTGCGTGCTCGAATTCAAGGGCTATTTCAGCGAAGAAAATATGCAAAAGGTCGTCGACATCGTAAAAGCAGAATACTGCCTCGAAAAAATGATCTTTATCTCCTTCTCGTTCGATAACCTCTTGAATCTGCGCAAGGTTTGCCCCGAATCTCATTGCCAGTTCCTCACCGGCGAATATAAGCAGGAAATTCTCGATATGCTCAAGGAACACAAAATGGGACTTGATATCTGGTCGGGCGCACTCGACGAAGAAGCAAAGGTACGCCATATCCTCGAAGAAGGTATCGAGCTCAACGTCTGGACGGTCGATAACAAGGAAACCGCCGAAAAGCTTATCTCCTGGGGCGTTCAGTACGTAACCAGTAACATTTTGGAATAAACGAAATATAAACAAAAAACGCGAGAGAAAAACTTTTTAAAAAGTCTTTCTCTCGCACTTTTTTCGAAAATTTTTGGATTACATTAAAAAGAAAAGATTCAATTTGTTATTTTCAATGTTTAATTAATCTCCTATCTGTTTTTCAAAAGATACTCTTTAATATCGTCAAGCTTATAAACCTTTACCTGTGCCAACTGTTCGGGATATCGGTGAACAAGCGGATCCTGCAAATATAGATTCTTCTTTGCCTCCAACCCTTTCGGGCTGTAATAAGGCAATACGTCTGTTCCGAAATCTCCGTCTACAAAATTTGTCACGTCCATAACGTAAAGCTCTCCGCTGTTATCGTTGCTGACGTACATCACGGTATGATAAAGACCAAGTATACCGTAGGTGTTTTCATATCCGTCAAAGCCGTATAAGAAGAGGAAATATTTGTTTCCGACGTCAAACAGCGGAAACGAATGCAACGTGCTCTTTGAATTTCCTATCTGCGCAAGAATAATGCTGTCCTTTATATCGCCCTTATAGCAATCAATTATCTCCGCAGAAAAAAACGTCGCCTCGTCCTCACACAGCCAGCTTTTGATTTCAACACACGCAACCGCATCTGCCTTTTCGAAAGCCGAATCAAATTTGTAGTATTCCGATAATCTAATCCTAAATGTCGAATTTTCTCCTATTCTGACAGGAGTGTTCCTCGTCTCGCCCGTGCTGTCTATGGTTATCAAGCTTGTTGTTTCGCTTGGAACCTGCTCGACCTTGCAGGAAACAAAACACAGCACACAAACAACAGACATAATCAGCGCAACCGCGGCTGTTACCTTTTTGCTGTTTCTTTTCGAAATCACAGCCTTAATACGTTTTTTCAACGGCTTTCCTCCAAATCCGGCGGCGAACACCGCTGTTGCAGAGCCCTCAAGCAAAAGCTCGGCGTATGCCAACCGCTCGGCACTGTCCATTTTCGAAACAACCGCCTCGTCGCAGGCAAGCTCGCAATCGCGTGCCGCAAAACACAAATACAGCCATACCGCAGGATTCCACCAATATACCGCCGTTATGATTTTGCGTAGCTCGGTCCGCCACATATCCCCTTGCTTTATGTGTGTGAATTCGTGCAAAAGAACCGTTTCAAGCCGTTCGCTGTTTTTCATACTGCGCGGAATATACACCTTTGGGATAACACCGAAGACGCAGGGCGCAATATCGCTCTCGGTAAAGTATATTTCCGTTCTTCCGATTTTTTTGTAAAATTCACGCCCGCGCTTTAACCGCTCTTTAATAATCGAACGCGAAACAACAAATCCCGCAAGCGTAATCACAAATCCGCATAAATACACGACCCGCAATATCGTAACGCTTTCGACTTCGAGCGCAATACTTCCGCTTGGCTTTTCTTGCTCGCCGCTCGGCTCGGCAATATTGTAAAACCGCTCGCCGTCGTAACTCCAATCATTCATATATTCCTCTATCGAAACTTCCTCGCTTCCGCTTGCCTGAACCGACTGCGTGAGCGTTATTTCGAAAAGCGGAATCGGAACAGCCAAACGAATAAAAACAACCACCCAGAGAGCATATATTAAACGGTACGATGCCTTGTTTCTGAATATTATCCTCGCCAACAGCACCGCCGCAATAAGCAACGTAGAATATAACACTGCTTCGGTCATAATCATTCCTCCGTTTGCTCAAGCTCGCTTTCTGCCTTGTCCAAAATCCCGCGCAGCTCGTCTATTTCTCTTTTCGAAAGCTTGTTTCTGTCTGTAAGTGCAGACACAAACAATCCCACGCTTCCGTCAAACACACGTGAAATAAAGGAGCTCGCTTCATAGTTTTCCGCATCTCCGCGTGCTATAAGCGCTACATATTTCTGCGGCCGCTGTTTTGTCAGCATCTTCACCGCACCCTTCTCTTCGAGCCGCTTCAGCATTGTGAACACCGTGTTTTTGTTCCAACCGGTATCCTTTTCCAATGCGGCAACAAATTCACCCACCGTCATTGTATTGTTTTTCCAAAGCAGCTTCATAATCTTCCATTCGCCGTTAGATAAGCTCAATCTGCTGTTCATAAAGCACCCCTTCTTTACGCAAGACTACATTTGTCATCTTTACAATATCACAAAAGACTACACTTGTCAACCTTTTCCGGAAAATTATAGAAAAAAACGCGAGAGAAAAACTTTTTAAAAAGTCTTTCTCTCGCACTTTTTTTATTTTTAAAATAAACCCGTCAATTCTTATCGATCAATCTTATCAAGGCGCAAATACGGCGCATCGGCATATCCGAAACCTTAATCACCAGCCATTCGCCGTCCTCGTCGATCGCCTCGTAATCGTTCAAATAAGCCTTTTTCGAATTATCGGGAACGACCTTGCTCTTAATATCCAAAAACAAGCCGTTAACCGTCTTTCTGAATCTAAGCGTAGTATCAGAGCTGCCCGCGCCGCCGATACCAACCTCCAAAAGCACGGTGTGCTTTATCTCGTCGCGTATCGTATCGTCGGAAAGCCACTGCCCGTCGGGCATACGCACACGGCAGTCCTTGCCCTTCAATGCATATGCAACACCGCTGATATTGCAATTTCTTTGGTAATCTATTGCGGCTTGGTCGTCCTTTTTATACCCAATCACGCGGTATATCGTATTTTCGGAAAAAGCCGAAAGCACGTCGCAAACCATTTCCTCAAACGTCATAACGTCACTAAGGTTGCCGAGCCATTTAATAAACCGAACGACAAGGTTAAGCGATACACCCACAACAAAGCCAAGGCCCATACCCTTCAGCTCTACAAAGCCAAGATTTATCGAAAGACCGGATATACCCGATATCAAAACCGCGGCGGTAATAATCTGGTTGGAAATCTTTTTGTAATCAACACGCTGTTCAACAAGAAGCTGAATACCGGGGGCAGAGATTATACCGAAAAGGAAAAGCTCCATTCCGCCGATAACCGCCTTGGGTATACCAAGCAAAAACGCCTGTAAATAACCCGAAAAGGCAAACAGCATTGCCAAAATAGCGGCAATAATATAGGGCGCAACCGAAAACGGCGACGTAAGCTTTTTAATAAACGCATCGGGCTCATCGCGCTTCACATCGCTTCGATGAATGCTCATTACCGCTATGTTTTCGGCATATATCGTATTCGGCACCGAGCCGAGAAGCCCCGAAAACAGCGTTGCAAATCCGTGCGCACGCACCGAGGTACGCATCTCCTTAACCGAATTTTCGGTAAAAATATCGTTTTCGCCGGTGTCGTCGTCAATAACCTCGGTCAAAGCCTCCGCCTCCTGCTCGGCAATAGCGCCCGCGGATGCGGTATCGTCCCTTGTCATACGGCTGATAACCGTAAATCTGCCTATGTTTTCGGTAAATACAATAAACGTCGCCGGTAATACCGCCACGAAAAGTCCCGCCAAGGCTTTAAAATCCGAAGGTATGGTGGGTATATCAAATCTGGGATAGGTAAGCCACTCAACGCCCTTGAAATATTCCTCGGGAAAACCGTTTATGGCAAACGAAACGCCGCAACCGACCACCATACCCACGATTATCGCCGCGTTTTTCAAAAACTTGTGGCGAAACAGCGAAAACAAAACGATTACCGACAGCGTGGTTATCGCAACCACCGCCGCCTTGCCGTCAACCAAGCCGTCCTCGATATCAAAGCCCGAATCGACAACCGCCGTGTCGGCAAGCTCAAGACCGATCAACGAAATTGCGGGACCGATAACCGTTGCGGGCATAATAAACGACAAAATTCGCTCAATACCCTTTTTCAAATATAAAAGCGAAAGCAAAAACAGCACTATTCCGCTAAAAACGTACGCCCACCCGACGTATGAAAACGCCATCGCGTGCGGTACGCCGGTGTTGTTCATCTGCTCTTGAATAAGATATATCGTCAGCCCTATATAAGCAAAGCTCGATCCAAGATATGCCGGGATCTTTCCGCGCGTCATCGCCGCAAAAATAATCGTGCCCAATCCGCTCGTGAACAAAACGAGCGACATATCGATAATCATCATATCGTACGCGTTGTTTACAAGCACGGGTACAAGTATCGTCGCGGGTATCATCGCCAAAAAATGCTCGAACGCAAGCGAAATAATACCGCTTTTCAAAAATATCCAACGTATTATTCTAAAAAATCTTTCGGTTTTCGATAAATTCAAACCGTTTCCGTCGGGCGTCGCAGGTGTCATAGCCTCTCTCCCTTTTATATTCTGTCGGCTTTTGCCGAATCATCTTTTCTTTATCCTACTATTAATTTTCGCGTTTTCAATCTTGCTTCAACGATTTTATATAATCGCTTTCATTTCCGTTCCAAAGACACAAAACGCATTTTCCGTTTTCAAAAATATGCTTGCAGTTTTCGTATCCGTAAATCAAATGTGCACAATTCGGGCAAAGCGACGTCATTTTCGACCTTTCGCGAATAAATTCGCTTCCGCATTCATCGCATATTCCGATCGAACGATTATCCATAAATCTTTTTCCTTAAACAATCTCCACAGGCGAAAAATTCACCCAATCCGCCGCAACGAGCGTCAACTGCGCCCCCGCGATCTGATGCACCAACCGCGATTTTTGCGCCCCGTGCAAATGACCGTAAAATACCCGCTTTATACCGTATTGATGAATAACCTCGCAAATCCGCTCGCACCGCACGCTCGAATAAGCGGGCGGGTAATGCAGAAATACAATAATTTCCTTTTCGGGATACTGCTCTTGAAGCTTCAGCCCCGCCAAAATCGAAGTGCGCAAGCGCTCGGCTTCGCGGTTGACTATTTTTTCGTCGTCCGGTCCGTAATTGCTTTCGGGAAACCAGCCGCGCGTGCCGCAAACAATAAAATTCTCGGCAATATATGCGTTGTTAAACAGAAAATCTATGCTGAACGCGGAGATTTCGTCGCGCATTTCATACATTTTCTTCATCGTCTGCCACCAATAATCGTGGTTGCCCTTGGCAATAATCTTTTTGCCGTTCAGCTTTTCGATAAATTCCAAATCGGCAAGCGCGTCGTCGCTGCGCATTCCCCAGGAAATATCCCCCGCGATAATAACCGTGTCGTTCGGCTTTACCAAAGCCTGCCAATTTTCGCGCAGTCGCTCGGTGTGGTTTTCCCACCGCGGCCCGAAAATATCCATCGGCTTATTCGTTGTATGCGAAAGATGCAGGTCTGCAATCGTAAAAACCGACATTTTTTCTCCTAATAATTTTTCTCTTTTTGCAAATAATAATAGCAGATTTTCGAATAAAGGAGCTTATTTATGAACGACATTTCCTTCAATCAGGTACCAAAGCATATCCACGGCATTTCCTGCAGCGTAATGAACTGCGCCTACCACGACGGCGTTCACTATTGCACCGCGCCCCAAATAACCGTCGGCCCTTCGACCGCGCAAAACAGCTCGCAAACCGTTTGCGCCACCTTCAAGCCGAAGAATTTCGGTTAATACGCGCTTTTTGCGCGTTACATATTATAAGGAATTTATCATATCCTTAACTTCGATAGTCTTCGTGAACCGTACCTCTGCATCGCGCAGGTTGGCAAGATTTTTCGGAATAGCACACTTCGTAACCGCAAAAAGCTTGTCCAATGCATCGAAATCGTCGCTCGGAACCTCTTCTCCGAGTGCCGAAAGCACCGCAGGCGCAAACTTATAGGGCGATGCGGTGGAAACAACAAGCATCTTGTTGCCGCTTTCGCTCTTGTATTGCTTCGCCGCGTGCGCCGCAACCGCGGTGTGCGTGTCGCAAAGATATCCGAACTCGTCGAAAAGCTCGTAAATCGTCTTTTTTGTTTCCTCTTCCGAGCAAGAATAACCCGCAAAATCCTCGCGGATAAGCTCCATCGCCTCGTCGTCAAGCGAATAAATGCCGTCGCTCGCAAGCTTTTCCATACATTCCTTGGTCTTGTCCGCACCGAGCACAAACCAAAGCAAACGCTCCAAATTGCTCGAAATAAGAATATCCATCGAGGGCGACACCGTGGTAAAGAACTCGCGGCGCTTGTCGTAAACGCCCTTGTTTATAAAGTCGGTAAGAATATCGTTCTTGTTCGAGGCGCAAACCAGCTTGCCAAGCGGAAGCCCCATCTTCTTTGCGATATAAGCCGCAAGAATGTTGCCGAAATTGCCGGTGGGAACGGTAACGTCAAGCTTGTCGCCGTATTTAATTTCGCCCTCTTTAACAAGGTCGCAATAAGCCGAAACGTAATAAACTATCTGGGGAGCAAGTCTGCCCCAGTTTATCGAGTTTGCGCTCGAGAAGAAAAGTCCCTTTTCCTCAAGCATTTTTTTCGCACCGTCGTTGGCAAATATAGCCTTTACGCCGCTTTGCGCATCGTCAAAATTGCCGTTTATCGCAACGACGTTAACGTTGTTGCCCTTTTGTGATGCCATCTGCTTTTTCTGAATATTCGAAACACCGTTCACAGGGTAGAATACCTGAATCTTCACACGGTCGATATCGCAATATCCCTCCAAAGCCGCCTTTCCGGTGTCGCCGCTCGTCGCAACCAAAATATATGCGTCCTTGGCTTCGCCGGTCTTACCCAACGAAAGCGAAAGAAGTCTGGGCATTATCTGCAAAGCCATATCCTTGAAAGCGCTTGTCGGGCCGTGCCAAAGCTCCAAAAAGTAATCGTCGCCAACGCGAGCAATCGGAGCAGCGGGACCGCCGAACTTTTCGGCGCTGTATGCCGCGCTTGCCGCCGCTTCAAGCTCTTCCTTGGTGTAATCGGTAAGGAAAAGCGAAAGTATATAAGTAGCTCGCTCGGTGTAGCTCATCTCGGCAAGCTCTTCGATATTCTGCTTGGTAAGCTCGGGAATGCTTTCGGGAACGTAAAGTCCGCCGTCAAATGCAAGTCCCTTTTTTATAACGTACGCCGCGCTCTGCTTTTCGCTGTCTGCGGTACGGGTGCTGATGTAATTCATAGCTGATTTCCCCAGTCCTTAATATGATTAAGAGTTATATCTCTATTCTCCTTCGAAAGATATACCTCTATAATATCTGTTCTCGTTTTTCGTATTCTTCTTTTCAGCTCTATCCCAAACGGATAAAAAACGCTGACTCTTCCGCCGCGACAATAGGTTTTTATAAAATCTCCCGCCGCTTTTTTTATTTTTTCAAGCTTATCTTCGTCAACCGCCTCGTATGCCTTGCCGTAGCTTTCGTTCGAACGGGTTTTTACCTCGAAAAATACCAAAGCTCCGCACTTGTATCCGATAATATCTATTTCTCCGCCGCGTACCGAATAATTGCGCGAAAGTATGCGCCAATGCCGTTTGCGTAGATATTCGGTTGCTTTTTCTTCGCCGAAATCGCCGATCTGCTTTGTCGTTTTCATTATTTCGTACCCAAAAGCTTCTTCAAAAAGCTCGGTCGGTGTACCGGACTAATCCCCTTTTCAAGCAAAGCCTGCCGATGCGCCTTCGTCGCATAGCCCTTGTGCTTTCCAAGCTCGTATCCGGGGTACATAAGCTCGATATCGTCAAGCAGTCTGTCCCTCGTCACCTTCGCCAAAATCGATGCCGCCGCAATCGAATGACATAGTGCATCGCCCTTTATAACCGGAACCGCACGCACCTTGAATCCGCGAACGATATTGCCGTCGGCAAGCACCAAATCGGGCTTAATACGCAGCTTTTCTACAGCGCGGTTCATTGCAAGCATAGATGCGTTCAAAATATTATATTTTTCTATTTCGTAAACGCTGGCGTGCCCTACGGCGCAATCGATACAGCTTTCGCGTATCTTGTTGTAAAGTGCCTCGCGCTTTTTGTCGGTCAGCTTTTTCGAATCGTCAAGCCCTTCGATATAAAGTCCGTCGGGCAATATAACCGCCGCCGCAACGACAGGCCCCGCCAAAGGACCTCTGCCCGCCTCGTCACAGCCGCAAACCACGCTTTCGCCGTCTGCGCGCAGTGATATTTCGTATTGCCAATCGAGCGCCATTTTTTCACACCCTGTCGAGAGTTATTCTGCCGATTTTTCCGCCGCGGAATTCATCAAGAATCACGCCTGCCGCGCGGTCCTCGTCGATAACGCCGCCTGCACGCAAAAATCCGCGTCTTCTGCCGATTTTTTCAAAAATATCGTAATCGCTGTCCTCTTCGCTTATTTCTATATTAAAGCGCTCCTGCAGGCAGCCCGCGTAATTTTCGCGTATAAGCCCTATCAATCTGCAGGAAAGGTCGAGCGTATCTAAAATTTCGTCCTTTATCGAGCCCAGACAAGCAAGCTTTATACCAACAAGCTCGTCGTCGAACTTGTGCCAAAGTATGCCCGGAGTGTCGGTAAGCTCTAAATTAAGCGATGGCACCGATATGCGTGAATTGTGTCTGGTAACACCGGGCCTGTCCTGCGCCACCGCCTTTTTCGTGCCGCTTATAGTGTTTATCAAAGTCGATTTGCCAACGTTGGTTATCCCTGCCACCATTGCGCGTATCGGACGCTTTATTCCGCGTGCGGCATCGCGCTCGAGTTTTTCGCGCATAAGCGTTTTTATGCCGCCCTGTATATTTTTAATCCCTTGGCCCGATTTGCAGTCGATTGCAATAACCTCTCTGCCTGCACCGCGCAAAGCGCTTTCAAACCTTTTGGTCTGCTCGGGGTCGGCAAGCGTGCATTTGGTAAGCAAGGTCAAGGTAGGCTTGCCGCAAAAAAGATTTTTAAAATCGGGGTTGGTGCTCGAAATCGGCGCGCGCGCGTCCAAAAGCTCGATCACCATATCTATATTCGGAAGCGATTCCTTTATCAACCGCTTCGCTTTCGCCATATGTCCGGGATACCAGACTATTTCAGCCATTTTTATCTCCTTGTCGGATATTTTTCTCAATCCGATTTTTTCCGCAGGCTCTAATCAACCGTGCCGAAATTCGGGGTGATTCTTAATATCACTCTGCCTAAAATACGGTTTTCGTCCATTTCGCCATACTCGCGTGATCTGCTGTCCTTCGAGTTGTTGCGGTTGTCACCCATAACGAAAACCTTGCCCTCGCTAACCGTAAATTCCTGCTTGTATTTCGTAACGGTGGTACCGTTCATCGGAATATCCTCGCCCCATTTCTGTTGCTCGACCTTCCGCATTTCCTCGATATAAGGCTCGTCGAGCTTAACTCCGTCGACGTAAACCTCCCAATTTTTATAATCGATATAAACCGTCTGTCCCTCGGTTGCAATAACGCGCTTAATAATCGGCTCGCCGTTATCGCCGTGGCTTTCGGGGTTAATAACCACTATATCGCCGGTTTCGGGGGTATAAAACATGTCGGAAATAATCAGCTTATCCTTATCGTGAAGCGTACCCATCATCGATTCGCCGTCGACAGAAACGTAACGGAAGACGAAAAGGAAAAGTATCATCATCAAAGAAAGTGCATAGCAAAAGGTTTCGAGATAATCGTAAACAAATCCGATTTTGCTCTTTTTGTTTTTTTTCTCGGCTTCGCCGTTTTCATCACAGCAAGAGCATTCTTCGCCGCGGCCGCAATCGCTGCAGGCCGCCTTTTCTGCTTCGTCTACGCTCGCGCAAAAAACCTTGTATGCCGGCGTATATTTTTCATCCTCGACGCAAGCCTCGCTGCCGTCCTCGCCAATCTCCTCGGCTTCGCCGCTTTTTGCTTCGGCACCCTCTTCGCAATCCGCATTGCCGCAAGCACAACCGCAAGCAGATGCTTCTGCACCGCCTTCGCTTTCGCAATCCGCGCAAGCCGATTTTTCGCCCGTGGCTTTGCCTTCCGCCGCGCTCGCCTTGCCATTTTCCTCGGCAGCGCAATCATCGCAGGCTCTGCCCGATTCGGATTCTTCGTTCAATTCATTGTTTTCAAATTCGTTCATTTATATCAATCCCAAAAATTAATAGCAATAAAAAGCAAAGGTGTCTGCGGTAAAACGCAGACACCAAAGAGTCGATTTAGATTTTTTCCTTGACCTTAGCGTTCTTGCCGACCTTATCGCGAAGATAATAAAGCTTAGCACGGCGAACCTTACCGCGACGAACAACTTCAACAGCCTGTACGTTCGGGGAGTGAAGGGGGAAGGTCTTTTCGGTACCAACGCCGTAGGAAACACGTCTAACGGTGAAGGTTTCGGAAATGCCGCCGTTCTTCTTGGAAATAACGGTACCTTCGAAGATCTGAGTTCTGACTCTTGTACCCTCGACAATTCTCTGTGCTACCTTAACGGTATCACCAACGTTGAATTCGGGGATTTCGGTTTTTAACTGCTCATTTGTAAATGCTTTCAAAATATCCAAAGCTTTTACCTCCATTTTTCTAAGGCGTTCGTACTGAGCCGCAGAGGACCGCCCGTAATTTAACGACCAATTATACCACGAAAAACAAGAAAAATCAAGTGTTTTTAAGCATTTTTCTTAATTTTTCGGCATTTCCAATATGTTGTGCCTACAGTCGTTCGCTCTCCGCAATTTGTTGTGTTATTTCGGCAATTTGCGCAACGGAACGGTTAATATCAAGGTCAAAACGAGCGCAACTATCATATTTCCGAGCATATAGCTTCCGTTGTAAACCAAGGAATATATATAAGACATATCGCTGGTAAAGCTCAATCCGAATAATTCCATAGTATCGCCCACCGCGATTTTGTAAATCGTAACGCCGGAAATATAATGTATAACGAATCTGCCGAGCGAAGCAACCACCGTGCCCGCGGCAAGACCGTATTTCTTTCCCTTGAATATACCTGCCAAGCCTACCGCGCCATAGGCAAGAACGTAGTCGAGCAGTACCGAGGGCAGTCCCCAGCCGATACCGCCTGCAATAAGGCATTCGATAAGACCTAAAGCAAGGCCGGCGGGTATTGCCCAACGCATACCTCTGCGCCAGCCGAGCACGATTATCGGCACCATAACCAAATCGATGCTTCCACCCTGCGCCCAAAGGTCGATTCTGAACGGAGGAAAGCGCAAAAGCGAAAATACCGTCGCCAGCGCAATCATAATAGCCGCCTCGCAAAGCGAGCGTAAATTGTTTACGGTTTTTTGTTTCATAAGATAAATTCCTTTTAATTTTTCCTTTCCGAAACCTTTGCATTTTTCACCGAAAAGGGTTTTACACAGCGAAATCGGCGAAAATATATGCGATTTTTTCGGCGTTTTTTGCGCACTTTTTGTACTTTTTTGTATGTTTTCGGTACACTTTTGCGTTTTTTCGCCTGTTTTTCGCACCCTTTTTCGACCTGTTTTGCGGTAAAAAATATGAAAAACCCCGAAAATTTTCATTTTCGGGGTTTATACACAAAGAGTTTTTGCACACGAAAAAGCTCGTGCGCGCTCCCTACGGCAGCATTATCTGCATCAGGTTCCTCGGGTATGTTCTCAGCCGTATTTTATACAGCACCCCGTTAATATTAAATTTTTAAGCAGAGCTCTTGCTTGCATTTACTATAACGCTAAACACGCAATTTGTCAAGAGGCAATTTTGCTTTTTTCGGCGGTGGTTTTTGCAAACACGCCTTTTGCAAAATCGTTTTTGGGTTAGGTGCTATTCCGACACGGCTTTGCTTTGGGCTTCTTCGCCTTCGCTGTATTCGCCGACCGTTACCTCGCCGCCGAATTTATCGTAGCTAAGCTTTGCGGTAATATGGAGCGTTATGGTATATTCGCTTTCGGGCACGCTGTAGCCGGGGATATACGCAGGGGTATCGTAAAGCTTTACGTCGAATTCATAGCGTACGCCGGTTACCCTGCCCTCCGAAACGGTATAAATGCATTTTGCTTCGCCGTATTCGGTTTTATCCTTTTGCGGCTGCTTCAAAACGTCGACCATATCGTAGATATCGCCGCCCACGACCGAATCGCATATAATTTCGGTATCGTTACGGGTTACGGTATAGGTCCTGCCGACCATACTTTCGTTAACCGCTATTTCGCCGACCTCTTCGGGAAGCGAAAACATTTGCGAATAGGGGAATTTCGAAAGCAGAGCATTGGTATCGACGTCGACCTCGGTAGCGGTTTCTCCGTCGACCGAAATTGCCTTGCCGTTTGCGATATAGTTTTTTCGGTTTGCCGAAACGCCGAGATAGGTTTGCGCAAACGCTATCGACGCCTTTTTTTCGGTCCTGTTGCATTCGACCTTACCGTTTGCGTAATACAGCGAAACGCCTTGGCCGAAATTGATTTCGAGCATATAGCTGCCCGAAAACGCAGTTTCGGAATTGGTAACGGATATCGCCTCGGACAAGCTTTTTTCGGCTTCCGAATTATCGCTTTGATTACCGTCGCCGCAGGCGCAGAGCAAAAGGCACAGCGCCAGCGCAAAAATCAATAATTTTTTCATTTCGTTATTTTTTCGCCGTTGACGTATGCAAACAGCTTTTCTCTCGCTTCGTTAACGTCCTCGACGAGTGCATAATAGCTGCCCTCGCCGTCGATAGTGAAATAGCACTTCGAGGAGGAAACGCGGTAGAAGACGATTTCGGGAGAGTTGGTTTCGGTATGAACCTTGATACGCAGATATTCCTCGGGCTTTTCGTTTTCGTTGGGAACGTATTCGTCCTGCATATAAATACCGATTATCGACTGGTAGAGATATTTGAAGCTGGTTACGTCGTAGCTCTTGCCCTCGTACTTAACGTCGCCGAGCTTGCCTTCGGAATCGAGCGACAAATCGAATTCATAGGTCTTGCCGTCGGCGGATATTTCCATTTCGGTAATATCGACGATATAGATAGAGAAGAGTGAATGGTCGAGATATTCTACTATATCCCACGCAAGAAACGGCGCGGTTTCGGCAGAAATTTCGACTATAACGTCGGTCGTGGCATTAATGCTTTGACCGTTGAGCTCGCCCTTGAAGGTGGAATAGAGGTAATAATTGCCGTTTTCGTTCTTTGCGGAAACGTAAAGATCGGTTACGACACCGTCGTATTCGAAGCTGAAATGCTTATCGGGGTTATCGAGCCCGTATTCCGCAAGGATTTCGGTCTTTAGACTGCTTGCATCGCCGTTATCGGCAAAGCCGCAGGCAACCACTCTTTCGCCCTCGAGCGCAGCCATTATTTGAACAAAGTTATTAAAGTTGGACATATCCAAGAAGGAGTAGTTCATTCCGTTTTGGATATAGCTTGCCGGTGCGGTAAGCTTCCATCTGCCGCCGATTGCGCTGGAGGGCTGTGCGTCCTCGGAGCCGGCGTAGATTCTGATTTCATCGAAAACGACGTAGGTTTGCGATCTTTGGGGTACGTCGAAGCCGATTCTTATATATTTAACCGTGGTTTCATCGGTAAACGAAAGCTCATAGCGCTTTAATGATTTATCGTTATGCGAAATCGATATTTCGCCGTTTTCGATATCGTGCCAGTTTATACCATCGTAGGATTTGGTAAGAGTAACCTTTGCGGGCAGATACGCGCCGTTTGCCTCGTCACGAAGCAAGCCGAAGGTAACCCTATATTCGCCGTTGGCGCTGCTTCTTGCAAGCGCTGCTTCGATATAGGTATCCTTGCCGTTGGAGCTGGTAAAGCCGCCGAATACGTCGATATGCTTATGCCAGCCGTCCGAGTAGCTCGAATAATCGTCGGCAGAGGTTTTATCCGAAATAACTGTGGTAAGCGAAGTGGTATCGATAGCGCTTAAATTACCCGCAGGGTTAAAATCGCTCATATTCTTGGCAACCGCGCTTACGCCGTCGCCGAAGAGGTCGATGCGGATATCGTCGATGGTTAAAAGCTGTTCGTTGTTCGTTATTGCGTTAACTATAGTCGGCTTCATAATAGCCGTTTCGGGAAGCCCGATAGATTCATCGACCGAGCTTACGGGAAGGAAATATATAAAATCCTTGCTTAAATTATGAATAAGCTTATCCGCCTCGCCCTCGGTCTTTGCAGGCTCGAACACGCCGCCGATATAGCGCGCATAGTAATAGCTGCCGGTAGAGGAAAGGTCGCCGATATACACGGTATGAAGCAGATAGTTGCCGTTTGCATCGGGGTCACTCATAAGCGAATAGTGCGCGGTTGCTTTTTCACGTTCGCCCAATCCGAACGCACCCCAATCCTTGCCCTCGGGCAGCTCCATTTTGCCGTATGCTACAGCGTAACGGCAGTTTGTGGTAAGCTGGGAAAACATTTCGTCGTTATAAGAAATAGCGCGCGAGGTACCGAAATAGAAATCGCCGTTATCCTTATATATCGAATATTCACCGTGGCTGTTGCCGATAGTAAGAAAAGCTATCTGGCTCCTTTGAAGCGCAGGGAAAATAAAGGGAGCGCCGTTTGCGGTAACCGTATCACCATCGGTATCGTAGCCCGAAAGCGCACGGAGAGCAATATTGAGCTCCTGCTTGCCGGAAAGCGAAAGGATAGAATTGACAATTAGCTTTTCGCCGTCGAAGGCATAAGCGGTGCCGTCGTAAAGCCTTTTATAAAAATCTTCCTTTGCAATTTCCTTTTTGCCGCCTTCGTTTTCGATACGAACGCCTTCAAACGAGCCGTTTTCATCGGTTTCGACAGAAATATCGCGGTCTGCCGCCGCGACGGCTTGGGCAAAGAGATATATTCTTTCCCAATCCTCATCGTCGCCGTCATAGCCGCAAAGGGTTATCGTAACGTCGTCATCGATTTCGGAAAGCGAGCTTTTCACCTCGTCGGTAAGAGCATAAAAGGGGTCGCCCACCTCTTCGATTCCGTCGTCCTTGAAAAACGCAAGATAGGTCACGAGAAGCAGTGCCGCCAATACCGCGAACGCTATAATTACGGTAATTTGTTTTTTCATTTAAAACATCCTTTTGTCAATTTTCGCGCGGGGGAGAATGCCCCCGCGCGAAATGGTTTTGCTATTACATATGTCTTCTTCTGAAGAATACCACTATACCGCAGATCATAATTGCGGCGGGAAGCAGGGTGCAAATTGTCCAGGAAAGGAATCTTGCGGTGCCGGTTTCGATATTTAATGCGGTAGAACCGAACTGACGCGCTTCGATATCGGGCGCAACGCGGTTTGCCGCAAAGATACGTGCCGCCGAAAGAATAACGCGCTTATTGCCATAGGTAGATGCAACCATATGCGCGGTATCGGCAAATTCGGTAGAGCCGACGAGCGTAACGTAGGAATATTCGGTAACGTTGTTTTCGCCGTAGCCGTATTTGGTGGAAAGCAGCATAAGCGGCATTTCGCCCTTGGTGCCTTCGGCGTTTTCGGTAGCGGAATATGCGGTATCGTAGGTTGTAAGCACGGTTTCAACACGGAAGGAGTCCTGTGTTAATCCGTCGCGGACAACAAGCTCTACGCTTTCGGGAAGCGCGGTATCGAGCGTGCCCTCCATATCGCTAACGGTTTTACGAATCTGGTAAGCCGCACTGCCGTTTTGCGAATCGGCGTCTATTGCGGGATATTTTGCGTTTATGGTGTTTACCGAGCCGAGCGAATGGCTTTCATCGGTTATACGGTAAAGCGGTTTATAATCGATGCCCCAGTTATCGCTAAGCATAGATTGAAGGTTGGGCAGAGCGGTGGTTTGCGAATCCACGAAAACCATATAGGAATTACGGGCCGCAAGATATTTTGTGATTTTATCGGTTTCTACGGTAGTAAGGTCGTAGACCGGATCGTAGGTGATAAGGATTTCGGTGCGGGGGTCGATCTCCTCGGATTCGAGGTTAACGGTTTTTACCTCGAAGCCTGCTTCCTGAAGCACAGCCGCAAGGCCGGCAACCGAGGAGTTGATTGCAAGCATACCGTCTGCACCGATAGGCTCACCGTTGCCGTAGGTAAGCGAAATTACCTGCGATTCGGTAATAGAGCTTTGAAGCATTGCGGTAGTGAAGCGGTATTCGCCGTTGAACGCGTGGTAGCCGCCGTTTTCGTTAAGCGTGAAGAAGGAGGAAAGGTCGAGCACGCGGTAATGAAATTTACCTTGAACGATAACGCTCGTTGCGGAAAGCTTGGTGGTCGATTCCTCTAAATACTTCTTTTCGAACTCGGGATCGGTATCGAGCTCTTTATACTGAACGCGGATAGTTCCCTTATCGCCGCTTCCGTCGAATTCGCGCTGGAAGTTTTCGGCAAGGTCGCGCACGATACCTGTGAGGTTGATACCGTTATATTTATTTTCTGCCATATCGAACTTATCGCGCGCAGACATAAAGGTGATAGTAATATCGAGGTCCTTGCCAAGCTCGGTAAGCAATCTTTCGGATTCTTCACCTATTTCGGTGAAATCCTCTTGTGTAAGGTCGACGGTTAAATCGCCCGAAAGCGAAAGGCCCGAGAAGACCAGGTTAAGCGCGATTACGAGTGCTATAAACACCACGGTAAACACGACCGAAAGCGAGCCGTATTTATAGCGGCGGTTATCTCTGACGGCGGTATTTTTCTTATTGCTCATTATACTTTACCGCCTTTCTTATGCCCAACGGCGTTTTTCGATAACGCGCGTTGTGAGGAATACGGCGATAGCCGCAAGGCTCAAATAATAGATAATTGCAGAAATATCAAGCATTTGGTTGGTGAACGGCTCGAATCTGTCGATAACCGAGAACCATTTGAACACGGTACGCCAGAACGTGCTTTCGATTCCGTCGGCGATAAGGCTGATAAGCAGCATTGCCGCATTGACGCCCATTGCCGAAACAGCCGCGATAAGCTGGTTTTCGGTAAGCGACGAAAGGAAAACGCCGATTGCGAGGAACGCCGCGCCGAGAAGGAAAATGCCGAAGATATTCATTAAAATAGAGGTAGCATTGGGTGTGCCGTACATAAACAAAAGCACGAAATTGAAGCTGTTTGCAACGAAGGTAGCCGCAAAAACGGTTAACGCCGCAAGGTATTTACCCAAAACTATGCCGAGTATCGAAACGGGGCTGGTTAAAAGGATTTGGTCGGTTCTGCTCTTTCTGTCCTCCGAAAAGGATTTCATTGTTAAAAGCGGAAGAAGAACAGCGAATATTGCCATCATGTAAATAAAATATTCGCCGAGCGAGCTTGTGCTCGGGGTGGCGAGCATAAGCGTGGTTTGCGAGAACACGAGGCCCGAAACGACCAGGAACATTCCGCAGAAGATATATCCGATAGGTGTGAGAAAATATGACTTTAGCTCACGGGTATATATTGCAAACATTTATTTCACACCCTTCCTTGATTTTTTGCCGGTTTCTTTTTCCTTTTCCTTGCCGACGAGGCGCATAAATATATCCTCGAGGCTTAATTCCATACCCTCGAGCCCGATAAGCGGCCAATTTCTGCCTGCAAGCAATGCGAAAAGCGGTTTTCTTACGTCGACGCGTTCCTGCGATTCGATCATATAGCTTATACTGTCGGTATCTCTTTTTCCGAGCACCTCTGCCGTTTTTACACCGCCGAGCGAGCGGATCGCTTTGAGCACCTCTTCCTCGGGTCCGACGATTTTGGCAACGAGCTTTCTCGAGCCGTCGACCGCATTGATAAGGTCTTCGGTTTTTTCGTTTGCGACGATTTCGCCCTTATTTATAACGACGATTCTATCGCAGACAGCCTGAACCTCGGGCAGAATATGGGTGGAAAGGATTATTGTATGCTCTCTGCCGAGCATTTTTATAAGGTTTCTGATTTCGATTATCTGTCTGGGGTCGAGACCTATGGTAGGCTCGTCGAAGATGAGCACCTTCGGGTTACCGATAAGCGCTTGGGCGATACCTACTCTTTGACGGTAGCCCTTGGACAGATTTTTTATAAGGCGGTTACCGACGTCCCAAATCTTAACAACCTCGCAGATTTCCTTTAAATGCTGTTTACGGGGAAGCTTACAGCCCTTAAGGTCGTATACGAAGTTAAGATATTCGAGCACCGTCATTTCGACGTAGAGCGGAGGGATTTCGGGCAGGAAGCCGATATCCTTTTTTGCCTTAAGCGGTTCTTCGAGAATATCGGTGCCGTCGATTTTTACGCTGCCGCTATCTGCCGAAAGATAGCCTGTGATTATATTAAGCGTGGTACTTTTGCCCGCACCGTTCGGACCGAGGAAGCCCAATATTTCGCCTTCCTTTACCTCGAACGAGATTCCGTTGACAGCGTGCTTATTACCGTAGCTTTTTCGAACGTCAGTAATTTCAACCATATTTCAAATTTCGATACGCCCCGGCTTTTATTCCGCGGCGTATGCCTTTCTGTATTTTTGCAATTCCTTGCGGAACGCGGATTTTTTTAGACGAGCAGAAGAACGAACAGGTGAAACGCGCTTACAACGCCGCAGATTATCCCCGCGACGAGCTTGCCCGAGATATATTTATTTTTCTTCCTTTACGATGCTTATTCCCAATTCCGCGATTGCTTCTGCAGGTACTTCCGCGGGGCAATCGGTCATAAGCTCTTTTGCGTTTTGCATTTTGGGGTACGCAACGACGTCACGCAGGCTGGTCGCGCCGACCATCTGCATTACCAATCTGTCGAGTCCGATACCCATACCGCCGTGAGGAGGTGCACCGTAGCGGAATGCTTCGAGCAGGTAGCCGAATTTAACCTGTGCTTCTTCCTTCGAAAGTCCCAAAAGGTCGAATATTTTTGCCTGAAGCGCAGGATCGGTTATACGGATAGATCCGCTCGAAAGCTCGATACCGTTCAGAACGAGGTCGTACGCCTTTGCGCGCACCTTGCCCTTATCGCTATCGAGATATTCTATACATTCGTCCATCGGGCTGGTGAACGGATGGTGCATTGCAACCCATTCGCCCGATTCGTAATCGTATTCGAAGAAGGGCATTTCGACAACCCAGAGGAAGTTATAGCCGGTTCTTTCGATATTCAAACGGTTTGCCGCTTCAACGCGTAGCTGACCGAGCTGTGTAAGAACCTTATTGTTATCGCTATCGGCAAGAATAAGAAGGATATCGCCCTTTTCGCATTCTGCCGCAGTGTAAATAGCGTTCAATTCATCCTCGGTCATATGCTTTAGGAAGCTGCCGCTATCGGTTTCGCCGCGTTTTACCCACGCCAAGCCCTTTGCACCGCAGCCCTTTGCATATTCGCCGAGCTTATCGATATCCTTGCGCGAAAGCTTTTCGGCATAGCCTTTAAGATTAAGCGCACGGACCGAGCCGCCCGCTTCGATAGCAGACGAGAACACGGGGAAGCCGCAGCCTTTAAGTGCATCGGTAAGATTTATAATTTCCATACCGAAGCGGAGGTCGGGCTTATCCGAGCCGAAGCGCTCCATACATTCACGGAAGGTGTAGCGGGGCAGAGGGGTGGGAATATCGACGCCCATGCAATCCTTGAATATATGCTTGATAAGTCCTTCGCCGACAGCCAATACGTCGTCGGTATCGACGAACGACATTTCCATATCTATCTGAGTAAATTCGGGCTGACGGTCTGCGCGGAGGTCTTCATCACGGAAGCAACGCGCGATTTGGAAATATTTATCGAATCCGGCAACCATAGAAAGCTGTTTATAAAGCTGGGGGGATTGCGGGAGCGCATAGAAGGAGCCCTTATGCACGCGGGAGGGAACGAGATAGTCGCGCGCGCCCTCGGGAGTGGATTTAATAAGAATAGGGGTTTCTATTTCGATAAAACCGTTATCGCAAAGATAATCGCGCACGGATTTTGCAACCTTTGCACGAAAGATTATATTATTCTGCAAAACCGGACGGCGAAGGTCGAGATAACGGTGGGTTAATCTTAATTCCTCGTTGGTTTTGCAATCGTCGGTGATATCGAAGGGAGGAGTTTCGCTTTCGCCGAGTATACGCACGGACGAAGCGAAAATTTCGATATTACCGGTAGGAATATCGGGGTTTTTGCTCGAACGCTCGCGCACTACGCCGGTTGCCGAAACGACGAATTCGGTTTTTAATTCAAGCGCCTTTGCGAAAACCTCTTTTTCGCTGTTTTCATCGAAGGCGAGCTGAACGATACCGCTTCTGTCGCGCAGGTCGACGAAAACAAGGCTGCCAAGATCACGCGCCTTTTTTACCCAGCCCATTACGCAAACGGTTTCGCCTATATTGCATTCTCTTAAATCGCCGCAATAGTGTGTGCGGCGTTCGTTTCCAAGTAGTTCTGCCATTTTATGCCTCGTTTATTTCTTTATCTCGTTAATTATAGCTTCGACGCTTAAGGATACCTTTACTCTTTCGCCGCCGCGCATATCACGCAGCTCGGCAACGCCTTCGGCGATTTCGTTATCGCCAACGACGAGCACAAAAGAAGCGCCCGCTTTATCGGCGTATTTCATTTGCGCCTTTAGGCTTCTGCCGCAAATATCGGTTTCTGCCGCAACGCCCGCCTCGCGCAGAGCCTGTGCAAGCACGAATGCGCTGTTCGAAGCACCTTCACCAAGCGGTGCGATATATACGTCGCAACCGTTTTTGAGCTCGGGCACAAGATTTTCGTCCTTTAACGCTTGGATAAGACGGGTTATGCCCATACCGAAGCCGACAGCCGGCAATTCGGGCCCGCCGATAGAGGCAAGCAAGCCATCGTATCTGCCGCCGCCGCAAACAGTGCTTTGCGCGCCGATAGAATCGACGGTGAATTCGAACACGGTGCCGGTATAGTAATCGAGTCCGCGGACTATCGAAGGATCGACGACGTATTCCACGCCGCAGGCATCGAGAAGCTTTTTGAGCTTTTCGAAGTGGCTTTCACAGCCGCCGCACAGATGCTCGAGCGTTTTAGGTGCGTTTTTCGCGATACCCGAGCAGATCGGGCTTTTGCAATCGAGCACGCGAAGGGGATTTTTTTGCAATCTTTCGCGGCAGGTATCGCAAAGCTCGGATTCGTACTGCGCGAAATATTCAAGCAACGCCTTGCGGTAGCTCGGTCTGCATTCGGGGCAGCCGATGGAATTTATACGCAAGGTTACCTTGGTTAAGCCAAGCTTTTTGAAAAGGCTGTTTGCGAGCAAAATTACCTGTGCATCGGCTTCGGGAAGACTGCTTCCGTAAAGCTCGGTGCCGAACTGCCAAAATTCGCGGCTTCTGCCCGCTTGGGGCTTTTCGCGGCGGAAGAAATTTGAAAGGTAAAAAAGCTTTAGCGGCATTGCGCCGGCATACAAGCCGTTTTCAATGACAGAACGGGCAACGCCTGCCGTTCCCTCGGGACGAAGGGAAAGACTGCTCCCGTCCTTATCGATAAAAGTATACATTTCCTTACCGACGACGTCGGTAGTGTCGCCCACGCCGCGACAGAAAAGCTCGGTCGCTTCGAAGGTGGGCATTCTTATTTCCGAAAAGCCGTTGATGCGCGCGGTTTCGCGCACTGCGTTTTCGATATACTGCCAAAGTCCGATATCGGCAGGAAGGATATCGAGCGTACCCTTCGGCTTCTGTATTTTATTCATAATTATACTGCTCCTGATCCGCTTCTGATATTTGCGCGCCAATCCAAATCGCCCCTATCGAGAGCGAGAATAAGTGCTTCTGCCGTTGCAATATTGGTTGCAACGGGAATAGTGTATTTATCGCAAAGCTTAACCAAGTTAAGCTCGGTTTCGGTATATTCGGTATCGTTGTTCGTGTCGCGCAGGAGTATAAGCAGGTCGACCTCGTCATACGCGATTTTCGAAGCGATCTGTTCAACGCCGCCGTGCGAGCCCGAAAGCAATTTTTCTATATTTAAGCCGGTTGCTTCGGATATATATTTACCCGTAATAGCAGTCGAGCAGATATTATGACGGGAAAGTATTCCGCAATATGCAATGCAAAATTCTGTTATAAGCTCTTTTTTCTTATCGTTGGCGATAATAGCTATGTTCAATTTCTATTCCTCCCTTATTTCCCGGTTTTCCTGCAGTGCGATTCCCTTGTACGCACCGCGTTTTTTCAGAGATTCCGCCCCTGCAAACAGAAGCACGCGTTTTCCGCAAAGCCTTTGGGCTATATTATAGAACGCCGCTTCCCATTTGCTCGCCTTCTTTTTCATATCGCCCATAAAGGCAAGCTCTGCCGCCTCCTGCGAGGCCTGAAGCTTTTCCCCATACGGAACGACGCCGAGCAGGCGCACCGAGGAGCGATTTATTATTTCAACAATATCGGGCAATTTGCCCTTTTCGGCGAAGCTTGCGCGGTAGCCGTTTACGACGAGCGAGAGCTTGCTTATGCCCATCATAGAAAGCCTTGCCGCTGTTTTTTCCGCCGCGCGAACAGAGGTTGATTGGTGGAGCGTGACTATTACCGCTTCGTCCGCAGTTGCGGCAAACGCCATATAATAGTCGGTCATTTCGGCGCAGGAATCGATGATTATATAATCGAAATCGTTCCGCACCTCGTTTATAAAGTCGGCAAACGCCGATTTGGGAATTTTTTCATCCGCAAGGTTCATCGGCGCGGGGATAAAGGAAAATCCGGTTCGATTCCTTACCTCGCACATTGCCGCCGTCGGCGAGCATCTGCCGGTAAGCACATCGCTGCAGTCGAAAAGCGTTTCGCTTTCCAAGCCGAGCACCATATCCATACAGCGCATACCAAAATCGCCGTCGATAACCAAAACCTTGTTACCGAGCGCATAAAGCGTTGCCGCGAGATTAGCAGAAACGGTGGTTTTTCCGACGCCGCCCTTGAAGCCGGTGACAAATATCACTCTGCCCAGTGCCGACACCCCCCTTTTAACAAGCCTCTGTATAGACTCTATACAGTCATACACGATAATAATAACATTAATTGTGTCTATTGTCAAGAAAAAAAGACTTTATTATGCTATTAAATTATAAGATTTTAACAAATTTTTTGTGAACGAAAAAAGAGCGGCGGTGCCGCTCTAAAAAGTACAGGTATAGTCAGGCATCATCTTCGTCACAACTTAGATAGTCGTACTGCGACAATGTAACCTCCATTTGTTCTGGTAGTACGAGTATCTTTTTAACTATCAAATCTTGCCGCAACCTGGCTGCCAATACTTTGCGTTTTTTTTCGACTTTGGTGACCATATCCGTTTTCCCTAAAATCCTATAAATGTATGCAAGACAAGAATATTTGTAGCACAAATCAAACTTCGTTGCAATAGAATTTTTTTCGCTCAGTAGTTTTTCTTGTATTATTATGGCTTTTTCATAATACTTTGCTGCTTTAATTCTATCTTTTGTTGACCCCTGCGGTGAATTATATAGTGCTCCAAGCCGTTCATAACACGATATTAGTGCATCGCAAACTCTTTTGGAGGTGTTCCTTTTGAACAAAGACTCAATAATGGAGCAAGCATATTCAAAATTTTTCGCTGCTGCTTTTAAATTTCCTTTTTCTTGGTGTATGTCTCCAAGTTTATTTATTGTTATTGCCATGTCCAACGCACGTATGTCCGTAGGAGCGTTTTCAAATAGACTCTTCGCCATTTTACACGATTTTATATAATAATATCTTGCTATTATTATACTATCTTTATCTCCCTTTGAGCGATAATAATCTCCTATTCTTCCGTATACCACCGACAAATCTCTATATCTGCTCTCTGATTTATATTGCAAATCATTGCACAATGACAACGCTTGAAAATATTTCTTTCCTCTTAAATCTTCTCTTCCTATCGTTGCATAAAAATCCCCGCACCCTAAAATGTTTTCCAAAAGGGTTTTCGAATTATTTACATTTGGTTTGTCTTGGAATCGTCTTTTGAGTTCCTTTATTTTTAACAAGTCCCAAATCATGGCTGCACTTGAGGGCTTTCGAATCACCCCATGTCCAATCTTGAACATCTCAATCATTTTATCGATTGCTTCGAGGTAGTTGGCGTTGGCGGCGTATTCGATCATTTCGAGGGCGCGGGCGTGGTCGACCTCGACGTCGATACCGTCGAGGTATGCCAAGCCGATTAGGTAATTGTGCTCGGGGGAATTATCGTTTTCGTCGCTGACAAACTTTTTTGCGGTGTTCAAAAGTGCCTCGGTCAATGCGGATTCATCGTCTGCATTAACGCAATCGGGAACGTTTGCATATTTTACAGCGAGTGCGTCCTTATCGGTATAGACGAGCTCGGTCGGAAGGATAGGCTTTTGCGCTTCTACCGCCATAGGATATTCGTGCTCTTCGATATAATTCTTATGCTTGACGCCGTTTTCGTCAACTCGCGGCTCGAGCAGGCTCGGCGTTACGGCAAGCACGAAAAGATCGCTTTTATTAAGCGCTTCGGCGATAGTTTTATTGAAGTTTTCGCCGGGGGTAAGAAATTCGTCGTACCAGATTGCGATATCGCGGCAGAAATCGTTTTTATGTATAAGCCGCATAAGGCGGTTTGCGTGGATTCTGTCTTTTTTGCGATAGCTTAAAAATATCTGCGCGTCGAACTCGGCACGGATACGCTTTATCGTTTTATCGTCAAGCAAAACCGAGGAAAGATATTTTTTAAGCTTTTCATCGTAGCTTATTGCGGTTGAATCGATATTATACTTATCCAAAAACTGCAGGTCGCCGAATTTTTTATTGAAAAGCTCCTCAAGGCCGCTTTCCTGCATTAACGGAAGGACGGGGATTTTGTGCTCGAGCGCGAAGGCAAGCTCCTCGTCGAGCGCACGGTTAGGCTTTGTTAAAAGGCGGGTGGTTATCGGCATAACGAAAAGGTTCATTTTCGAAAGGTCGAAAAGGAATTCTTTATCACGGGCGCCGTCGTAATCCTCGTCGTAAAAGACGGCGCAGCTTCTGCCGTTCATAATTTCTTCGGAGATTTCCTTGAAATAGGGCTTGAAATCGTCCTTATGGCAGGAAAAATAGACCTTTGGGACACGGTCGCCTATTTGCTTTGGGACGTGTTTAAGTATTCCCATTTTTTAAAATCTCCTTTTTGTGTTTTTGGAATTTATGACAGATAAATATGCATTATAATTTCGTTTTTATTGCTGTAAAACTGCGGATTTTTATCGGAAAGGCCGGGGACTTGTTTATATTTTCCGTTATATACGATTTGGTCGACGGCTGTTTCGAGCGCGGATTCCGAGGCAAAGCGGATATGTATTATCTGCGCGCCCTTTTGCTCGGCAACGGCGTTACAAAAGGCTTCGAAATCGTAGCTTTGCAGATAGCTGTTTTCGTAGACGAAGAAGTTATATTCATCCGAATCGCAGACCGGGATTTTGAAGGTCGGGTCGGGGGTATGGGTTTCGTAAAGCTTATTATCGGTAACGCAGAAATAGCCGTAGTTTGCGCCGTTGGGGGCGAGGAGGTTGCCGTTATCGTCCTCCAATTCGTTTTCGTCCCAGGTGACGTCGAGCCAATATTCGTCGCCGCCGAGCAGGATATAGTTCCAAGCGTGGCCGCCGCCCGCATCGCCCTCGACGTATTCCGCGTCGACACCGAGCATACTCATTATAAGCTGAAAGCTTTTTGCATAACCGTCGCAAACGCAGACCTTATTTACAAGGCAGCCGTAGATTGTGTGCGATTGCTGGCTGGAGGCGCGCTGGACGGTTTGGTTTATTTCCTCCAAGCAGACGTAATCGTATTCGGCGTTTACGACGAGGTAATCGTGAACGAACTTTGCCTTTTCGTAATCGTTTTCGAGCGTATCTGCCATTGCGGCGATACGCTTCGCCTCGGAAAGAGCGGCTTCGATATAGCCATCCTTATCGTTGGTGTACTGCCAATAATCGTAGCAGCCGGTTTCGATTATCATATTATATCCGATGCCCGCATATTCGCCGTTGCAGCGCCATCCGCCGTTCAGCCAAAAAAATTCGGGAAAATCGTAATACAGCGCGTCGTATGCTTGGTAAAGTGCCTCGACCGAGCGATCGTAATCGTCGGTATACACGGTAATCGTCGTATTACCCGCGGCGATACCCTTGCGGAGCTCGGAATAGAGCGATTTTTCGGTTGAATCGAGCTGATTATACATATTGCGATGCTCGGGCATACTATAGCCGATATCGGCGGTATCGTCGATATTTATGCTGTAGCCGTAATCACCCGAGGCGCTACCGCCGTCGTCGGAGCTAAAATTCTTTACCGCGAAAGCGATACACGCGATAATTAAAACAGTAAAAAACAGGTTGCCCTTTTTCATTATTCGTCACCCCTCTCCATTGCTTCGAGATCGTCGAGAGTGGTATCCTCTTTATTCTTCAGCGCGGGATATTTTGCACCGAGCAGACCGAATGCAACCTCATCGTCGACACGGTCGACGGCGGAAAGCCAGCGCAGATATACGAAGCTTACCGCAAAGATAACGAGAATTACCGCATAATATATTGCGGTGACGGTTTCGGAATCGAAAAAGTGTGCAAAGCTGTAGAAGCCGTGAACGGCGATAGGCAAAGCGACGCTTACAACAAGCCAATGTCCGCTTTTTACGGTTTTTTCTATTTTTATAACGCCCTCGCATTCGAGAATTTTTTCCTTCTTTTTAGCAAGCAGCCACATATGCCATGCGGTATAGGCAACACCCATAAGCACGCCGAAGATCATATGCGCGGGAACGCTTGTGACCGAACGAATGATAAAGGTATCCCAGCCGTCCATTATGGCAAAGCGCACGTTTTCCGCCGCCGCAAAGCCGAGCGACACGAACACGGCGTAAACCACGCCGTCGAAAAGGTGCGAAAAGTTTTTGTTTTTAAAGGTGATAAGATACAGAACGAGCCATTTTGCCGATTCCTCGATAACCGCGACGGCAACAACACCGCAAAGCAGGCTGTGCTTTAGCTTTGCGCCCGAAGACAAAAAGGTGGCAACGCCGGTTAGGCTATATTCGATATCCGCGGAAAACGCTTTATCGAACAATCCGATTATTGCGTTTTCGGCAAGGATTGCGGGCAGATAGAGCACCGCACCCGCAGCGAAAAGCAAAAGCAGCAAGCCGAACGGTTCTTTTTCGACTCGATCCTTTGAATATACGTACCAGCACAAAAGCAGCGCGGGCACCAATGCAAGAAACGAAATTCCGATATAATTCATAATTTCCTCCTTTTTGCAACGGAATTCGGCAATATTCGCCAAGCAAAGCCGTTGCTTTAATATTGTAGCATAGTTACGTTTATTTTGCAAGGCGTAATATCTTTTTGTAAAAGCGCTTGGCGATAAAAAAGAATTTTCGGCGTCGGAGCGGCATACTGCGAAAATTGCGGTTATATCCAAGGGAATATAGAAATATAATTAAAAAATGAAGAACGTTATTCCCGTGCCGCTCGAGCTTTGCGTTTTCGGCAAAGACTTGGCAAAGAAACGGTAAAGAAACGCTATCGTTTATTGACTTTGAAATAGAGCGGTGCTAATATCGTTTTTGATCGGAATAAGAGGTGGAGTCTGTCACCGAGGGTTCAAAATCTTCGGTTTATCTCGATTGGTTTAAGACAGGGCCGTATTCTGCGGCTCTTTTTCTATGCCCGAATACTTACTCGCCGATTTTCCGCCAAAAAATTTAACACGGAGGGTATCCTACCATGACCATTTTCTACGGCATTTCGATTTTGATTGCCGCGATTGCGTTCTTGTTTGCAGCGTATCTTTACGTTTGGGTAAAGAAGCAGCCTCAGGAAAACAAACGCATCACCGAAGTTGCCCTGCTTATTCGCCAGGGTGCTAACACATTTATGGCAAGAGAATACAAAATTCTCGCTGTATTTGCCGGCGTAATCGCCATCCTTATCGCTCTTTTCCTTCCCAATCCTATTTGGGCTACCGAAAAGATTTTTGAAGAAAACATCGCAATGGCAATCGCTTACATCTGCGGTACCGTTCTTTCTGCAATCGCAGGTAAGCTCGGTTTGGTAGTTGCAAGCCTTTCCAACGGCAGATCTGCAGAAGCAGCTGCAAAGGGTATTAAGCCCGCGTTCCTTATCGGCTTCCGCGGCGGTTCCGTAATGGGCCTTATCGTTGTAGGCTCTGCGGTTCTCGGCATCTCGGTTGCTCTTTGGGCACTTCAGGACGCTACTCTTCTTCTCGGCTTCTCGTTCGGTGCATCCTCGCTCGCATTGTTTGCAAAAGCAGGCGGCGGTATCTTCACCAAGACTGCTGACGTTGCGGCCGACCTTACCGGCAAGGTAGAGCTCGGCATCGCAGAAGACGACCCCAGAAACCCTGCAGTTATCGCAGACAACGTTGGCGACAACGTTGGTGACGTTGCAGGTATGGGCGCTGACCTTTTCGACTCGAACGTTGCAGCTCTTACCTCTGCACTCGTTATTGCTCAGTCGCTTTTCGGCGGTATGGTTGAGCTTTCCACCAAAATGGTTCTTTGCTATGCTGCTTTAGGTCTTCTTGCTTCTATTATCGGTATCTTTACCGCTCGTATCACCAAGAACGGCACCCCCACCGGCGCACTTAACTCTTCTACCTACGTAACCTCTGCGCTCTTTATGGCGTTCACTGCAGCAGCTACCTACCTCTGCGATTTCTCGTGGCACATTTGGGGCTGCTCTACTCTCGGTCTCGTTGTCGGCGTGGTTATCGGTCTTGCTACCGACTATTTCACCGACGACTCCAAGCCTATCGTTAAAAAGTGTGCGCACGCTTCCAAGAGCGGTCCTGCATTCACCGTACTTTCCGGTGTTTCCTACGGCTTCCTTTCCGCACTTCCCGCAATGATCGGTATTGCTGTTTCCGCTCTCGTTTCCTACAAGATTTGCGGCACCGAGGAGCTTATCGCACAGTACGGCGCAAACTTCCCCTTGTTCGGTATTTCGATGGCCGCAGTCGGTATGCTTTCCATAGTTGCAATGATCATCTCCAACGACGCATACGGTCCTATCGTTGACAACGCACGCGGTCTTGCTGAAATGGGCGGCCTCGGCGAAGACGCTATCCGTATCGCAGACGAGCTCGACTCTGCAGGTAACACCGTTAAGGCTGTAACCAAGGGCTTTTCTATCGGCGCAGCAGGCCTTACCGTTATCTCGTTGCTCGGTACCTTTATGTCCGAGGTTAATGCCGCAGGCGGCAACCTTGTCGGCTTCGACATTATGGATCCCACCGTATTCTTCGGTATTCTTATCGGCGCGGCTATCCCCGCAGTATTCTCTGCAATGCTTATTCTTGCGGTTGACAAGAACGCACAGAGAATGGTTGCCGAAATCCACAGACAGTTCGACACCATCCCCGGCCTTAAGGAAGGCAGAGAAGACGCTAAGCCCGAATACGATAAGTGTATCGACGTTGCAACCACCGGTTCGCTCCGCGAGCTTATCCCCGCAGGTCTTGTTGCAATTCTCGCAACCATCGCAGTAGGCTTTATCGGCGGTCCCGCCGCAGTAGGCGGTTATCTGCTCGGTAACATCGTTTCCGGTCTTCTCCTTTCGCTCTTCATGTCCAACGCAGGCGGTCTTTGGGACAACTCCAAGAAGTACGTCGAAGCAGGCAACGAAGGCGGCAAGGGCAGCGAAGCTCACAAGGCTGCAGTTATCGGCGACACCGTCGGCGACCCCTTCAAAGATACCGCAGGTCCTTCGATCAACACCCAGATTACCGTTGTATCTCTCGTAGCATCGCTTCTTTCCGCGATCTTCGTTCAGTACAACATCTTCGGTTAATATAATTAGAAGAGGCTGTTGAAAAATACAGCCTCTTTTGTTAAAATAGAGTGAAGGGAGCGTGTCTGCGATGAAAAAGAAAACGGTTTTTAAGGATATTGCGATAACTGCGGCGATACTTGCTTCGGCGTTCTTTATCAGCGTTGCGTTCCAAAACGTATTCGGCGTTGACGAGCATATATCGACTCTTTTTGCTTTTAGTGTTTTTCTTATCTCGCTGATTACGAAGGGCTATGTTTACGGCATTGCGGCGGCGTTTTTGAGCACGCTTGCAATTAACTACGCCTTCGCCTTTCCATATTTCGCTTTTAACTTTACCATTCCCGTAAACCTTATTTCTGCCGTAATAATGGTTACCATCGCCCTGCTTACGTCGGCACTGACGACGAAGGTAAAGCACCACGAGGCAATTAAAGCGGAAAGCGCGCGCGAGCGTATGCGGGCAAACCTACTGCGCGCGGTATCGCACGATATACGCACGCCGCTAACGACGATTTACGGCTCTGCATCTGCACTGCTCGAGCACGAGGACACGCTTACCGAAGCGCAAAAATCCAAAATGCTCGAGGGAATAAAGCAGGATTCCGACTGGCTTGTGCGAATGGTTGAAAATCTGCTTTCGGTAACCCGTATCGACAGCGGCAACGTAAAAATTCAAAAAACTCCGATTGCGATTGACGAGCTTATCGATTCGTTGCTTTTGAAATTCAAAAAACGTTATCCCGATCAAAAGGTCGAGGTTGATTTGCCCGACGAAATTATTATAGTTCCGATGGACGCAATACTTATCGAACAGGTATTGATGAATTTGCTGGAAAACTCGGTGCTTCACGCCGAAGGCTTCGACAAGCTGGAGCTTAGGGTTTTTAAAAACGGAAGCGGAACGGTTTTCGAAACCGAGGACAACGGCAAGGGGATCCCCGAGGACAAAATGCAAAGGCTTTTTGACGGATATTACGGTCACGGCGAAAGCCTTGCCGACAGTAAAAAGAAAAACGCCGGAATAGGTCTTGCCGTTTGTTCGGCAATTATAAAGGCGCACGGCGGCGAAATCACCGCAGAAAACACCGGGCACGGCGTTAGGTTCAGATTTATTTTAGAGTGAATTAAGCAAATCACTTTGGAGTAAGCCAAGCAAATCCGAACCTTTTTTCGACCTAAAAGGAAGAATTTTTGTGATGAGTTTTGGCTGTTGAGGACGCCTCAATACGAGTGTATTGCAAGATCAAAATACCCATAGGAGCGCAAAAAGACGACTTTTAGGTGTTTCGAATTTGCTCGGCTCACTCCAGACACAAAGGAGCGCGAAAATGAACAACAAATATAAAATTTTGGTTATAGAGGACGATGTGAATATCCGCACGCTTGTTTCGACTATGCTCGAAGCGAACGGATATCAGGCGATACTTGCCGAAACCTGCTCTGCCGCAAGGATTATGTACGATTCCTACGTGCCCGATCTGATTATTCTCGACCTCGGATTACCCGATGCCGACGGAATGGAGCTTTTGAAATACGTTCGTTGTGCGTCGCTTACCCCGATTATCGTGCTTTCGGCACGCACCGACGAGCGCGACAAGGTGCTTGCGCTTGATCTCGGCGCAAACGATTACGTTACCAAGCCTTTTGGAGAAGGTGAGCTTTTGGCGCGTGTACGCGCAAGCCTTCGAAACAGCCGTCACAGCTCGGACGAGGGCCGTTTGCCCGGCGGAAGATTTTCGTTGGGAGATCTTATTATCGATTACGATGCGCGCCGTGTTTTTCTTTGCGACAGCGAAATAAAGCTTACCCAGACCGAATACAACATACTTGCATATCTTTCCGAGCATTGCGGAAAGATGCTTACCTATTCCGCAATTATAAAAGCGGTTTGGGGCGGTCACACCGAGGAAGGAAGCATAAAAAAGCTTCAGGTAAATATGGCGAATATACGCAAAAAGCTCGGCATTAAGCCCGGCGAGGCGAAATATATTATAAACGAGCTTGGCGTCGGCTACAGAATGGACGGCTGATGCTCAGAGCCTATATTAAAAAGCCATCTTCTTGCCGATTCGGCAGAAAATGGCTTTTCTGTTCGTCTTCCGTGCGTTAACTTAATTTCAATATAAAATCTCCTGCAACAGTCTACGCCGCAGGAGATTTTTTGTTATTCGGTTTCGTCTTAGTCAAGCCAATCAAGCTCACTTTGGATAATATCGCGTTGTAGCTCGTATATCGCAATATCGGGACATTGCTCGCAAAGCGCGTTCACAATGTTCAGAGCTTTTATTAAATATCCTCGTTTTTCTTCGCCTTGACAAACAAAACTCATATGACAAACAAAACTCATATTATAATACGAGATCGCAAGATCGTGCCTTGCTCGCTCCGTGTTTGTTTCTGCGGCAAGCTGTTCGTCTATTGCAAGCGCTTTTTCGTAATATTCCTTCGCTTTTGCCATATCACCCTCGGATTTATATATATCGCCGAGTCTTTCATAGCTTGCAGAAAGATCTCGCCTTGCCAATACCGTATTTGTTTCTTTTGCAAGCTGTTCGAATATAGGAAGCGCTTTTTCGTAATATTCCTTCGCTTTTGCTGTATTTCCCTCGGATTTATATATGTCGCCGAGTATTTCATGGCTTTTCGAAAGATCTCGCCTTGCCAATACCGTATTTGTTTCTGCGGCAAGCTGTTCGAATATAGCGAGCGATTTTTCGTAATATTCCTTCGCTTTTGCCATATCACCCTCGGATTCATATATATATCCGAGTTTGTTATAGCTTATCGAAAGATCTCGCCTTGCTTCTACCATATTTGTTTCTTCGGCAAGCTGTTCGGTTATTGCAAGCGCTTTTTCGTAATATTCATTAGCTTTTGCTGTGTTTCCCTCGACTATATATATATTTCCGAGGCTTTCATAGCTTACAGAAAGATCTCGCCTTGCTTCTACAGTATTTGTTTCGGCGGCAAGCTGTTCGGCTATAGCAAGCGATTTTTCGCAATATTCCTTTGCTTTTGACATATTGCCCTCGCGCCGATATATATCGCCGAGGCTGTTATAGCTTATCGAAAGATCTCGCCTTGCTTCTGCAGTATTTGTTTCTGCGGCAAGCTGTTCGCGTATAGCGAACGCTTTTTCGTAATATTCCTTCGCTTTTGCGATATCGCCCTCGGATCTATATATATCTCCGAGCTTGTTGTAGCTTGCAGAAAGATCTCGCCTTGCTTCTACAGTATTTGTTTCGGCGGCAAGCTGTTCGGCTATTGTAAGCGCTTTTTCGTAATATTCCTTTGCTTTTGTTGTATTTCTCTCGGAAAAATATATATCGCCGAGTTTTTCATAGCTTACAGAACGATTACGAAGAGTTTTATTTGAAGGATTATCGATTGCTTCGCAAAGGTCCTTTGCTGCGGTATATTTCTCTATTGCTTCGGCAGGCTTACCGAGCGCTTTATATTCATCGCCGCAGTATATCAACGCCCGGAACAGAGAGTTTGCATTATATTCATTCGGGTTTTCGTTATACCGCTTTTGAAGAAGAGTTATCTTCCTTTCGTGCCATTGAATTGCCGTTTCGTAATTACGCTCGGTACCGATACCGTCCTTATACATCTCGATCATTTTATCGATCGCCTCGAGATAATCGGCGTTGGCGGCGAATTCGATCATTTCGCGGGCGCGGGCGTGGTCGACCTCGACGTCGATACCGTTCAGATAAGCCAAGCCGATAAGATAGTTATGCTCGGGCGAATTATCGTTTTCATCGTTGACAAGCTTTTTCGCGGTGTTCAGGAGTGCCTCTGTCAGTGCGTTTTCGTCATCCGAATCGACACAATCGGGGATATTTTCGTATTTTTGCGAAAGCAAAATGCTATCGGTCTTAACAAGCTCGGCGGGAAGAATGGCTATCTTGCCCTCGCTCTCGCGCTCCTTCGCCATCGGGTATTCGTGCTCCTCGATATAGTTTTTGTGCTCGATGCCCTCTTTGTCAATACGCGGCTCAAGCAGGCTCGGCGTAACGGCAAGCACGAAAAGACCGCTTTTATCGAGCGCCTTGCGGATATTATCGTTGAAATTCTCGCCGGGGGTAAGAAATTCATCGTACCATATCGCGATATCGCGGCAAAAATCGTTTTTATGGATAAGCCGCATAAGGTGGTTTGCGTGGATTCTGTCCTTTTTGCGATAGCTCAGGAATATCTGCGCGTCGAATTCTTCGCGGATGCGCTTTATCGTTTCATCGTTAAGCAATATCGAGGAAAGGTATTTATCCGGCTTTTCCTCGTAGCTTATTGCGCCGAGCTCCCGGCTGTTTTTATCCAAAAACTGCAGGTCGCCGAATTTTTGCTTATAAAGCTCCTCGAGCCCGCTTTCCTGCATCAACGGAAGCACGGGAATTTTGTGCTCGATCGCAAAGTCAAGCTCCTCCCCGAGTGCGCGGTTGGGCTTTGTTAAAAGGCGCGTCGTTATCGGCATAACGAAAAGATGCATATTCGAAAGGTCGAAGTAAAACTGCTCGTCGCGTTCGCCGTCGTAATCGGCATCATAGAAGACCGCGCAGTTACGCCCTTTTGTTATTTCCTTCTTGATTGCCTCGAAGCAAAGGTCGAAATCGTCCTTATGGCAGGAAAAATAGACCTTTGGAACCCTGTCGGTTATTTGCTCGGGGATATGCTTTAAAATTCCCATTTTGCTTCTCCTTTAATAAGTTATTGCAGATAGATATAAAGTGTACCGCCGCCTTCGTCGGTACACTTTTTCTTGATTCTTACGCGTAATCTCTGTCGATGCGGATAACGCAGCGGTATTCGGGATTTTTTGCGCTAACGGCGGCAGACACGGCAAGCTTAAGTGCATCGGTATCGAGCTTACTGTCGGCGGGAATGGCAATATCGAAAACGATATTTGTATGCGTTTTGCCCGGCACTATGCGAAAATCGTGTGCCTTCATTCCCGATCCCATTCCGTCGAGCAGATCGCGCACGGTTTGCTTGATTTCGTTCAAGCGCGGGTCGCGAGTGTCGATCGGGTCGGTATGTATTACCGTTTCTATGCCGAAGCGCTCGAAGATTTCTATTTCGATATTATCGATAACGTCGTGAACGTGCAGTATATCCTCGGTCATCGGAACCTCGGCGTGAAGCGAAAGAAAGCGTCTGCCGGGACCGTAATCGTGCAGAATAAGATCGTGAACGCCGGTAATCGGCTCGTTTGCGAGCACGAGTGCCTCGAGCTCATCGACCAGCTCTTTATCGGGGCGCATGCCCAGAAGCGGCTCGATAGTTTCCTTTGCGGCGCGGTAGCCGGCAAAAAGTATGAACGCCGCGACGAGAAGCCCGATATAGCCGTCGATAAGCAAGCCTGTCACGCGCGAAACGACAAGCGAGGCAAGCACGGCAAGCGTGGCTATTGCATCGCCGATGCTGTCGGACGCGGTGGCAACCATTGCGGCAGAGCCGATTTTTTTGCCTATTTTTCGGTTATAAGTGAACATATACAGCTTGATTACGACCGAAAAAACGAGTATTACCGCAGAAATTATATTGATTTCGGTTGGTTTCGGCTCGATTATTGCGTTTACCGACGAGGTTATCAGCTCGAATCCCATTACGAAAATAAGCATTGCAACGATAAGGCCGGATATATATTCGATTCTGCCGTGGCCGAAGGGGTGCTCGGGATCGGGCTTTTTGCCTGCCAGGCGGAAGCCGACCATTGTTACCGCGGAGGAGCCCGCATCGGAAATATTATTAAACGCGTCTGCCGTAACCGCGACAGAGCCTGTGAGCGTTCCGACGAACAGCTTTAACAAGAACAGCAAAACGTTAAGCGCAATGCCGCAACCGCCGCAGAGCACGCCGTATTTTCTGCGCACCTCGGGGTCGGACGTGTTTTTTCGCTCTTTTATAAAAATTCTTGCGAGTAATTTTATCATTCTTACCTCGTTATATCTGCAGACGTTATTTTTATCGCCTTGCGAAGCTCGTTAAGGCTAATTTCCATTTGTCTGCCTATTTTTCCTGCCGAAACGATAATTTTTTCCTTGCTTTCCGCCGAAATATCGATAACCGTTTCGAACTGCTTTTTCATACCTATCGGCGAGCAGCCGCCGTGGACGTAGCCTGTTAGCGTCAAAAGCTCTGCCTGCTTTATCATTGCAACCGATTTTTCGCCGACCGAAGCCGCCGCCTTTTTTAAATCGAGCTCCTTGGCAGAGGGGACTATAAAAACGTAGTGCTTTTTCGATGCGGCGACGGTGACGAGCGTTTTGAACACCACGCTTTCGTCGTAGCCCAATCTTTTTGCTATTTCCACACCCGAAAGCGCGGTTTTGGTTTCGTAGGTATGTGCCGTATATATCGCACCAACCGAGTCGAGCGTTCGCATTGCGTTTGTTTTATCGTCCTTCATTTTTTTGTTTCCTCGAAGCTTTGTTTTAATTATTTTACTTTGATTTACACGGTTTGTCAAGCAGGTTTGCCTTTTCCCTTGCATCGACGTATTTACGCTTCGTTGCAGCGCCACCGCGAAGGTGGCGTTCGGCGCGGTTTCTTGCCAAAACGGCACAAACGTTTGCATAAAGCTCGTTATCGGTATGCTTTAACCGCTCGGTAAGGTCCTTGTGTACCGTGCTTTTGCTTATTCCAAAATGCTTTGCCGAGGCGCGCACGGTTGCACCGGTTGCGACGACGTATTCGGCGATTTCTGCCGCCCGCGACGATATTTCATCATTAAACACGTTATCAGCTCCATATAGGGTTTTGTTGATGTATATGATGAAAAGCAGAAAAATATTAAAAAGGCCGTTTTAAGCGAAGCGTTAATGCTTTTCGTTTAAAACGGTCTTTTTTTACCGGTATTTTATATGATGATATAATGCGCGGGTATGCTTTTTTGCGATAATCTATTACGGGGCGCGATTATATACTATTGCCGGCGGTGAAGGCGGTGGAAAAGGCGATTTGCAGGTTAAAGCCGCCGGTATAGGCATCGACGTCCATTACCTCGCCCGCGAAATAAAGGCCGGATACGAGCTTTGACTGCATTGTTTTCGGGTCGATTTCGCGGCAATCGACACCGCCGCCGGTTACGATTGCTTCGTCGATCGGGCGGGTGCCGACGATTTTTATGGGAATTGCTTTTAGAAGCGCGACGATTTTTGCACGCTGCTCTTTAGTTAGGCTATTGAGCTTGGTTTCGGGCGGGATTCCCGTTAGTTCGATAAACGGATCGATCAGCTTCGAGGGAAGAAGCGCATTGAAGGCGTTTTTCAGTGCCTTATTGGGTATTTCCGAAAAATCACGCAGGAGCCGTTTATCGAGCGTTTTTTCGTCGAGTGCCGGCTTCATATCGATATAAAGCGTGCAGGGGTAGCTGTTTTGCAGGTGTGCCGACGCCGAAAGGATACAGGGGCCGGTTACGCCGAAATGGGTAAACATCATTTCGCCCTGTTCTTCATACAACGGCTTTTTGCCGTCTTTATAAAACGAAACACCGACGTTTTTAAGCGAAAGTCCCATACAATCGCGGCAGAGCTTATCGGGCGAGACGAGCGGAACGAGCGAGGGACGTATTTTGGTTACGGTATGTCCGACGGATTCGGCAAGTCTGTGGCCGCTTCCGTCCGAGCCGGTTTTGGGGTAGGACGATCCGCCGCAGGCGATTATAACCGATTTTGCATAAAGCTCTTCCCTGCCGCAACGAACGCCTTTTACCGAATTGTTCTCTGTAAGGACAGCCGTTACCCTTTTGTGCTGTATTTCGACGCCTGTGTTTTTACAAGCGGTAACGAGCGCCACGGTTATATCGTGGGCTTTATCGCTTTCGGGGAAAACGCGGTTGCCGCGCTCCACCTTGGTTTTTACCCCCATCATTTCGAAAAACGCGACGGTATCCTCGCTATCGAAGCGCGAAATCGCACTCATTAAAAAGCGGGGGTTTGCGATAACGTTATTTAAAAACTCTTCACGCGGGCAGGCATTGGTAACGTTACATCTTCCCTTGCCGGTAATATCCAATTTTTTTCCGCAGCGGTCGTTTTTTTCCAAAAGCAACACGCTGTTGCCGTTTATCGCGGCGTTATAGGCGGCAAAAAGACCTGCGGGACCGCCGCCTACGACTATACAATCATACGTCATTATCATAAACTTCGTTTTCTGCCCAGATTCGCTCGAGCACCGAGAAGCGCGATTGCGCTCTTTCGGGGTCGCGCCTGCCGATTTCGTGGATAAGCGCATTGATAAGAGCGAGCGGAGCGGTTAGTGAATCGACAAAATTATCGCTTTCGTTATCTGCATATAAGGTTATATCGGCGGTTTTCGCTATAGGGCTGCGCGCGCTGTCGGTTATACCGAGCACGGTTGCGCCCGCACGCTTCGAAAATTCGAGCACGTCGACGGTTAGCTTGGAATATCGCGGGAAGGTGATGCCCAAAACGACGTCGCCCTGCTTTACGCGGAACATCTGGTCGAATGCCTCACTGCCGATAACCGTATGAACGATATGAACGTTATCGAAAAGTATCGAAAGGTAAAAGTTCATAAATATCGCAAGGCTTGCCGCGCTTCTTGCACCGACGAGATAGATATTATTCGCGTTCATTATTGCCGTAACGAAGCTTTCGAAGCTTGCTTTATCGGTTCGGCTTTGGGTTTTGCGAATGCTTTCTATATCCGAATTAAAGCTTGCCGAAAGGGTATCCTCGCAGTTGCGGTTCTTTAACAGTTCCATACGCTGAACGCTTGTTAGCTTACTTCTTGCGGCGTAGCGCAGTGCCGATTGCAGCTCGGGGTAGCCCTCGAAGCCGAGCTCGGTCGCATAGCGGACGATAGTTGATTCCGAAACGCCAACGGTTTCGCTTAGCCTTGCCGCTGTCATATACGCCGCGGTGGCGTAGTTTTCGAGCAGGTAGGCACCGATTTTCTTTTGTCCCTTCGAGCATTTTTCGAGCCGTATGCTTATTCGTTCCAAAACGTTTTTGTTTTGCATTATTTTCCTCTTATAAATGGGATTGCCGCAAAAGGATATTTGCGGCAATCTTTAAAAGTGAAATTAAAATCTGATTTTTTCCTCGATATACGCGCGTACCTCGGAAATGGGCATTCTTACCTGCTCCATAGTATCGCGGTCGCGAATGGTTACGCAGTTATCCTCCAATGAATCGAAATCGTAGGTGATACAGAAGGGGGTACCGATTTCGTCTTCGCGGCGGTAGCGCTTACCGATAGAGCCTGCTTCATCGTAATCGCAGGGGAAATACTTGCAAAGCTCGTTTGCAAGCTCGTGCGCCTTTTCGCCAAGCTTTTTCGAAAGAGGAAGCACGGCTGCCTTGAAGGGTGCAAGAGCGGGATGTAAGCGAAGAACGGTACGGATATCCTCGGCGCCGTCCTTGCCGATATTTTCTTCGTCGTACGCATCGCAAAGGAAGGCAAGAACCGAGCGTTCTACGCCGAGCGAGGGCTCGATAACGTAGGGAATATATCTTTCATTCTTTTCCTGATCGAAATAGGTAAGGTCGTTACCCGAGGTGTTTTGGTGCTGGGTAAGGTCGTAATCGGTTCTGTCGGCAACGCCCCAAAGCTCGCCCCAGCCGAACGGGAACAAAAATTCGAAGTCGGTGGTTGCTTTGGAATAGAAGCAAAGCTCTTCGGGATCGTGGTCGCGCAGGCGGAGGTTTTCTTCTTTAATACCGAGCGAAAGGAGCCAATCGCGGCAGAAGCCTCTCCAATATTCGAACCATTCGAGGTCGGTGCCGGGCTGGCAGAAGAATTCAAGCTCCATCTGTTCGAATTCGCGAACGCGGAAGATGAAGTTACCGGGGGTGATTTCGTTACGGAAGCTCTTACCGATCTGACCGATACCGAAGGGGAGCTTTTTGCGGGTGGTTCTTTGAACGTTTGCAAAGTTTACAAAGATACCCTGTGCGGTTTCGGGACGGAGATAAACGGTGTTCTTTGCATCCTCGGTAACACCTTGGAAGGTTTTGAACATAAGGTTGAACTGACGGATGTCGGTAAAGTTGTGCTTACCGCAGGTGGGGCATTTGATATTATGCTCCTCGACGAAGTCCTTCATTTCCTGCTGAGAAAATGCATCGATGGGCTTTTCGAGAGTATATTCGTTTTCCGCACACCAATCCTCGATTAATTTATCTGCGCGGAAGCGTTCCTTACATTCGCGGCAGTCCATTAAGGGATCGGAAAATCCGCCGAGGTGACCGGAGGCAACCCAGGTTTGCGGATTCATAAGAATAGCGGCGTCAAGACCGACGTTATAGGGATTTTCCTGAACGAATTTTTTCCACCAAGCGCGCTTGATGTTATTTTTAAGCTCTGCGCCGAGAGGGCCGTAGTCCCAAGTATTTGCAAGGCCGCCATAGATTTCGCTGCCTGCGAAAATAAAGCCTCTGCCCTTGCAAAGTGCGACGAGCTTATCCATTGTTTTTTCTGTATTTTTCATAGTTATCCTCCCGATAAAACTACCGTGATATAAAAATTCAGTATATTATACACTATTTTTTTGTATTTTGCAAGAGGGCATAATACGAGAGAGGAACTTTTTGTAAAAACATATTCCCGACAAGTCTGTATAACTAAAAATGACACACTTTAAAACTTTTTAATCTAAAAAGTTTTTGAAAAGAGCACGAGAGAAACTTTTTTCAAAAAGTTTCTCTCGTCAGAGCGAAGACACATGGTCTATTTACGCCCTTGAAAGAAAAAACAACACAAAAAATCGAGCTTCATTTGAAAGTAGAAGTTCGATTTCTTTTTAATAAGGAATAAATATTTTTATTGTATTTTCAAGGGCTTTGAAGAAAAACTTCGACTGTCGTAGCATTCTACGCCGACGCTCGTTTTTCTTCAAAAATAGCCTCATTTCTCTCACTCTGGTTCAGTCTGTAGACTTTGTCTACAGACTGACGAGAGAAACTTTTTTCAAAAAGTTTCTCTCGTATTTTCGTATTAGTGCATTATCTAATTCATTTCGTCGGGTGTCATTTTGTTGACCTGCCGTTGAGCCATAACCAAGCGGTAATACCTGCCCTTGTTACGCATAAGCTCGTCGTGCGGGCCAACCTCTTCGATTTTGCCCTTTTCGAACACGACTATCTTAGTCGCGTTGCGCAAAGTGGAAAGGCGGTGGGCGATAGCTATAGTGGTTCTGCCGCCCGCAAGCCGCGCGATTGCCTCCTGTATCTGTTTTTCGGTTTCGGTATCGAGCGAGCTGGTTGCTTCATCGAGAATGAGTATGCGCGGGTTACGCAGTATCGCACGGGCGATAGCTATTCTTTGGCGTTCGCCGCCCGACAAGGTATTGCCGCGGTCGCCGACGTAGGTATTGTAGCCGTCGGGTTGACGCATTATAAATTCGTGCGCGTTGGCAAGCTTTGCGGCGCGAATAACCTCGTCACGCGTGGCTCCCGGCTTTGCATAGGCTATATTGCTGTAAATGGTGCCGTGGAACAGGAAGTTTTCCTGCAGCACCACGCCGATCCTCGAGCGGTAGGAATGCTGGTCGATATCGCGCAGGTCCTTGCCGTCGACGGTTATTGACCCCTCCGAAACGTCGTAAAGACGCAGAGCAAGGTTTGCGGCGGTGGTTTTGCCGACGCCGCTTCTTCCGACGAAGCCGACCATTTCGCCGTTATTTATCTTTAGATCGATATTTTTAAGAACGTATTCGGCGTCCTCGTAACCGAAGGACACGTTTTTGAATTCGATATCGCCGTGAATGCTTTCCAGCACCTCGCCGGTGCCGAAGCTATCGGTTTTTTCGTCCAAAAGCTCGGTTATTTTTGAAAGCGAGGTTGTTGCACGGGCGATACGGCGGGGCACGAAGGACATCCAGCGTATCGGCTCGTACATCAAGCCGACGTAGGAAACTATCTGCATAAGGTCGCCCAAGGCGAAATTCGGGTTGCCCGAGGTGATAAACGACGGGTCGCCGACAAGCTCGCAGCCGAGGAAGAAGATCACGGCGTATTCGCCGATACCGAGCAAAAAGCTTGCAAACGGCATTATCATATTCCAGGTGAGCTCGTTTTTCTTCGAAATCTCGGCAATACGCTTTGCAGCGGTATCGAATCGCTTTTCCTCGCGCTTTTCGGTGCCGTAGGTTTTAACCACGCGCATTCCCGAAAAAACGTCGTGCATCAGTGTACCCGCATCCGATTCCACCTGCCATTGACGGTGGTAGAGCTTATGTGTAAACCTATGCAGCGCGCGGAACATAAGCACGAGCAAAGGAATTGGAATGATTATTATAAGCGAAAGCTTCCAGTTGAAAATGAACAGAAAAACGGCGATTGCGCCGAGTGTGAGCGCCTGCTGAATAAGGTTCGGCACCAGCCAGGTAATAAATTCGCGAAGCTCCTCGGTATCGCCCGAAACGCGCTGTATAAGCTCGCCCGCGCTGCGTTTATTCAAGCCCGAAAGCGAAAGCTCTTGGATTTTGCGATAGACCTCCTCGCGCATTTTGATAATAATATCCTTCGAAGCCTTTGCGATAACCAATCTTCTTACCGCAACGAAAAGCGCGCTCAAAAGTCCAAGTGCCGCCATTGCGATAACCAGCCAGATAAATCCGCTTTTATCCTCGGGCACGGGTGACGCCGCGATATAATCGTTTATTATATGCTTGTTCACTATCGGTAAAACCACCGATATTGCCGATACGCCGATTAACAAAAGTCCCGCAAATATAAGCCTTGCAAGGTGGGGCTTCATATAGGGCAGAAGCCTTGAATAGAGCTTGCGCTTATCGACGCATTTTTCGCAGGTTGTTCTGCCGCGGGCAAAGGGCTTGCCGCATTTTTCGCAGGCGGCGATTTTCGGATCGGGTATATTTTCGCCCTTGCGCGCACCCTCTAATTTTCTTGCGGCAGCGCGGAAAACCGTGGCAAGCTTCATATCGGCGCGACAAAGCTCGACTTCGCCTTTTTCGTTAGTTGCCTCGAGCGCGACACAGCCCCAAAGGCCGACAAACCTTATTTCCGAAAGCGAGGAGAGCGTATATTCCTTTAGCTCACCGCCCGATTCGAGCATATAAAGCTTATCGTCCGAGAGCGCGCAAACACCGACGGCTTTCGAATTATCGAAGGCGAGGTTATAGTTGAAGGTATAGGGCTTTTCGTCCTGCACCGATTTTAAAAGCTCCTTCCGAACGGCATCGAAGGGGTTCGGCTTCGGCTTTTTGCGGAACAGCTTTGAAAAAATTCGTTTTAATATCTTCATTACAAATACAGTTCTATCTTTTTAAAGCTTTTTCTATCGAGCTTGGCAACGTCTTCTATTCTGTAGCGGTTGCCGTCGACGTCGGTTATTATAAGCATACCGCCGCCCACGCGCGCGATATTGCGATAGGTGTCGTGCATCGAAAAGGTCATATCTCCCCTATCGGTTTCGACCTCCCAGAAGGAATAATCGAGCTTTTCCTTTAAGGATTTTATTTTGTGCACGGTGGGACAGAGATATTTTCTGTCGAGCTCGACGCGGATTATTTCCTGTGCCTCGGCGGGAAGCGAATTCAAATCGCGTATCATCGCGTATTCGCGCCCGTCCTTGTTCAGCACCGATATATATTCGTCGGGGGTTTCGAACGGGAAGCAGCGGTGGAAGAAAACGCGTCCGAGATCCTGCTTTACCGGAGTTTTATCCTGCTCGGCAACCAGATCGTCGGTTATTTTCGGCAGAACCGCCTCGAGCGCGGGAAAGCCGTTTGCCGTGCGGTAAAAGCGCGAATTATCGGCGGTTAAATAGGTTATCTCCGCAAGGTCAAGAAAATTATCGTTTTTGTTTTCGTTCATTTTTTATCTCTCTTTAATTATTGCATTATTCGCCGATGCCGACGGTTTTGAGCGCCTCTGCCTGAAGCTTATAGAGCTTATAATAAACTCCCTTTTGCTTTAGCAGCTCCTGTGCCGTGCCGCTTTCGGCGACGCGTCCGTTTTCGATTGCGATAAGCTTATCGGCATCGCGCAGGGTAGAAAGGCGGTGCGCGATGATAACTGTGGTGCGGTTTTCGGTTAATCGGTCGAGCGCCGATTGAATATTTCGCTCGGTTTGGGTGTCCATCGCCGCGGTGGCCTCGTCAAGAATTAAAATCTTCGGGTCACGCAGAAGCGCGCGGGCGATAGAAATACGCTGTTTTTCGCCGCCCGATAGGTCTTTTTTGCCGAATCCGATTTCGGTATCGTAGCCGTCGGGATATTTTACGATAAAATCGTGTGCCGACGCGGTTTTTGCCGCCGCGATAACCTGCTCACGCGTGGCGTTCGGGCAGGCGTAGCGGATATTTTCGAGAATACTGCCGCGGAAAAGATAGGTTTCCTGCGATACTATCGCAATATTTTCGCGAAGGAAATCGAAGGGAAGGTCCTTTATGTTGACACCGTCGATATAAACACCGCCGGTTTTAACGTCGTAAAGCCTTGTTAAAAGGTTTGCAAGCGTGCTTTTTCCCGCGCCTGTCTGGCCAACTATACCGAGTGTGGTGCCGGCGGGGATATTGAAGCTTACGCCGTCGATAACCTTGCGGTTTTCGACGTAGGAGAAGGTTACGTCGCGGAATTCGACCTCGCCCTTGCATTCTTCGGGAATTATCGGGCTTTGCGATTCGCGCACCTCGGGCTGAGCATCGCGGATTTCGAAAAGGCGCTGTATTGCGTTAAGCGTTTCGCTCCACCAGTTCGAAACGTCGGCAAGCTGCTCGATAGGGCCGTAGATAAGCGAGAAATAGCCGATGAACGCCATTAGACGTCCGTAGCTCATATCGCCGGTCGCGTTCATTACCTGCCAGCCGCCTACACCCCAAACGACGTAGGAGCCGATTCTTAACAGATAATACAAAAACGGGAAGATGCGCGCAGAAAAGGTTTGGATTTCGTTGCGCGATTCGGCAAGGTCTTTATTTCGCTTGCCGAAGCGGTTAAGCTCCTCGTCCTCACGCGAGAAGGATTTAACAACGCGCATACCGTTTAAAACGTCGGATACGAGCGAATTGAAGGAGCGGCGTTTTGAATAGCTTTTTGCGTGGAGCTTATCGAACGCGTTGAAAAGAAATTTAAACGCAAGGAAGAACACCGGAATTGTTACGAAGGTATAAAGCGCAAGCACGAGGTTTTGCGAAAGCATTACGCACATTATTACGACGAGCTGAACTATATTAAGCACCAAATAGGGAAAGCCGTCGCAGAAGAACCAATAAAGCGTTAGGCTGTCGCTGTTTACCTGAGTCATAAGTCCGCCGGTTTGACGGTTTGTGAAAAAGCCGAGCGACAGATTGCTTATGGTATTGAATATCATTTTCTTTAAATCGTAGGTAACGTTTGCCGCAACAGTCGAGCTTATTGCGCCCGAAAGCAGATTTACGCAGAGCGCGGCTATACGCACGCCGACGATCAGAAGCACGATTTTTAATACGTCGAAAGCAACCGAATCGGGATTGGCGAGCACCTCGTCGTAAAGCTTTTCGCTACTGATATATGGGGTTATTACACCCAACCCCGCAATGAGTGCAAAAGCGATAAGCACCATTGCAATAGAGCGCTTATAGCGGAAAAACAGCGAAGCAAGGCGTTTTACCAAGCGCGCCTTATCCATACAGTTCGGGCAGATTTTTAGCTCCTCGTCGGGATAGCGTCTGCCGCATTTTTTACAAACGTGAAGCTCGTAGCTTTCTTCGCCGTAGGTCGACAAATCGAGCTTATTATCCTTTTTCAGCTCGCCGACGGCGCGGCAGAACACCGATGCGCCGTGCTTACACGCCGACGAAAAGTTGAACAAAAGCTTATCCTCCCCTTCGAACTCGGCGACGACTCTGCCGGTGGAAATAAGCTGTTCCGCCTTCGGCTCGCCTAAAGAGGAAAGCGCAAAGCGCTCGAAGCGGCTTACCTTAAATTCCTCGCTTCTTACCGATTCGCCGATTGCATTCCTGCCGGCAGAGGAAAATTCGATAATTCCCTCGGCGACGAACGCCGCTTCGGCAGAAAGCAGCACGAAGCAATCGCCGCGGCTGCCGTCGGCACGGAGGTCGCTGCGGAGTGCGATAAGGATTTCGTCCCAATCGACGCTTTCGGAAGCGAAATATTGCGATACCACTGCGGGTATCTTATCTACGTAAACGGTTTTCAATTCTTTACCTATAACCCTTTTTAATGAAAAAAATTAACCTAACGCTTTGATTTTACACCTCGAAAGAGCAAATTGCAATAGTTTATTACAAGGTTTCGAGCAACTCAACCAACGATTGATATTTAGGTATTCCGCAAAGCAAACATATAGCGAAAAACCCTTGAAATATATAAAAAAGTATGATACAATGGGTTGATATTTATAAAATTGGAGTATTATCGCTATGACGAACATTGCCATACTCGGCTTCGGTACGGTCGGCGGCGGCGTTTACGAGGTTATATCCCGTGCGAGCAAGAAGCCGCTTAACGAGGTCAACATTAAATATATTCTCGATCTTCGCAGCTTTCCCGAGCATCCGCTCGGCGACAGAGTGACGACCGATTTCGAAAAGATTATTAACGACGAAAGCGTTAGCGTAGTGGTTGAAACGATGGGCGGCGACGGCGTTGCCTACAAATTCAGCCTTGCGGCGTTAAAGGCAGGCAAGAACGTTGTTACCTCGAACAAGGCTGTGGTCGACAAATACGGCCGCGAGCTTGAGGAGGCGGCAAGGGAAAACGGCGTGGTTTACCTTTACGAAGCATCTGTCGGCGGCGGTATTCCGATAATCGCACCGCTTAACAGCTGTTTTATGGGCGACGATATTTTGCGTGTTGCGGGCATTTTGAACGGCACGACGAACTATATTCTTACCCATATGCAGAGCGAGGGCAAATCGCTCGAGGAAGCTTTGAAAACCGCACAGGAGCTGGGCTATGCCGAAGCAGATCCCCACGCAGACCTTGCGGGACTCGACGCGGCAAGAAAGATTGCAATACTTGCAGGCATTGCGCTTGATAAATATATTTCCTATGAATCGATCCCCCATATCGAAGGTATCGAAAACGTAACGAGCGAGGATATTGCTCTTGCCGAACAGCTTGGCTGTGTTATTCGTTTGATAGCGGTTGCAGAACGAGTCGGCGACAAGGCAAGAATACTCGTTGCGCCCCATTTGGTTGGCAAGGACAGCCTTTTCCACGCAATCCGCGAGGCATTTAATGCAGTAAGCGTAACCGGCTCTGCCGTTGGCGAGGTTGTTTTCTACGGTCAGGGCGCGGGCTCGCTTCCCACCGCGGCGGCGGTTTGCGGCGATATAGAGCGAGCGATAAGCGGCAAGGCAAGTGCGCACGTACGCACGCAATGCGAGGACGGATTTATTCTCGACGGCAGCGAAGGCGGCAAATTTATTACACTTGCAAACGGCAAGAAATACAGATATTTTGAGTAAAAAGAAAAATCAAGCTTCTTTGTTGTCGTTTTTTATCTTTTACGGATGCTACGCATCCTACAACCCCTCCGTCACGCGCGAGGTCGCGCGCGACACCTCCCCTTACACAGTGGAGGCAAATGTTAACCGTCCATTGCCGCAATCCTAAAGCAAAGCGACAATGATACACTATAAAAATTTTTGTCCTAAAAGTTTTTGGGAGAGAGCACGAGAGAGGACTTTTTTCAAAAAGTCCTCTCTCGTAATCTATTTTCGTTTAAAAATTCACCCAATAACAAACGTGCCGAAGTAATGGCGGCAGATAAGGATATAGTCGTATTGGTCTACCTTGCCGTCGCGGTTAACGTCGCCGCGAGTCATTTCGTCATCGGTAAGATAACGGGTGCCGAAATAGTGGCGCTTAACGAGAATATAATCGTACTGGTCGATTTTACCGTCGTTATTGACGTCGCCGAGTGCATTCGAGGTCGCGCCATCGCTGCCGATAACCACCTTTTCGCTTTCGAGCGAGCCCGAAAGAACACTCACACCTTCGCCCATTATTACGTCGGCGTAGATAGGCATAACCTTACTTTCCTCGTCGTAGTAAACCGAGGCAGCCGAAAGTCTGCCGCTTACAACATTAAGCCTTCCCTTTTCTATACCCTCGAGCAGATTAATGCCGAGCACGGCTGCTACATCAATATTCGAATTATTGATGCTTACGTCTGTTCCGAGTGCGGAGATTACCTCGATAGCGTTATCTGCCATTACCGAAAGATCCGTATTCTTGAAGCTGACCTCGGCGGTATTCGTGGAATATATCGAAATACCGTATTCGGTTGCAGAAGCCGTCATATTACATTTATCGAACTCAACGCTTAAAGTGCCGACGCTGGATTCGTTGAATGCCGAAACAGCCATATAGCATTCGTTCATATCGAAGTCTATATCGTATATGCCCCTGCCAAGCTTGAGCGAGCATTCGCCCAGCGAGGACGAAGCGAAATTAACCGCCTGTATGCCGTAGCAAGCGTGTATTGCGAGAGAATCGTTATCGGTTGCACCGTGGATATCGAGCGTGCCGTATGCCACGATGCCTTCGGTTTCCTCGGATTCGGCAGTAAGAATATTTTCGCCGATAAATTCTATTTCAAGCGGGCTGTAGGAGTATATAATTGCCGAATATTCGGATTCCCATTCGCTGCCTCTATCGTAAAGATATTCGCCGCCGTCGCCGAAGTATTCGTAATTATTAAGCACCAGCTTGCCGTTTTCGTAATAAGCGTAGCCGATATTTTCGGGTTCGGAATCGCTTACCGCATCTGCACCGTTTGCAAGGTAATCGCCATCGGTGAGCGAAATGCCGCCGACCGTTACGTAGCGGTTTTCGGCGATTTTAAGCGTGGTTACAGTCGATTCGGTCTGCGAAACGGTATCGGAAAGCACCAAGCTGCCCTCGTATACCGGCGATTGCTCGGAAGTATTTTCGGGCACGGTTATATTAAGATATCCGCCGTTTACTTCTATATTGCCGAAATCGTCATCGCCCTCTCCCGCAACGTAGATAGCCGAAAAATTCTGTGTTGAGATTTCGACGGTTCCGTAATTCTGGCGATAAAGCGAGCTCTGTGTGCCCATCACTCCGATACCGCCCGCAACGCCGCACATATCGAGCACGCCGCCGTTTATATTAACCGTTGCAGTCGTATTTTCTACCATCGAAACGATATAAGCGCCCGCTTCTGCCGCATCGTCTATCGCTTCGATATAAACGCTTCCCGCGTTCATATTCAGCATAGCCTCGCCGAAAAATCCAAGTGCCGAAATGCCGACGCCGCCATTGCCGAGAATGAAATGATAGTTGCCGCCGTTGAAGTTTACTTCGCTTTTACCCTCGACCGATATCGAAGCAACGGCAGAGAAGGATTCGAGCTCCATAAGCCCGGTACCGCTTAAATACAGCTCGCCGCGGGCAAGTATGCCGAATGCGTTTTCCGATTCGCAGGTGATATTGCATTCACCAACGGTAACTACGTTAAGGCTTCCGTTTGCATATATAAGTGCGTTTTGCTCGAAGCCTGTATCCAAAGCATATATCTGCGATTCACCCGTGAACTCGAAATTGGCAAGAATAAGATTGCCGTCGAAGAAATAGGCGTATCCGATATCCTCGTTCTCGACACGCTCGGTTGCTTCACCAAGGCTGACTGCTTCGGTATCGCCGTTGAAAAGCACGGTTTCGTCGCTAAGCTTTATACCGCCGATATACACGGTATCCGCCTCTGCCGCTTCGGTTGCAAGCGCGGTTGACGGCAGGACACAAAGCATTAACGCTGTCAAAAGAACGAAAGCGATTAATTTTTTCATAATGATTCTCCTTTTCGTTTAGGGGTATTCCCCTGTTACAAGCATTATAGCACAGATTTTTGTTTAATCAAGTAGAAAAATTTAACTTAATAATTTATTTACATTTTTCCGGAGCAGGCGAAAATTCATTTTCCCTTTTTTCTTTAAATTCTTTTTCTTGAAAAATGCGTTTATTATATGATACAATAGGAACACAAAACGAAAATAGATTACGAGAGAGGACTTTTTGAAAAAAGTCCTCTCTCGTGCTCTCTCCCAAAAACTTTTAGGACAAAAATTTTTATAGTGTGTCATTGTTGCTTCAAAACTAAAAAACAGTCAAAGGCGATAGCGTTTTATAATAAAAATCTATCTTCGCAACCTTGGACAACGAGTGAAACGTGGCGCACAAGGTTGATGCGAATGCGCGGAGCTCACAAAAACCGACCGAAATGCTTGCATTTCGCGTCGAAAGCGCAGCGTAAAAAAACCGCGAGACCTCCCGAAAGGAAGTCTCGCTAAAGTACCTTTTATTTTTATTTTAATCAAGCTCAAACGCGCCGGTATAAAGGCTGTAATACTGTCCCTTTTCGGCAATAAGCTTTTCGTGGCTACCGCGTTCGATTATTCTGCCCTGCGAAAGCACCATTATAACGTCGGAATTGCGAACCGTGGAAAGACGGTGCGCGATTACGAACACCGTTCTGCCGTGCATAAGACTGTCCATACCCTTTTGAACTATCGATTCGGTACGGGTATCGATACTCGACGTTGCCTCGTCAAGTATCATAACGGGCGGGTCGGCAACAGCGGCACGGGCGATTGCAAGAAGCTGTCTTTGCCCCTGCGAAAGTCCGCCTCCGTCGCCCTCGAGCATTGTATTATAGCCTTCGGGAAGCACCGAAATAAAGCTGTCGGCGTTGGCAAGCTTTGCGGCGGCGATACATTCCTCATCGGTTGCATCGAGCCTACCGTAGCGGATATTTTCCATAACCGTACCCGTAAACAAATGGGTATCCTGAAGCACCATACCGAGCGAGCGGCGCAGGTCGGCTTTTTTTATTTTATTGATATTTATGCCGTCGTAGCGGATTTTTCCGTCGGCAATATCGTAAAAACGGTTGATAAGGTTGGTAATTGTAGTTTTACCCGCACCGGTTGCGCCGACGAAGGCGACCTTTTGGCCCGGCTCAGCATAGAGTGTTACGTCGTGAAGCACGGTTTTTTCGGGAACGTAGCCGAAATCGACCTCGACCATTCGCACATCGCCCTTTAATTCGGTATAGGTAAGCGTGCCGTCGCCATGGGGATGCTTCCACGCCCATATACCTGTGCGGCATTCGGCTTCGGTAAGCTCACCGTTTTCGTTATATTTCGCATTAACGAGGGTTACGTAGCCGTCGTCTGCCTCGGGCTCCTCGTCCATAAGCTCGAATATACGTTTTGCGCCCGCAAGCGCCATTATAACCGCGTTTAACTGCTGTGTTACCTGGTTTATCGGGTTTGTAAAGTTTTTGGAAAGCTGCAGGAAGGCAACCAAGCCGCCTGCGGTAAGGCTTTCGGTAGATATAACGAGCAATGCGCCGAGCGTTGCTACAAGTATATACTGAAGGTGTCCCAGGTTGTTCGAAACGGGACCGAGTATATTTGCAAAAATATTTGCGTTTTTGGCGTTATCGCAAAGCTCGTTATTAAGCTTTCTGAATTCCTCTTTCGTTTTTTCCTCGCGGCAGAAGACCTGAACGACCTTTTGACCGTTTATCATTTCCTCGATATAGCCGTTTACCTGACCTACCGATTTTTGCTGCCGCACGAAGAATTTTCCGCTCTTACCGCCGATGGATTTAACGATAAGCATAGTTAAAAACGCAAAAACCACCACGAAAAGAGTTAACCACGCGTTTGTGGTAAGCATTGCGAAGAACACGGCAACGACGGTGCAAAGCGACGAAAAGATATGCGGAAGGCTTTGCGATATCATCATTCGCATCGTATCGGTATCGTTGGTATAGCGGCTCATCGTATCGCCGAAGGAGTGGGTATCGAAATACTTTATCGGAAGCTTTTGCATTTTGGCAAACATCGTATCTCGGATATCCTTTAAAACCGATTGCGAAACGGTTACCATTATTCTGTTATAGGTAAAGGTAGAAAGTGCGCCGAGTATATACACCGCCGCAAGCACGAGCATTTCCTTTAACAGCCCCGACATATCGGTGCTTTTTGCCTCGATAAGTGGTTTTATATAGCCGTCGATAAGGGTTTGAAGGAATTTCGAGCCGTAGACCCCTGCAAGTGCGCTGAAAATTATACACAGCACCACCAAAAGCAGACGCCATTTATACGCAAAAAGGTAGGAAAGAACACGCTTTACGGTTTTTGCATCGGGCTTTTGACCGGGAACGCGCACGCCCTTCATCGGTCGGATAGGCTCCTGCTGTTTTCTTTCTTCGCTCATTCCTTGTCATCTCCCTTCATCTGCGATTCGTATACCTCGCGGTAGATAGCGTTGGTCTTTAACAGCTCGTCGTGGCTGCCGATACCGTTTATTTCGCCGTTATCGATAACGATAATTCTGTCGCACGCCTGCACCGAAGAAATACGCTGTGCGATGATAAGCTTTGTCGTATCGGGAATAGAATTCGCCATTGTTTCGCGAAGCATATAATCGGTTTTGGTATCGACCGCGCTGGTAGAATCGTCCATTATTAATATTTTAGGGGTTTTTAGCAGTGCTCTTGCAATACAAAGTCTTTGCTTTTGTCCGCCAGAAACGTTCGTACCGCCCTGCTCGATATAGGTATCGTAGCCCTCGGGGAAGGACGAAATGAATTCATCGGCGCAGGCAGCGATACAAGCCTGCTTCATTTCCTCGTCGGTTGCGTTTTCGTTACCCCAGCGCAGATTTTCCTTTATCGTGCCCGAAAACAGCACGTTTTTCTGCAGCACCATTGCAACCGCATCGCGCAGGGTATGAATATCGTAATCACGCACGTTGTTACCGCCGACAAGCACCTCGCCGTCGACGGTATCGTAAAGACGCGGTATAAGCTGAACGAGCGTTGATTTACTGCTGCCCGTACCGCCGATTATACCGATAGTTTCGCCCGATTTTATACTGAAATTAATATTTTTTAATACGTTTTTGCCCTCATGATAAGCAAAATTTACGTTTTTGAACTCGATACTGCCGTCGGGAACGCTGTAAAGAGGGTTGCTTTCGGGGTTTTTAATCGTCGATTCCTCGTCGAGCACCTCGCAGATACGCTCTGCCGATGCACGCGACATAACGACGGTTACGAAAATCATCGAAAGCATCATAAGCGACATTAAAATCTGCATCGTATAGTTCAAAAGCGCGGTAAGCTCGCCTGTGGTAAGGCTTTCGCCGATACCTGCAACGTTATAATTAACGATAATGCTTGCACCGAACCAGCAAACGAGAAGTATGCAGGCGTAAACGGTTATCTGCATAAGCGGCATATTATACGAAAGAATCTTTTCCGCCTTAACGGTATCCTCGTTTATCTCGCCCGAAACCTCGTTGAACTTTTCGATTTCCTCTTCCTCGCGCACGAAGGCCTTTACGACTCTTATACCGCGCAGGTTTTCCTGCACTACGCGGTTAAGCTTATCGTATCTTTTAAACATACGCTTGAATATCGGGTGTGCCTTTGTCATAATAAGCGTAAGTCCGATAACCAGCACGGGAACTGCGGCGAGGAATATAAGCGCGAGCCTTGAATTAATGGTAAACGCCATTACCAGCGAAAAAATCATCATCGAAGGGCTGCGCACTGCGGTACGGATTATCATATGAAAGGCTTCCTGAAGTCTGTTTACGTCGGTGGTAAGGCGGGTAACCAGGCTTGAGGTAGAGAATTTATCGATATTTTTGAACGAAAAATGCGATATACGTTCAAAAAGGCGTTCGCGCAGATTTTTTGCAAAGCCTGTGCTTGCAATCGCCGCGCTTCTGCCCGCTGCCGCGCCGAAAAACAGCGATATTACCGCACAAACGGCAATGAGTCCGCCGATAATAAGCACGTAGCGCATATCCGCCGCACTTTCGGGCCGGCCGATAAGGTTTTCGAAAAACCTGCTGATAAAATTGGTGCTTTCCTCGGAATTGCCCGAGGTGGGATCGATACAGTTTATTAAGAGTGCGAGAAGTATGGGGATTATAACCTCCATTATTACCTCGCCCATAATAAGCGTAGGTGAAAGAATTGCGTGCTTGATATAGCCTTTTACGCTTTGTCCGAGCTTTTTAAGCATTTTCGTCCTCCTCGGGATTATATGAATGTTCCTTTTCGGCACGTTCGATATTTGAATTAAGCTTTTCTAACACCGCGAAAAAGCTTTTCATTTCATCATCGCTAATTCCCTCGCGCAGAAAGGTTTCGAACGATTCGATATGCTTTTCGTGCCGTTCGTGAATAGAAAGCGCAAGCGGTGTAAGCTTGATTTTTTTAAGTCTTGCATCGTTTTTGTCGCGCTCACGCACCAAAAGACCGTTTTTTTCCATTAGCTTTAATATTTCGGTCATAGTCGGGCGGCGCACCGAAAACTGCTTTTCGATATCGCGCTGGAAAACGTCGCGGTGGCGGTTATCGTAAAGATATCCGATTACCCAGCCGTGTGTACCGGTACAGGAAAAACCGCTTCTTGCCTTGCTTGCCTCGACTGCGCGCTTTATTGCAACCGAAAGGGTTCGCACGCAAAAGCCGATTGTTTCTTCGCGTTCCACTATCTATTAGCCTCCTAACAATTAGTACCCTAACATTATATTCGTTTTTTCGCAAAAGTCAACGTATTTTTTATGAACGTTAAAAATATTGACAAGAGTTTATTATTGGTGTAGAATATAGTTTGAAGATATATAAGATTATTTAAGAGGTGGACTGTATGGCAAAGAGAATTCTTGTCGCAGGTAGCTCCAATATCGATTTTCTGCTCACAACGCCCTATATCCCCGCACCCGGCGAAACGCTTATTTCGGGCGGTAAATACGCATTTACACCCGGCGGCAAGGGCGCAAACGCCGCGATTGCCGCAAAAGCGATGGGCGCAGACGTTATATTCTGCTCTCGCGTGGGGGACGATGCTTACGGCGACAGGCTTATTGCGCTTTTTAACGAGCGCGGAATAGACACGCGCTATATTAAGGTAGACCGTCTTGAGCAGACCGGGCTTGCTGTGGTTATGCTTGAAAAGAGCGGAACCAACCGTATTATCGTTTTCAGCGGTGCAAACAGCAAAATTTGCGATACCGACGTTGAAGCCGCTTTTTCGGCATACCCCGATGCAGTTCTTACCCAATTCGAGATAAGGCCCGACGCGGTTATTGCCGCCGCGCGTACCGCCGCATACGAGGGAATCCCGTTTTTTGTTGATGCGGGACCTGCCGACGCCGAATTTCCGCTTGCGAAGCTCGAGCAGGTAGAAGTTTTCTCGCCCAACGAAACCGAAACCGAAATTTTAACCGGCATACGCCCCAACAATTTGGAAAACTGCTTGCGCGCTTCGATTGCGCTTTGCAACAAGGTAGATATTAAATACGTCGTATTGAAGCTCGGCGAGCGCGGATGCTATATTTACGACGGCAAATATTGCGACCTTATAAGTCCCTACGACGTACCGGTAGTCGATACCACCGCCGCAGGCGACGTATTTACCGCCGCACTTACCACCGAATATCTGCGCACGAACGATATTATTTCCTCGGCTAAATTTGCAAACGCCGCGGGTGCGCTTGCGGTAACGAAGCTCGGCGCGGTAAATTCGGTACCCACGCTGGAAGAAGTAAGAAAGCTTATCGGATAATTAAAAATTTTGGGAGAAAAGATTATGTTTAAAATCGGTACTGTTAACATCGATACCTCGCACGCTCCGTCCTTTGCGGAAATTCTTTTAAAGGGTGACGAGGGCCGCTACACCGCGATCTACAACGACGGGTTCCGAACCGACGACGAGGTTAATACCTTTATCGAAAGGTTTGGGCTTGAAAAGCGCTACACCGACCTTTCGGAGATGGCAAAGAATATCGACATTGCATTTATTCAAAGCTGCAATTGGGACGATCACGTTAAGCAGGCTATGCCTTTTATAGAAGCAAACGTTCCGGTGTTTATCGACAAGCCTATTGCCGGAAATCTTGCCGATTTAAAGACTTTTGAGCAGCTTGACAAGGAAGGCAAGGTAATTCTTGGCACAAGCGCGATGCGTTATACCTACGAGCACGAATCGTTTTTTGCGATTCCCGAAGAGGAGCGCGGCAATATTATTCATATATCGGTTATGGTAGGTGTTGACGAATTCAACTATGCTATACACGCGGTTGAATCGATTATGGGCTTTATTGGCGATATAACCCCGATTTCCACCCGTTTTATCGGAACGAGCACGGTTGGCGACGTTCCCTGTGACAGCTATTATATTGTATTTGAAAACGGCGCGACCGCCTGCTACCATATATGCAAAAAGGGCTGGCAGCCCTCGACAGCGCTCGTTATGACGAGCAAAACCAGCTTTGCTTATAAAATAGACAGCAACAAGGTTTACGAAGCAATGCTGAAGCAGGTTTGCGCGTATATGGCAGGCAAGGAAAACAAGCTTGCAACCGTTAAGCAGATGACCGATTCTGTAAAAATTATGCTTGCCGGAATTAAGAGTGCCGCAAACGACGGCAAGACCGAGCTTATTTCCGAGCTTACCGAGGCAGACCCCTCGTTCGACGGCAAGGCATTCGAGGAATTTTACGCCGCATCGCAAAGAAAGTAAATTTATTTAAAGTTTATAGTACGAAATATGATACGAGAGGGACCACGAAGGTCCCTCTCGTGCTCTCTTCAAAACTTTTTGATTTATTATTTTTGAAGATTTTTTAGGAAAAAGCACGAGAGAATCCTTTTTGTAAAAAGGATTCTCTCGTTATCTTTTAAAATATTCTTACTTCTTTTCGGGCGAGATTACGATTTTTCTGTCTGCGCCTTCGCCGATAGAGCGGGTGGTTACGCCTGCGATGTTTTGGCATTCGGAATGGATAATTCTGCGTTCGTATGCGTTCATCGGTTCAAGCGCAAAGCTTCTTTTATACTTAAGCACCTTTTCGCTCATTCTTCTTGCTACACCGCGAAGCGTTTCTGCGCGCTTTTCGCGGTAGCCCTGAACGTCAACGGTAACACGGTAAAAGCTGCTTTTTTCGATATTTGCGGCGAGCGTTGCGAGGTATTGGAGCGAATCCAAAACGTCGCCTCTTCTGCCGATAAGGATACCGAGATTACCGCCGTTGATTGCAATGGTAACGCCTTCCTCGTCCTTTTCGACGATTTCGACGCTTGCATCGAGGTTCATATTTTTAATAATATTTTCGATAAATTCGTAAGCCTTTAATGCGGGGGTCATTTTAAGCGAAACGCTTACCTTTGCATCGCTTGCACCGATACCCAAAATACCTTTTTTGGGCTCTTCAAGCACTGTGTATTCAACCTCTTCGGGAGTAACGCCGAGCTCGGTGCAGGCAGCACTTACGGCAAGCTCTATTGTTTTAGCCGTTGCAACGGTTTCTTTCAACATATTTTTTACCTTTCGTTAAATCAGTTTTCACCGTTTTCGTCGGAGCTGCCGTTTTCGTCTTCATCGACGGTAAGCATTTCGATACGGCGCGGTGTACGTTGTGTGGGATCGATAGTTTTTGTCTTTTTGGGCTGTTCGCCGCGAACGATCATATCGTCGTAGCTGTTATCGTCCTCGTCAACCTCGATAGTAATAACCTTCTTTTTCTTTTGCGTTGCCTTCATAGCCTTCTTTGCCGCCGCAATATCCTCCTCGGTTACCTTGGGGATAGGCATGGTTTTTGCAAAGACAAAGGTTTGAACCATAGAAAGAAGAGTTCTCCAGATCCAGTATACACCGATAGCGGCAGACATACTGTATGCGAACATTGCCGAGATAAGAGGCATACCGACCTCCATAAACAAGCCGCCGCCAACGGGGTTACCGTTTGCATCGGTCTGGTTTGCAGAGCCGGAAAAGCGTTTTGTGAACTTGGTAGAAATAAACGAGGTGAGGAATACGAGCAGAGGAACTATCATAAGCCAGATATTTCTGTTGAAATCGGGCTCGTTGATAAAGTTGAGGTTGCCGATCTTATAATCGGGAAGATCATCGGCGTATGCGGTGAAGGGAGCGAGCTTTTCGTTGAGGCTTACCGCCTTTTCCGCGCTGATTTTTCCTTCCTCGACAAGCTTATCGAGCTCTTCCTTACCGTCGATGATAAGACGGGAGATAGCTACGTCGGTATAAGCACCCTTGCCGTTTGCATAGTATTCTTCATCGTTATAGGTGAACTTAAACGCATCTGCAGGAGTTTCATCGTTAACCTTGGCAACGCCCAAATCACTTTGATAACCACTGTAAATGCTTAAATATTCGTTGTATTCGTCGCCTTCGAAGGAATCCTTATTAAGCGAATCCTTTAATTCCTGATAATAAACGACGGCATTTTTGGAATTTGCTTCCATATCGAAGTTTTCGATATTACTCGAATAAGCGATAGGTTCTCTTACGATTGTAAAAAGAATCATAATTATAGGAAGCTGAATGAGCAGAGGCAGACAGCCGGCAAATTGGTTGTATCCGTTTTGCTGATACATTTCCTGTATTTCCATCTGCATTTTTTGTTGGGTTGCTCTATCGGTTCTTCCCTTATACTTTTCGCGGATCGCCATTTCCATAGGCTTGACCTTTGCCATTTTGATCTGCGATTTATGCTGTTTTATTGCGAGCGGAAGAAGAATAATCTGGAACGCAAGCGCAAAGAAGAACAGCGCGATAATGTAGTGGTTGCCCGAAATATAAAGGCAGCCCTTCATCAGATACGAAAAAATATCGTAAATAAAATCCATCTTTTTTCCTTTCCTGCGGCAGAAAAAATATACCGCGGGTTGCTGCGAAGGCAAAGCTTTCGCAATCGTATTATTCGATAATTGACGGCAGTTTTTAATACACCGCCGTATGCGTTATGCCAAAACAACCGCATAACAGGCTTTTTTTACCCTGCTTATTTCCTTTTTTTCGGCGGAACGGGATCGTAGCCGCAATTTTTATTAAAGGGGTTACACCGCAAAAAACGGTATAACGCAAGCAAAAGCCCTTTGAATACGCCGTGTATTTCTATAGCTTCGACGGCGTATGCCGAGCAGCTTGGGGTAAAACGGCAGCAACGGGGCTTGTATGGTGAAATATTCTTTTGATAAAACCGTATCAGATATATAAAAAACCTTTTCATAAAAGTGCCGCTTTTGACAATAATTCCTCGAGCTCGCTAACGACCACGGATACGTGAGCTTCGACACAAGGCTGGCGCGCGACAATGACGAAAATATAACCTTCTTTTATAAACGGGTGGAAAACACGGTAGGCTTCGCGGATGATACGCTTTGCCCGATTTCGCTTGACCGCGTTGCCGCGGCTTTTTGATACGGTAATCCCGATTTTGTTAAGGTTTTTTTCACGCGTGTTTTTTAAAACGTACAGCGCGATATACTTGCCGGAAAAGCACCTGCCCTTTCGGTATGCGCGCGAGAACAGGTGGTTTTCCTTTAAAGTTTGTATCCTGCGTGTTTTTTCCATTTTGAAAAACCTTCGGATAAAAGTTCGTTTTTAACGATTAATAGGTGAGTCTTGCTCTGCCCTTTGCGCGTCTTCTTTTAAGAACCTTTCTGCCGTTAGCGGTAGCCATTCTCTTTCTGAAGCCGTGTTCTGCCTTTCTGTGTCTTTTCTTAGGCTGATATGTTCTAAGCATTGGTATTGCACCTCCAATTATTATTCAAAAACAAGTAGTAATAGCCTTCTCTGCTCCCGTGGTCAGCAGAGCATAGCAACATATTATATAACAAAAAATCCCCATTTGTCAAGTGTTTTTGGGGATTTTTTATTAATTATGTTAAGCCGCTGTAAGATATATTGCAAGGCTCGAAACGGCAAAAATTGCGGTTAATACGATAAGCGATATACGCAGTATTTTATCGAACATTTTGTTGTTTTTATCTCTATCCTTTAACAAAAGCCCAATATATAGAGCGCCGAAAACGACGGTCATTGCGATATATCGGAAGTCCATAGTACAGAAATGAGCAAATTCAAAGCAGAATTTTATATAAGAAAAAATTAAAGTTGCAACGCAAACCAGAGTAAAAATCAGCTCGGTTTTGGTATATCCGCGCTCATCGTCGGTGGTTTTAAAGGCTTTTACAAGAGTATAAACCGCCGAAACGGTGGCAACTATTGCTATAATTACGGCAGACCAAAAAAGCAGATTTGCAAAAAGCTCGCCGACTGTGCTGCCGAAGCCAAGATAATATTCTCCGAACACGCTTGATTTTAGCGCACCGAGCGGTATATTATATTCGTAATAATCGTAAATTCCAACCTTGCTTTTTATCATTCTGGCGGGATAAACGCCGATATCGAACACCGATGAAAAATCGAACATACGCTCGAAAAAGCTGCGGAAGCCGATATATTGCGAATGGGTATCGGAAAGCTTTGGAACGTAGGTAAAGGGAGTATCGAAGCGGATATAATTTCTTACCTGCCACCAAAGTGCGATAGGAACGCAAAGCACGCCGAAGGATGCAAACTGACCTATAAGACCGATTTTGTTTTTATACTGCTTTCCAAACAGCTTTACCGCAAAAAGCATTGCTACACCGATAGAAATTAAGCCGCCGGAAAGCTTTACACCCATCGAAAAACCGATTGAAAGAGCAAGCTTTAAAATAGTTGAAAGCTTTGGCTCGCGGTACCATTTAATTGCAAGGTCGACAGAAATAAGCGCAAGCAGGAGCGATAAAACGTCGTTATTTATACTGCCCGCAAGGATTATAAATGTAGGGTGGAACGCAACTATTGCAAAGGGAATTATTAACGCGATACCTTTTAGATTAAATTTTTTAAAAAGGTTATAGGAAACGAGCATTATCATACTCGAGCAGAAGAGCGAAAGCAGCTGTAGATTTTCCTTTGCCGCATCGATCGCAATACCTGCGGTGGTTTGCATATGCAAAAACAGCGAGCAAAGATAATGCCATACGGGCGGTTGATAGAATTGCCAGCTTACAGAATCGGGAAGCTTTACGTGGTTATAAAACTTTAAAATATAATCGAAGTGTCCGTTGGTGCCGCTTACATCGTGCTGACGAATAAGATATCCGGTAGATTGAATATAAACTACGCGGAAAAAGAACCCGACAACGAAAAGCAAAAATATAACCGTTTTTTCATCAAGCGGTTGATTTTTAACGTACTTTACCGCAAGTATTGCAAAAACGAACAAGCCCGCAAGAATAAATATTGCTTGCGCGGGATAAGCAAACCAATCCTGCCAAAAGGTAAATATATTAAATAAGCCGCAAAGCATACAGCTTATAAAAAGCAAAACGTATCTTTTTTCGTAAGCCTTTTCGAGCATTTTTATTCTTTCCTTTTCATACCTCTTTTTTTGCATTATAAGTTAATACGTCGCGATTGTCAAGGGCAAGTATATAATGTATATATAATATATATTATTATAACTTAACTTTATATATAAAAAGGGGTTTACTTTTTTAAAAGACTGTGCTATAATTAATCGAATATGTGTATCCACATATTGTGGATGTTTTTATAGATAAAAATTAAGAGGAAGTTATGACTAACGAGGAATTAAAGCAGATTAAATTATACGTGCTTGAAGAGCTTGCAAAAATCTATACCTCTACCTCTATGAATCTTTGGTTAAAGCCGATGAGAGTAGTATCGGTAGAAGGAACGAGTGTTACCGTTTCGTTTCCCCAAAGCAAAAAAACCTTTGTCGAAACCACCTATTACGAAACTATAAGGCTTAAATTTTCCGAGGTTATCGGTTTACCGATCGAATTGAAAATTATTTCCGATGAGGAAGAAGCAGAGCTTTTACCCGAATTGGAGCAAAAGGTCGATTCGGCTTATAAAATACGTTTTAATCCCGAATACACATTTGAAAACTTCGTAGTAGGTAAATCGAACCAGCTTGCACAGTCTGCCGCTTTGGCGGTTGCAAGACAGCCCGCAGAGCTTAATAACCCTTTGTTTTTATACGGACCTTCGGGCTTGGGTAAAACTCACCTTTTATTTTCGATTGTTAACGAAATTCGTAAAAATCACCCGAATTACAATATTTTATACGTTACCGGCGAAGAATTTACCAACGAGCTTATCGACTCGCTTGCGGTAAAAAAACCGATGCTGTTCCGCGAAAAGTACCGTAATTTAGACGTGCTTTTGGTTGACGATATACAGTTTATCGCGGGTAAGATGTCGGTGCAGGAGGAATTCTTCCACACCTTCGATTCGCTTTTTAAGCTTAACAAGCAAATTATTTTAGCATCCGACTGTGCGCCGAAGGATATTAACAATCTCGAGGACAGATTAAAGAGCCGTTTCGTTATGGGCTTGGTTGCGGATATTCAACCGCCCGATTTCGAATTACGCGTTGCCATATTTAAACGCAAGGCGCGCGATTTCGGATACGAGCTCGACAACGACGTGCTATATTTCCTTGCGGGAGTTATAACGACGAACATCAGACAAATAGAGGGTGCTTTGAAAAAGCTTAAAGCTCACACCTTTATTACCGGCGAAACTTGCGACGTTTTTGTTGCAAAAGAGGTTTTGAACGAATTTTTTGCGGCGGAAAACAGCAAGGAATCGATTATCGACAAGGTATTTGATTATGCCGAAAAGCGTTACGGTGTTAAGCGCGAGGATATTAAAAGCACGCGCAGAACCGCGGATATTATTGCTGCAAGGCATTACGCAATATATCTTATACGCAAAACCACGAATCTTTCGCAATCTGCGATAGCAAAGCTTTTTAATAAAAAGGATCACACTACGGTTATTAATTCGATAAGCTTTATTGAAAAGAAGATGCAGAACGAGCCTTCGTTTGAACGCGAAATAAAAATGGTTATTGCCGAGCTTATCGGTTAAAAAACAAGTGAAGCGCGAAAAGAAAAGAAACCTTTTTATAAACATTTATTAGTAGTATTAGTATTAGTAGTCCGTGTGGAAACTGTGGAAAAGATATAATATAAGATACCGCAATCAAAATACGACTTTTTACGAGTGGACAGGCTGTGGTTTGGGTTGTGGAAAAGTTGTGTTTTTGAGTGGATACACGGAAAACAGCAAAAAATATCGAAAGGAAATCCGTATTTTAACGTGCTACACGTTGACGGAATGAAGAAAAATGAAATTTGTTGCGGATAAGAAAACTTTATTATCGATGATAATTCCTGCGGCATCGGCGGCTTCGAACAAGACCACGTTACCCGCACTCGAGGGATTACTGTTTACCTTAAAGGACGATACCCTTACGGTTTGCGGTTACGACCTTGAAAAAGGCGTAAGAACTATGGGTACTGTTACTGCAATGGAGGAGGGCTCGGTTATTATTAACGCGCAAAAGATAACCTCTATTGTAAGAAACTTCCCCGATTGCGATATTTGTATTGAATCCGACGACAGAAATATGGTAAGAATTACCGGCGGTATGTCCGACTTTTCGATTCACGGCGTTACTGCAGAAATGTTCCCCGGACTTCCCGAATTGGGCGGTGAAAACGCATTTAACATTTCGAGAACGCTGATGAAGGATATTATAAACAGCACTGTTTTTGCGGTTGCACAGTCCGAAGCAAGACCTATACTTACCGGTGAGCTGTTTATGATTGAAAACAGAACGCTTACTTGCGTTGCGCTCGACAACTTTAGGCTTGCATTGCGCGAGGAAAAGAACTGCGTATTTGACAACGACAACAGATTTTCGTTTATTGTGCCGGGCAAAGCGCTTTCCGACCTTGCAAAGCTGCTTGACGACGATGAAGAGCCTTTGAGAGTTGAGTTTACCGCAAAATATATTATTTTTAAGCTTGGAGATATTGTATTTTTCTCGAGATTGCTCGAGGGTGAATATCTCGATTACAGAAGAGCGCTTCCGCAATCGAACAAGATTTTTGCAACTATTAACAGAAGCGATTTTATAGAATCTGCCGAAAGAGCAAGCTTGCTTGTTGATGAAAAGCTAAGAACACCGCTTCGCTGTAAATTTGAGGATAACAGTCTTAATATTTCCTGCAGCACGCAGTACGGCAGCGTTAATGATAATATAAGAATCAAAAAAGAGGGCGACGATATAGAAATCGGCTTTAACAACAGATATTTGCTCGACGCATTGCGTGCCTGCAAGGATGAAAAGATTATCGCTTCGCTTTCGACTCCTTTGATGAGTATGATGATAGAGCCTGCCGAAAAGGATCCCGACAGCAGCTATAAATATCTCGTGCTTCCCTGCAAATTAAAGGATTAATTAAAAGATTATTTAAAATAATTATATCGCATATTGCGAACAAAAAAAGAATGAAAATTCAACATTTATCGTTGCGTAATTTTCGCAATGCCGAGGAAAGCGAAATAGGTTTTTCCCCGGGTGTAAACGTTATATGCGGTGCAAACGCCGCCGGAAAAACAAATATTTTAGAAGCAATATTCTATTTTGCGGCGGGAAAAAGCTTTAGAAACTGCAAGGACAGGGAGCTTATTAAATTCGGCTGTGAAAAGGGGCAGATAGGGATAAAATTTGCCACGCAGAACGTTGAATACGATATGTCGGCAATACTTAATAAGAGCGGCAGACGTATTATTAAGCTCGGAAACAGCGTTCCGCTTAAAATGACCGAATATATAGGCAGATTCCGTGCTGTGATTTTCACGCCCGACCATTTAAGTCTTGTAAAGGGCTCGCCCGAAAACAGAAGAAGATTTTTGGATCTTGCTATTTGCCAATCGTTCCCGCGGTATGCGCCCACGCTTAACGAATACAACCGTGTGCTTGCACAGAAAAATGCACTTTTAAAGCGCGGAAACGTTATTGACGAGCTTTTGCAGGTTTATAACGAGCGTTTGGCGTCGTTAGCAGCGGTAATTACGGTTAACAGACGCAAATACGTTTTAAAGCTTGAAGAGGAAGCAAAAAAATTTTTGCTTGATATGAGCGGAAGTAAGGAAAATTTAACGCTTAATTATCAATCTCAGGCAGGCTTATTTGAAAGCCAGGACGAGCTTAAAGAAAAGTATTTACAGCTTTTTAATGAAAAGGCGGGCTACGAAAAAGAGCGTTATTTAGCCTTTTACGGAGCGCACAAGGACGATTTTGCGGTTTGTATAAACAAAAAAAGCGCAAGAATGTATGGCTCGCAAGGGCAGCAAAGAAGTATAGTTTTGGCTTTGAAGCTTGCCGAGGGCGAGCTTTCGGCAAAGCTTACCGGGGAATATCCCGTATTTTTGCTTGACGATATACTTTCCGAGCTTGATAAGGACAGAAAGGAATATATACTTTCGCGCATAATCGACAGGCAGGTTATTATAACCGGCTGTGAAAGCGAAGTTTTTGAAAGCGAAGGTAAAATATTCGTCCGCGAAGGTAAAATAAGCTATTAGGCTTTGGAGTAAAAAACATGAGATATTTACAGCTTGAAAAGGGCGAAAGTATCGATAAAAAGCAGATAATAGGCATATTTGATTTAGATTCGGCAAGCAATTCCTCGGCAACGAACGGCTTATTTCGCCGAAAAGAAGATGAGCACGGAGTTGTTAACGTAAGCAACGATTTACCTAAAAGCTTTATACTTTGTGACGGTGAATACAGCGACACGGTTTATATAAGCGGTATTTCCACCGAAAGCATAAAAAAAAGACTGAACAACGAAATTAAACCGATTTGGGAAAAATCCGAATCGAAGTAATATGAAACCGGCAACCACAGTAGTATTGACGGAGGTAAAAATGGAAGAAAACAGAAACGATGCAATGAATCCTGTAGAAAACGCATACGGCGACAGTCAGATTCAGGTGCTTGAAGGACTTGAAGCTGTAAGAAAGCGCCCGGGTATGTATATCGGTACGACCTCGGTTAAGGGCTTACACCATCTTATTAGCGAAATCGTCGACAACGCAATCGACGAAGCCTTGGCAGGACATTGTAAAAATATATGCGTAATTCTCCACGCTGACGGAAGCTGTGAGGTTACCGACGACGGCCGCGGCGTACCCGCAGGTATTCACCCGACGGTTGGACGTCCCACGCTTGAGGTTATTTATACCATTCTGCACGCGGGCGGTAAATTCGGCGGCGGCGGTTATAAGATAGCAGGCGGCTTGCACGGTGTTGGTGCGAGTGTTGTTAACGCGCTTTCGCGCCGTGTTGAGCTTCACAACTACCGCGACGGTATGGGTTATTATATTGCTTTCGAGCGCGGAAACGTTGTTGAGGAGTTCCGCGAAATCGGAGCTACCGATATGCACGGTCTTCACGTTCGTTTTTGGCCCGATGAAACGATATTTGAAACAGTTGAATTCGACTATGAAACCGTTAAAACCAGACTTCGCGAGCAATCCTTCCTTAACGCAGGCGTTTCTATAACCATTACCGACAAGAGAACTGTTGACGAGATAAGCGAAAACTTCTGTTTTGAAGGCGGTATACGCTCGTTTGTTGAATATCTTAATCAAAAGAAGGGCGCAGACCCTATACATCCCGTTATTTACGTTTCGGGCGAAAAGGACAGCTCTGTAGCCGAAATTGCGCTTCAGTATAACGAAACTATTACCGATTCGATTCTTTCGTTTGCAAACAATATGCACACGGTTGACGGCGGTACCCACGAAACCGGCTTTAAGGTTGGTCTTACAAAGGCTTTAAATGATTACGGCAAGAAATATAATTTGTTTAAAAACGATGAAAAGCTTACGGGTGATGACGTTAGAGAAGGTCTTTCGGCGGTTATTTCGGTTAAGCTTGAGGATGCACAGTTTGAAAGCCAAACCAAAGCAAAATTAGGTAACAGCGAAATAAGAACGCTTGTTGAAGGCATAGTTAACGAAAAGCTTTCGGTATTTTTCGAGGAAAATCCCGAGGTTGCAAGAATTATTATAGAAAAATCGGTGCTTGCGGCAAGAGCAAGAGAAGCGGCAAAGAAGGCGCGTGAATTAACAAGACGTAAGGGCTTGCTCGAATCCTCGTCGCTTCCCAGCAAGCTTGCCGACTGCAACGAGCGCAGAATGGAATACACAGAGCTTTATTTGGTAGAGGGTGACTCTGCAGGCGGTACGGCAAAGGACTGCCGCGACAGCCGTTTCCAAGCTATACTTCCCTTGCGCGGTAAGATTTTGAACGTTGAAAAGAACCGTATCGACAGAATTTATTCCTCGGTACAGATTATACCTATAATTTTGGCACTTGGTACCGGTATCGGCAGCGAATTTGATATATCCAAGCTTCGCTACGGTAAAATTATTCTTATGGCCGATGCCGACGTTGACGGCTCGCATATTAAAACCCTGCTCCTTACCTTCTTCTTCCGCCATATGCGTCCGCTTATAGAGGCAGGGCACGTATATTCGGCAACTCCTCCTCTTTATAAGGTATACAGAGGTAAGCAGCAAAGGTACGCGTTCTCGGATGCCGAAAGAGATATGTATCTTGAAGAGCTCGGCGGCAACGCGCAGGCAGAAAGATACAAAGGTTTGGGTGAAATGGACCCCGATCAGCTTTGGGACACCACTATGGACCCCGAGCGCCGTATTTTGAAGCGTATTACTATTGAAGACGCGCTTGAAGCAGACGCGCTGTTCTCGGTGCTTATGGGCGACAAGGTAGAGCCAAGGCGTGAATTTATCGAAGCAAACGCAAAGTATGCTAATTTGGATACTTAAAGTAGCTTTGATTTCCCAAAAAACGCAAAGCGTTTTCGTGTAAACTGCGTTTTAATTAGATTTTTATTACATATATAACCAAGCTCTAAACAAAAAGCAAAAATTGTGTTAGAGAAGATACCCACAAAAATAGTATGAAGGAGAGTTCCGTAATAAAGCAGGATTATAACGCTATGCTTCGAAGGTGGTTTTAACCGCGTTTGAAAGAAGCTAAAAAAAATCCGTTTTTATTGCGGGAACCGAAAAAATGGCTCACGAATACGATTACAGTAATCACGAAGAACAGGTTATTCATAATATCGGTATAGAAAACGAAATAAAAAGCTGTTATATCGACTATGCAATGAGCGTTATCGTCGGCAGAGCTCTGCCCGACGTACGCGACGGTATGAAGCCGGTACACCGCAGAATTCTTTACGCGATGTACGAGGACAGGCTTACCTACGATAAGCCCTTCCGTAAATCCGCAACAACTGTCGGTAACGTGCTCGGTAGATACCATCCGCACGGCGACGCATCGGTTTACGACGCTATGGTTCGTTTAGGTCAGGACTTCTCTTTGAGATACGTTCTTATCGACAAGCACGGTAACTTCGGTAATATTGACGGTGACCCCCCTGCAGCATACCGTTATACCGAAGCGAGAATGTCGAAGATTGCCGATGAAATGCTTGCGGATATCGAAAAGGACGTTGTTGATTTCGTTCCCAACTTCGATAATATGCGCAAGGAGCCGGTTGTGCTTCCCTCGCGCTTTCCAAACCTTTTGGTAAACGGCAGCGTTGGTATTGCGGTTGGTATGGCAACCAACATTCCCACCCACAATCTGCGCGAGGTTATCGAGGCGACCGAATATCTTATCGACCACCCCGATTGCACTATCGTAGACCTTATGCAATACGTTAAAGGTCCCGATTTCCCGACCTACGGCACGATTTACGGCACGAGCGGCATATATGAAGCGTATATGACCGGACGCGGCAAGATAAGAGTGCGTGCGAAGGCGCATTTTGAAGAAAAGCACGGCAGAACCAGCATTATTATTACCGAGCTTCCTTATCAGGTTAACCGTTCGATGCTGCTTGAAAGCATGGTTGAGCTTGTTAAGACCAAGCGTGTAGAGGGTATTGCCGATATTCGAAACGAATCCGGCAAGGCGGGTATGCGTATCGTTATCGACGTTAAGAAGGACGCTAACGCACAGATTATTCTTAATCTGCTTTACAAATACACTCAGCTTCAGGATACCTGCGCCGTTAATATGGTTGCGCTTGTAAACGGCGTGCCCAAGCTGTTAAACCTTAAAGAAGTGCTTAACCATTACCTTGTTCACCGCAAGGAAGTTATTACAAGACGAGTTAAGTTTGATCTTGCAAAGGCAGAGCACGAAGCACATATTTACGAGGGCTACAAAATAGCTATCGACAATATCGACGAGGTTATTGCGATTATTCGTGCAAGCGAAAGCATTTCTGACGCGAAGGCAAACCTTATGGAACGCTTTGCTCTTTCGGAAGCACAGGCACAGGCTATAGTCGATATGACTTTAGGTAAGCTTTCGGGTATGGAACGCCAGAAGATCGAAGACAGATTGGCTTATCTTTACAATTTGATTAAAGAGCTAAAGGAAATTCTTGCCGACGAAAGCAAGCTTGTTGCAATTATAAAGGAAGACCTTGAATTTATAAAGAGCAAGTACGGCGACGCAAGAAGAACCGATATTGTTGAAGCCGAAAACGATATTCTTATCGAAGACCTTATCGAGCGCGAAAGCTGTGTTATTACCGCAACGCGCGCAGGCTACGTTAAACGTTTACCGAGCGACACCTATCAAGCACAGCGCCGCGGCGGCAAGGGTATTACCGCAATGGGCACGCGCGAGGAGGATTTTGTCGAGGACGTTATTATATCGCACAGCCACGATTTCTTGCTTATGTTCTCGAACACCGGCAGGGTTTATATAAAGAAGTGCTACGAAATTCCCGAAAGCACGCGTACCGCGAAGGGTACGAACCTTGTAAACCTTTTGTCGCTTGACAGCGAGGAAAAGATTACGGCTATCGTTCCGGTTACCGAATTTACCGAGGACCAGAACCTTGTGCTTATTACACGATTGGGCGTTGTTAAGCGTATTAACCTTATGGCTTATAAGACCAAGCGCCAGAACGGTCTTTATGCGATTACGCTCGACGAGGGCGATCAGCTGCTTTACGTTCTTAAATCAAAGGGTGAGGACGATATTATCGTTGCAACGAACCGCGGTATTTCTATTCGATTTACCGAAAACGACGTTCGCGAAATGGGCAGACACGCGCGCGGTGTTCGCGCAGTTACGCTCGACGAGGGCGATTACGTTGTCGGTGCGGGAATTATTCCCGACGGAAACGACGATAACGAGCTTTATATACTTACTATTACCGAAAACGGATTCGGTAAACGCAGTGTTACCGGTGAATACAAGCGCCAGCACCGCGGCGGCAGAGGTCTTATATGCCACGGCGTAAGTGCAAAAACGGGTGCGCTTGCGGGCTTGAAGCTTGTTCGTGAAAACGAAGAAGTTATGCTTATTACCGACGGTGGCGTTATTATCCGTACACGTATTTCCGAAATACCGGTTTACGGCAGAAGTGCATCGGGCGTTATCGTAATGCGTCTTGAAGAGGGTGCAAGCGTTGCTCGCTTTGCCGTTGTCGACCCCGACAGCGAGGAAAGAGAAGGCGAAGCAGCCGAAAACACCGAAATTTTGGAAAACGGTGCCGAAAACGGCGAAATTACAGCAGAAGAAACCAATTCCACGGTCGCGGAGGAACAGTAAATGGCATTGAAAACCTTTATTCTTGAAAACAGCTCTACCAAAAGACAGCGCCAGAGCGATATACAAAAGGCTGTCCGCGAGTATCTGAAAAACCCGAAGGCAAAGGTAGAATACGACGAAAAGGGCAGACCTACGCTTGCAAACCTCGAAAAGAAAATGAATATTTCGATTACCTGCTGCGGCAAGGTTATGCTTGTAGTACTGTTCGAAAAGGCGATTGGTATCGACGGCGAATATTTGCCCGATATTCTTAACGCCGAAAAGAAAATCGACCACACGACTATCGCGGAAAGATTCTTTTCCGAAGAGGAAATCGAATATCTTAACGATTGCCCGAGAGAGACAGAGGTTGAAAGCTTTGTAAAGATTTGGGTACGCAAGGAAGCATATACCAAGGCTGCGGGCAAAACGATTGCGGAATTTCCGAACTTTTCTGTAGTTGAAAACTCGAGATTTGTCAAGAAGGTTCACAATATTTCGATAAAAACCTTTGCGATTAAGTTTGAGGATTGCGAAAATTATTCATTTGCCATTGCCGGCGCACTCGATTAAGTGTTTATACTGTATTTATAGAAATAAAGCGAGAGAACCTTTTTATAAAAAGGTTCTCTCGTACTCTTTACTAAAAATTTTCGTTTATAAAAATTTTTAGTGTATCGTTGTTACCGTTTATAATAACGTAGCAACGATACACTATTTTTGTTTGTTTTGATATAAGCGGCTTAATTCAAGCTTTGAGCGTATTTAACGGTTGCCATAGCGTCGGCACCGAAGCAATCCGCACCGATAGAAAGGGCGTAATCCTCGGTCAACACTGCACCGCCTACGATTATTTTCACATACGGCAGAGCGTCCTTTACGATTTTTACCGTTTCTGCCATTGCGGGAACGGTTGTTGTCATTAAAGCGGAAAGCCCAAGCAGGCGTGCGCCGCTTTCCTTAAGCGCGTTTAGCACGACTTGCGGCGGTACGTCTCTTCCGAGGTCGATAACCTCGAAGCCATAGTTGGAAAGCAGGGTTGCAACGATATTTTTACCGATATCGTGGATATCGCCTTTTACAGTTGCGATAACGAATTTTTCGCTTTTTTCGCTTTTATTGTCCGACATTGCGGCGTTCACAGCCGAAAAAGCCGATTTTGCAGCTTCGGCGCCGCCCAAAAGGCGAGGCAGGAAGATTTTTTTATCCTCGTATGCGGTTCCGAGTGCATCGAGAGCGGGAACGAGGTCGCTTTCGATTATTTCGAGCGGAGATTTTGTTTTTAAAAGCTCGGTTGCAAGCTCTTTTGCTTTTGCCGACAGGCCGGTGAAAACGGCGTCAAAAAGCGTTATTTCGCGTTTTTCCGACGCGTTTTGTACAGAATCGGTTACTTCCTCGGTGCTGTATACGAATTCGCGGGGCGGATTCTCCTGCTCGAGCACCAAACGCATATTTACGCTTGACGGATTAATTATTGCCGCAGACAGTCCGCGCGCCATTGCCGCGCCGAGAAACGATGCGTTTATTGCTTCGCGGTTGGGCATACCGAACGATATATTCGATACGCCGAGGACCGTAAGCTTATTTCTGTTTGAAAGCCGTTCGACGCAGGCAAGCGTTTTTTCGCCGCTTGCATTATCGGTTGCGACGGTTAGGGTAAGCGCATCGAAAAGCAATCTTTCGGTTGAAATACCGAAGGAAATTGCATTGATTTCTATACGGTCTGCGATTTCAAGTCTGCCTTCGGCGGTATCGGGGATACCGTCTTCATCGAGCAGGAGCGCAACGCAAAGACCGCCGTATTTTTTGACTATTGGGAAAACGGCGTTCATATTTTCGGTTTTGCCGTTGACCGAATTGATTATTGGGATACCGTTATAGATTCTTGCCGCCGCCTCGAGTGCTTGGGGGTTTGCCGAATCGAGCTGAAGGGGTAGGTCGGTAACCTTTTGCAAGGCGAGCACTACCTTGGGCAGCATTTCGATTTCGTCGATTTCGGGGATACCAACGTTTACGTCGAGAATATCGGCGCCGGCCTGCTGTTGTGCGACCGCTTCGGCACACAAGTAGTCCAAATCGTTATTTTTTAGTGCTTCTTTAAGCTTTTTTTTGCCTGTGGGGTTAAGTCTTTCGCCGATAACCGCGGTTTTTTCGCCAAAGGCGTAAAGGCTTGTACCCGAGCAAACGGTTATTTTTTTGAACTGCCGTTTAAGCTCGCAGTTTTTACCGCTTATTGCAAGTGCGACCTCTTTTATATATTCGGGCGTTGTTCCGCAGCAGCCGCCGACCGCGGCGATGCCGTTATCCGCAAGCGTTGCGGCGAAATCGAAAAAGCGTTGGGGAAGCACGTCGAAATAGGTTTTGCCGTTTTCATCGATTTTCGGCAAGCCTGCGTTTGCGTTAACGATTATCGGTTTTCCGCTTGCTCTTGCAAGGCGGATTGCAATGCCCTCCATAATATCGGGGCCCAAGCCGCAGTTTACACCCAAAACGTCGACTCCGAGTGCGGTTAAATATGCCGCGGCAACCTCGGGCGTTGCGCCGGTAAGAGTTCTGCCGCTTTCATCGAAGGTTAGCGAAACGGCGACGGGAAGGCTTGTATTTTCCCTTGCCGCGATTACCGCCGCTTTACATTCGTACAAATCCGAAAAGGTTTCGAAGAATATTAGGTCTGCGCCCGCCTTTTCGGCGCCGATAACGGCGTCTTTAAAGGCGTTTACCGCTTCTTCGAATTCGAAATCGCCGAGCGGGGACATTAATTTGCCGGTAGGGCCGATATCCGCCGCGACGAATATTTGTTTTTTATATTCGCTTGCCGCTTTTTTTGCCAAGGCAACGGCGCGCGCGACCTCTTGCTCTGCATTTAGATTATGGGGCGCGAGCTTAACCGAATTTGCGCCGAAGGAGTTTGTGGAAATAACGTCTGCACCCGCTTCGATATACGCGCGGTGCACAGAAATTACCGCTTCCTCGGCGGTTGTATTCATCATTTCGGGGATTTCGCCCGACTTCAAGCCGCGCGCTTGGAGCATAGTGCCCATTGCGCCGTCGAAGACCAGCATTTTTTTGCCGATAACTTCGCAAAGGCCGGGTTTTCCTTTATTATCCGAATTATTTCCAAAAAACATAATATGCTCCGTTTCGTCAGATATTGCGAATATACGAAATATTACCGAGTATTTCTGCAAGCACGTCGGGCTTATTCATAGCGTAGATATGGATATTATTAACGCCGTTTGCGATAAGATCGATAATCTGCTCGGTTGCAAAAGCGATACCCGCTTGGCGCATAGCTTGCGGGTGCCCGCCGAAGCGTTCGACGATTTCGCGCAGGCGGCGCGGCACGGTTGTGCCGGAAAGCGATGCGCTTCGGCTTAGCTGGCGCGCATTGGTTATGGGCATAATACCCGCAATAACCGGAATATTGATCCCTTTGCGTTGAAATTTCGTCATAAACGAATACATTATATCGTTATCGAAGAACATTTGGGTGGTGAAAAACTCACAGCCGCTTTCTGCCTTTATTTTAAGCGCATCGATATCTGCGGAAACGCTTGCGGCTTCGGGGTGTCCCTCGGGATAGCAGGCACCGCCGATACAAAAATCGCCTTTTTGCTTGATTGCAACGGCAAGGTCGCTTGCGTGGGCATATACCCTTTTCGGCTCTCTGCCTTGGGGCATATCGCCGCGAAGAGCAAGAATGTTTTCGATACCGTTTGCCTTTAGCGAGCTTAGATAGCTGTTTAGCGATTCTTCATCTGAAGAAACGCAGGTGACGTGTGCAAGCGAGGCAACGCCGCAGCTTTCGACTGCTTCTGCCAGCTCTGCGGTAAAGCCTGCGGTCGAGCCCGCCGCTCCGTAAGTGACGCTTATAAAATCGGGCTTAAGCGCCGCCATTTCGGTGACGATTTTACGGCTTTGCTCTAATTCGGAGCCCAGCTTTGGCGGGAAAATTTCCGCAGAAACAGTTATTTCTTTTTCTTTTAAAACATCACTTATTTTCATTTTTTAGTTTCGCGGCAGCGGTGAAGAGCTTTTTCGCCATTTGCGCGCGATACCTTTCTTTTTTTATTAAAGCTTGCTATATTACAGCTTTTTAAATACGTAATATTCCTTTTCGGCTTCCTCGCATCCGTCGAAGCCCTTGCCTCCGCTTAGCTTTACAAGCTCGAAGCCCTTTGCCGCGTTTAATATTTCTTCGTGTGTGTGCAGCTTTTGGAACTGCTGCTCGTATTCACGGTCGTAGCTGCCAAACTCGTTTTCGGTGAAAATATTAAGCTCGAATTCGCAGGTTTGCGTTTTTTCGTCGTAATAATTACGCCAGGTTAAAAATGCATCCTCGAACTCATATATAAAGCTATTATTGCCATACACGTTTTTATAGCGGTATTCGGTATTTACGTCGAAGATAAACAAGCCGCCCGTTTCCAAATAATTATGCACCAAAACAAAGACCTGCTCGAGGTCTTTGCTTTTTTCTATGTAGTTTAGGCAATCGAACGAGGAATAAATAGCCTGTACGGTGCCGTAAAGCTCGAATTCGCGCATATCCTGACACAAAAGCAGAGTATTGAAGCCTTCGTTACGCTCGCGCGCGATATTTAACATTTCGGGCGAAATATCAAGCCCGATCATATCGTAGCCCTTTTGGGCGAGCAAAGCGGTTATTCCGCCTGTACCGCACCCCAAATCGAGCACCTCGCGTACGGGGATATCCGCAAGTGCAAAACATTCGCAAAGCATTTCGGCATAGGGCTTATACGCCTCGCCGTTTATTTCATCGTATAAATAGGCGAGAGCAGAGTAGCTCATTATTCGGAAATGCGGTCGAGCACCATTGCGTAACCGTCGCTGCCATAGCGCAATGCGCGGTTAACACGGGTTATCGTTGCGGTGGAAAGGTGAGTCTTTTCGGCAATTTCGTTATAGGTGTTGCCGTCGCGGAGCATTTCAGCCGCGGTAAGACGTTTGCTCATTTCGGTGATTTCGCTGATAGTGCAAAGGTCGGAAAGGAAGCGATATGCTTCTTCAACCGAGCGCACGCTGACTATTGCAGCTGCAAGCTTATCCGTATTAGCGTCCTTTATTCTTTCGATCATTTTTTAGTCCTCCAAATTAAATTCTATTTCATCCGCTTTAAAGGTTCCTTTAATAAAGCGGTAGGTATCGTTATAAACCGAATGCAGATATGGATCTTCGGATTTATACGCTTTGTAGTAAACGTCGGGAACGCCGCCCTGGTAATACATATGCGCCGCGTCCTTCATATAGCCGGTTATTGCGCCTGCGGCATAGTATTTTTTGATTCGTTCGATATTCCATTCGGCTGTACCGCCAACCTCGAGCTCGATACACATTCCCAAAAGCTTTGCGGTGGATGCCGCATCGAAGAGACGGGAATCGGGCACTGCCTGATTAAAGGCGTAGTTGGGCTGGTAGCAAACTACGTCGAAGCCGAGGTTATGCCAATCGTTATAGCCGGATGCGTGGAAATAGGGTATCCAGGTGGTAATAAGTCCCATTCCGCGAACGTAATCGGTGGTATAGCGGAGAAGCTCCAAAAGCTGATTATCTGCATAATTGATTTCTTCGGTAAACCAATAGTAGCCCTTTAGCTCGAGATGCTTATATTCTTTTTCGTTAAATCTTTTATATTGCTCGTCGATAAGCCATTTAAGTGCGGCTTTTCGATCCTCCACACAGGAGAAATCGAGGTTTTTGCCGTCGATAACGCCGAATTCCTTAACCTCGGTAACCGGATAAAGAATCGAGAAATAAACGCTTACCTTATAGTCCTTTATTCCCAATTTTTCGCCAACCTCGGCAACCGCGGCCTCGAGCGCGTCCATATTATAGCCATCTATGAACTGCGTATCGATATAATGCTGCCAATTTTTCTTGGTAAGCGGACGTTTTTTATATTTATCGTAAAGGAATGCAACGTATGGAAGGAAGAGGTAGCCGTCGAAGAGGGTATCCTTGATTTCGCCGTCTTCGATATATGCAACGTGGGGAAGGAAAATTTCTTTTGTGATAGGTGCGACGTTTTCGTGACAGAAATATGCAAGCAAAACGTCCTTTGCACCGAGCGCGGAGGTGGAAGCAAACGCGTTCGGGTATTCGCTTTCTTTTAATTCCTCGGGAACTATTTCGAATGCGCCCTCGGTATCGGTGCAACCGTAAAGCTCTAATTCATCGATCCATATATGCGAGGATACGTTAAAATAAAACTTGATATATCTTGCCTTTAAGGGCTTTTCGAAATTTGTATTTTTGCGAATAAACGCCGGCGAGGTTTCCGAGCAGATGCCGTTGATTTCGCCCGCCTTTTGCCAGCCTTCGCCATCTTCGGAGGCGAAAATTGTTATTCTCGGCGGAACGCCGACGCCAACCTCGTCCTCGCGCAGAAGGCTTAATCCCGCGCCGGTGATTTTGCAAACGCTTTCGAGGTCGTAAAGCAAGGCTCTTGCACAGCCACTTGTGAAATGGAAATACGCTTCGTCGAAGCAGCTTGCCTTTTCGGCGTATTTTCCGTCGGTAAGACAATTACAGTTCGCAGGGCTGTTGAACCATTCGGTAGTATGCTCGGGCATAATCTTTTCGTAATTCTTTATTTTTTGGGGAAGACCGAGCAACAGATTTTTAATATCCTTGTTTTTCTCAACTGCTTTTTCGGGAGTTTTAACAAGCTCAAAATCGCCGTAAAAGTCCACATTTACGTTCATAGTGCAAAAATCCTCCTGCTTTTAAACATTAATGCGTTAGTTTATTATACTATTAATTTTCTCACTTTGCAAGTCATTTTAACAAATTAATGTGATTTTCTTGCAAATTGATAAACGAACATAGCGGTTATTCGGCACAGGCGTGAAAAAAAGAGGGGTAACACAACCCCTCTTTAATATAAGCTTTTCGGTTATTAGCAAGCAGCGTTGATAATGGTAGCGAAATCGGGAGCTTTAAGAGAAGCGCCGCCGATAAGACCGCCGTCAACGTTTTCCTTGGAAAGAAGCTCTTCGCAGTTCTTAGCGTTCATGCTTCCGCCGTACTGAATGGTGGTAGCCTTTGCTACGCAATCGCAGTAAAGACCTGCAGCAACGTTACGGATAATGCCGCAAACCTCGTCTGCCTGGTCGGCAGTAGCGGTTTTGCCGGTACCGATAGCCCAAACGGGCTCGTAAGCGATGATGATGTTCTTCATCTGCTCTGCGGTAACGCCCATAAGAGCGATCTTGGTCTGCATCGAAACGATTTCAGCGGTGATGCCCTGTTCGCGTTCTTCCAAAAGTTCGCCAACACAGAGGATAACCTTAAGACCTGCTTCGAGAGCCGCGAGAACACGCTTGTTAACGGTAACGTCGGTTTCGCCGAAGTACTGTCTGCGTTCGCTGTGGCCGATGATTACGTAGTTAACGCCGCAAGCAACGAGCATATCTGCCGAAATTTCGCCGGTGTATGCGCCGCTCTTTTCCCAGTGGCAGTTTTCTGCGCCGATTTCGATAGGCGAGCCTGCTGCTGCTTTAACTGCAGCGTCGATATCAACGTAGGGTACGCAAGCGATAATGCCGCAGCCCGAGGTATCCTTGCCTTCGAGCTCTGCTTTGATAGCGTTGATAAGCTCTACTGCTTCCGCAGGAGTCTTATTCATCTTCCAGTTACCTGCGATAATAGCTTTTCTGAATTCCTTGTTCATAACTTATTAATCCTTTGTTAAAATAATCGTTAAATTTAAAGGTTTTGCGGGGTCAAGGAGTGCTTTTACAAAAGCACCCCTTGATTATTCGCGTCGAGAGCTTTATTTATCTGTCATTGCGGCGATACCGGGAAGCTCTTTACCTTCGAGGTATTCGAGCGAAGCGCCGCCGCCGGTGGAGATGTGGCTCATCTTATCGCCAAAGCCGAGGGTGTTAACAGCTGCAGCAGAGTCGCCGCCGCCGATGATGGTGGTAGCATCGGTTTCGGCAAGTGCCTTTGCAACTGCGATAGTGCCTTCCGCAAAGATGGGGTTTTCGAATACGCCCATAGGACCGTTCCAAACGACAGTCTTGGCCTTCTTAACCTTGCTTGCATAAAGCTCGCGGGTTTTGGGACCGATATCGAGAGATTCCATATCTGCGGGGATTTCGTCAACCGAAACAGCCTTGGTTTCTACGACTGCGTCGATAGGATTGGGGAATTCCTTGGTGATCATGCAGTCAACGGGGAGAAGAAGCTCTACGCCGTTTGCCTTTGCACGTTCAAGCATTTCCTTGCAGTAGTCGAGCTTTTCGTTATCTACGAGAGAGGTGCCGACTTCCTTGCCCTGTGCCTTAAGGAAGGTATAAGCCATACCGCCGCCGATGATAAGGCAGTCTGCTTTGGTGAGAAGGTTTTCGATAACTGCGAGCTTATCTGCAACCTTTGCACCGCCGAGAATGGTAACGAAGGGGCGAACGGGGTTATTAACAGCATCGCCGAGGAACTTGATTTCCTTTGCCATAAGGAAGCCGTTTGCGGATTCTTCAACGTAGGAAGCAACGCCAACGGTAGAGCAGTGTGCTCTGTGAGCCGCACCGAATGCATCGTTAACGAAGATATCGCAGAGAGAAGCGAGCTCCTTCGAGAAAGCTTCGCCGTTTTTGGTTTCTTCTGCGCGGTAACGGGTGTTCTGGAGAAGAACTACGTCGCCGTCTTCCATTTCGGCAACAGCCTTTTTAGCATTTTCGCCGACTACACAGTCGTCAGCCGCGAAAACAACATCTCTTTCGAGTTTTTCTGCAAGACGAACTGCAACGGGAGCCAAAGAGTATTCGGGCTTGGGTTCGCCCTTGGGTTTGCCGAGGTGCGAGCAAAGGATAACCTTTGCGCCCTGATCGAGAAGGTATTCGATAGTGGGAAGTGCAGCAACGATACGGTTTTCGTCGGTGATTACGCCGTTTTTAAGAGGAACGTTGAAATCGCAACGAACGAGTACGCGTTTACCTGCGACCTTGAGGTCTTCAACAGACTTTTTTGCGTTCATTTGTTTTTCTCCTGACTTTTATTGAAAATTTTTTGTTTTTTAGGTTTATTCGGAACAATCCAAATCAGCTTATTATATACCAAAAATCTTTGTAAATCAAGGGGTTTGCGGATATTTTGGCTTGAATTCGTTATATTACTTAAAATTTTCTTCGCAATACTTATTAAATCCGGCTTCGGCACGCGAAACAGAAGTGCCGAGCGCAGATCCGAAATCGATATAATCTGCAACGGCAGTAGTGGTGGGCCTGCGTATTTCGCTTACCACGCTACCAAAGACATGCGCGAAATCGAAGGTTGCACTGTCGATTATCGTTTGCAGCATAACGGTTTCTTTATTGTTGTTTAAATACTGTCCTATAAAGTGGGCAAGGTATGCATCGTGTATCGTTTTTCTGCCTGCAGCACAAGTAGCTTGAAGCACTGCGGAAACGAAGTTTTTTCTTTCCTCGCTTGCGTTTTCGAGCGTTTTGGGGATTGCAAACACGTGTGCATCGGTGCTTACAAGACAGTTATACCCGTTTTGCTCCTCGCTGTATTTGGGCATAGGCAAAACGCCGTATTCGCTTCCCTTTTGGGTTCCGTCGCGCAGTGCATAGAAATACGAAAGCTTATTGCTGAAGAATGCAAGCCTGCCGTTTGTAAACGCTTTCATCGCGTCGTTTGCTTCGAGCGGGAATTTTCCGCGTGTGTTATACACTTTAACAAGCTTTTGACATACCTCGCTGATTTGGTCGACGGAGAGAGAAAGCTTTACGGGATTTTTATAGGTGTCTGTAACGAGCTTTTGGCCGGTTGAGCCCCACATTATTATAGGATAGGTTCCCTCGCCGTAATACATACCGAAGCCAAAAACATCGGTTTCGATATCTGCAGAGGATTTTTTGTATACTGCGGGCGCTGCCGCTCTTGCCGTTTCGTTGAATGCGTCCCAGGTCCATTTTCCTTGCATTACAAGGCTTTCGGGGTCTTTTCCGCCGATATTGTTAACAAGTTCGCGGCTGAAATAAAGCACGTTGAGCTCGTCGTAATACTGTGCGGTCGGGTCGGGCAAAAGATACAGCGAACTGTTGGTTGCAAGGGTTTTTGCGTTATTTTCATCGAAATAAGCGCTTTCGACATTAAAATTCGGAAGCGTATTCATATCGAACAACAAGCCCGACGTTGCAAGCTTGGCGCTGTTTTTTGCCGATAGGCATATTAAATCGCAGTATTCCGTGCCCGATTCCACTGCCGATTTGAGCTCGTTTGTTAATCTGCTCGCGCTGATTTCTTTAATTTCGATTTTCGCGCCGTATTTATCCCACAAAAACGTATTGCGTTCCTCGACAGCCTTACTTACAGATCCCGATGCGGTTTCTTCGTTATAAAAAATGCTCGGTTCGTCTGTTGCGATTGTGAAGGTTTGCTCTTTGATTATTCCGTTTTCGTCTACTTCGATTGACGGAAGCTGACTTTCGAGCTCTTCGTATATACTTTGCGAGGATTCCGACGGCTGTGAAGTTTCTATATATTCGACGTTTTCGCAGCCTATTGCAAAAATCAACGTTAAAGCAACAAGCAGTATTGCAATGATTTTTTTCAATTACATTCTCCATTCGATTGTTTCACGTGGAACGTTTTGCGGTTGTTTCACGTGAAACGTTTATTTAACCGCGGGTTTTACTATAACCTTATCGTTTTCGGGGTCTATAGAGATCAATTCGAATTGAGCAGAGGTTCCGAATTCGAATTCGTATCCCTTTGCATCGTTTTCGTTTATATATGCGAGAGTGCCGCAGCAAAGGTAAACGGGTATACTGCCGTCTTCCTTGCGGAACAACGGGAAGCCTTCGAAAATCTTTTGACTGCTATGCTCGAGATAATTGATTGCTGTAAGGCTGAAAAACCTATGATTTGTCGTATAAACGAATTCCTCGGCGTTATTTGCTTCTTTTACAGCGTCGTTGATTATGGTGCGTTGGCGGTTAAGGTTGATATTTTTGGGGTTACCGGAAGCGGCGATGCTGATTTTCAGCGCACGCTGTGTAAGCAGATCGGTGTAACGTGTTGCGGGACGTACGAAGGAAACCACTTTATCCGATGCGCAATGCGAATTATAAATAGGCGCGGTGGAAAATTCGGCGCGCGGCATACCGAGCTGGACTGCTTCGCAGACGAATTCGTAATAGTGGGTACCCTTTGCCTGCTTTAATATTTCCGAGGTAAGACATTTTTCGTCGCAATCGCATTTTTCGATATTTAAAAGACTGCACAAGTATTCGGTAGCTTTATTGTTCAGCGAGCTTTGACCTACAAAAATGCAGGGCAAGCCGTTTTCGTACATATATTTTCCGATAGCTTCGGCGGCGAAATAACCGATTTCACGCACCATTGCACGTGCATCCGGCTCGGATTCAAGCGTGAAGGATATCGGGTTGCCGTTTGCATCGCGTTCGAATTTGCGGCGGAATACCGGGCAGTCTATCGCTCCGCGCTTGAGCCTTGCACTACAAAACAGAGCGGCAAGCTCATACATATCGGCAAGAATGGGAACGTAGGGCTGATATTTATCGCGAAGCATTAATACCGACGAGGTATCCTGCGCAAGACCGAATTGGTCGATTTCGTTATAGATACAGCGCTCGGCAACGCGAAGCACGCTTTCCTCGAATTTAACCGAAATCAGCGCTCCGTTGGGCGCAATGTCCAATAAAACGGACAATGCCAGCTTGTCGTCGCTCGGTGCAAGGTTGCAGATTTCGCGTGCGATAGCCTCGGGCAGCATATCGACGTTTACAAAGCCGTTGTGGACCGAAGCTCTGCGGCGGCGTGCCTCGATATCGAGAGGAGAGCCCTCGCAGACGTATTCGGCAACGTCGGCTATATGAACGCCAAGCTGCCAGCCGTATGCCGTTCGGTAAAGCGAAAGCGCGCATTCGGAGTATCCGTTGGGGCTATCGCCGAAGGAAAGCACGGTTTTACCGCGCAGATCAAGGCGCTTTGCAAGATATGATGACGGCTTCAGCCTTGCGGCTACGGCAGCCTGTTCTTTTACTGTTTTAGGGAAAACGCTTAATATAAGCTGTTCTTCAATATTGTTTTTCAAAGCTGTTCCCTTTCATTATTATATATATATTCAAATTAATTTTACTCATATTATTCTGCCGTGTCAAGTACACATTGAAACAAATCTGTGAATTTTCGTTGCAAAGAAAAACGGAAAGGCGTTTAACCCTTCCGTTTTGCAATTATTTAAAGCGATTCGATGCTTGCTTTGAGCTTCGCCGCAAGCTCTTGGAATTTCGCAAGCTTTTCTTTTTCGGCGTTAACCACCTTTTCGGGTGCTTTTGCCACGAATTCGGCGTTATTAAGCTTGCCCTGTGCGCGTTTTATTTCGTTTTCGGCGTTCGCAAGCTCTTTGGTTAATCTTTCGCGCTCGGCTTCGGTATCGACGATATCGGCAAGCGGGAGGAAGATTTCGCAGGCGTTGGTTACTATTCTTACCGTGCCCTCGGTATCGCATTTATCTACGACGGTAATACCCGATGCCGATGCAAGACGGGTGAAGAAGGGCTCTTTATTTGCAAAAAGCTCTTTTTCCGAGGTGGCGATAATAACGTTTGCCAATCTCTTGGGAGGAACGTTCATTTCTGCACGGCGGTTGCGTATTGCGCGGATAGCGGTGAGCATAATATCCATATTGCGTTCTGCTTCGTGGAAGTTTAGCTCTTCCTTTACTGCGGGGTAATCGGATATCATAATGCTATCGTTCTTATGAGGCAGAGAAAGCCAGATTTCTTCGGTAATAAAGGGCATAAACGGGTGCAAAAGCTTTAATGTGTTGGAAAGCACGTAGGTAAGCGTGTTTTGCGCCGCAATATTGCTTGCACTTCCCTTTTCCTGCAATCTCGGCTTTACAAGCTCGATATACCAATCGCAGAATACGTCCCAAATGAAATCGTAAAGCTTGGAAACGGCGATGCCGAGCTCGTATCTGTCGATATTCTCGCGTACCTCGCCGATTAAACGGTTATAAAGCGAAAGTATCCATTTATCCTCTTCGGCAAGCGCAGAAATATCGATATTATCGGTATCGCAATCTCTGTCGAGATTCATCATTACGAATCTTGCCGCGTTCCAAATTTTGTTTGCAAAGTTACGCGATGCTTCGAAGCGCTCGTCGGAAATACGCATATCGTTTCCGGGGCTGTTGCCGGTTGCAAGAGTGAAACGCAAGGCATCGGCGCCGTAGGTTTTGATAACCTCGAGCGGATCGATACCGTTGCCCAAGGATTTCGACATTTTTCTGCCAAGCGCATCGCGCACAAGACCGTGTATAAACACGTCGGTAAAGGGCTTTTTGCCGGTATGTGCAAGTCCCGAGAAAATCATTCTTGATACCCAGAAGGTGATTATATCGTAGCCTGTTACCAAGGTGTTGGTGGGATAGAATTTCTTTAAATCCTCGGCGTTTTCGTCGGGCCAGCCCATTGTCGAGAAGGGCCAGAGCGCAGAGGAGAACCAGGTATCGAGAGTATCGGGATCCTGACGCATTTCCTTGCCGCACTTGGAGCAAACTGCGCTGTTTTCCTTGGTTACGACAACCTCGCCGCATTCGTCACAATAGAATGCGGGGATTCTGTGGCCCCACCAAAGCTGACGGGAAATACACCAATCGCGGATATTTTCCATCCAGTGCAGATAGTTTTTCGAGAATCTGTCGGGGATAAAGCGGATATCACCCGATTTAACTGCTTCGATAGCCGGCTCTGCAAGCGGCTTCATCGAAACAAACCACTGCTTCGAAACCATAGGCTCGATAACGTGGTGGCAGCGGTAGCAGGTGCCGACGTTGTGGGTAAGAGGCTCGACCTGCTTTAACAAGCCTGCTGCTTCGAGGTCTGCAAGGATTGCTTTACGCGCTTCTGCGGTGGTCATACCCGCATATTTGCCGCAATCGAGCACTTCGGGCTCGCCGACTGCCGCGGTGCCGCGTGCCAGGCTTTCCTCGTATTCGGCCTTGTCTGCCGCGCCGGTCATTTTGCCATCGTAGGTGAATACGCGTACCAACGGGAGATTGTGGCGCTGGCCTACCTCGTAGTCGTTGGGGTCGTGCGCGGGGGTGATTTTAACCACGCCGGTACCCTTTGTCATATCGGCGTGCTCGTCGCACACGATGGGAATTTCTTTATTTATAAGCGGCAGCAATACGTGACAGCCGTGGAGATGAGCATAGCGGGGGTCTTCGGCATTAATTGCAACCGCGGTATCGCCGAGCATCGTTTCGGGGCGGGTGGTTGCAAGCTCTAACATTTCGCCGGTTTCTTTTACAGGGTAAAGGATATGGTAGAAATTGCCGTTCTGATCGTCGTATTCTACCTCGGCGTCCGAAATAGAGGTCATACAGGTGGTGCACCAGTTGACCATACGGTTTCCGCGGTAGATAAGACCTTCGTTATAAAGCTTTACAAATACCTCTTTTACCGCTTCGGAGCAGCCGTCGTCGAGCGTAAAGCGTCTTTTCGACCAATCGCACGAGGAGCCGAGCTTTTTAAGCTGCTCGCAAATTCTGCCGCCATAGGTATTGTTCCAATCCCAAGCGCGCTCCAAAAAGCCCTCTCTACCGATGTCTTCTTTGGTAATTCCCTCTTTGCGCATTGCTTCGACGATTTTTGCTTCGGTTGCGATAGAGGCGTGGTCGGTACCGGGAAGCCAAAGGGTATTGTAGCCGCACATTCTTTTATAGCGAACCAAAATATCCTGGAGAGTGTTATCGAGCGCGTGGCCCATATGAAGCTGACCGGTGATGTTGGGGGGAGGCATTACGATAGAGAAGGCTTCGCTTCCCTCTTTGCCTGCGGGCTTGAAATAGCCCTTGCTGTCCCATTCGTTATATAATCTCTCCTCGAAATCGGCAGGATTATATTTCTTTTCAAGTTCTTTCATATTCTTTATTTCCCGCAAAAATCAGTTATCTGCGGAAATCTCCTTAATATCTGTTATCTGTTATTGTATCTTATACACGTACGGACGAGTTAGCGTTTAAGAACGTTCATAACCAAGCCGGTTTTGAGCTTGGGATAGAAATAGGTGCTCTTTTGGGGCATTTTATCGCCTGCGAGCGCAACAGCCTTTATTTGTCCGACCTTGGTTGCGTTGATAAGGAACGCCGCGCTTGCTTTGCCGTTCTGTACCGATTCGATAGCCTCGCTCATCGAGCGGGTATAGCGCAGGTTAATTTGGTTTGCCATATTTTCTTTATCGATACCGAGCGCGTTTTCGAGCACGTAGGAGTGAAGAATGCTAACGTCGAGATCGCTGTACGCATCGCTTCTGCCGTCGATATTACGCTTTGCTTCTTCCTTTAATTCCATAAGCATAAAATCGTTTCCACCGGTGTAAAGCGCGTAGGTGTGGCTGTTTTCGCCCATTTCAAGCGCAGCTTCGAGGTCGCAAAGCGGCAGGTATTTAATATTGAAATCCTTTTCGCATTCGCGCTCGATCTCTTCCCTGCTAACCTCGCGGTCGACTATAAGACGGTGGGTGGGGAATACCACCAAGCCCTTATCGTCCATATCGACGAGAGTCATCATAACGCAGGACGCGTCGGCTCCCTCGGGGGCGTTGGTCAAGCCGTTTCTGTAGTTTATTGCGGTTTCGTATCTGTGGTGGCCGTCGGCGATAAAGAGCTGCTTATCGTCGAGCGTTGCAACGATAGAATAGATATCGTCGGCACAATCGATTTTCCACAGGCTGTGGGTAACCTCTTCCTCGTCGGTGAAGCGGCAGATAGGTGCTTCTGCGGTTTTTGCTTCGATAATCGAGGCGATTTTGCCGCTTTCATCGGAATAAAGCGAATAGATAGACGAGAAGTTGCAGCCGGTGCCGCGCATAAGGTTTAATCTGTCCTGCTTTGCCTTGGTAAGCGTTTCTTCGTGGGGGAGTATTATTCTTTCCTCGAAATTGCAAAGCTCGACCAGACAGATAATGCCGGTTAGGCAGTATTCCTTGCCCTTTACCGCAAATTCCTCGCGGTAGACGTATATGCCCGCCTTTTCGTCGCGCTCCAAAATACCTTCGTTCATCCAGGAATTAAGTATTCTGCCCGCTTCGTTGTATTTATCCTCGCCTGCGGGGAGCTCGAGACGAACGACGTTGTATTCGTTTTTTTCGATAAGCGATGCGCGCTCGCTTTCGGAAATAATATCGTAAGGGGGGCAGACGCAATCTGCAATATTGCCCGCCTTTGCGGTGAATCTTAATGCCTTTATCGGCTTGATTACTGCCATAATTCTTCGTTTTTCACGCTGTTTTGCGTGCTTTTCTCCTTTTTTATATCTTTTTTAACTTTGCGTAATTGCCCATAAGGCGTTTTACGCTGCCGTTTGCAAATTCTATTTCATACAGAACGTCCCCGCCCATTGCGGTTGCGTTCAATATTTCGCCTTCGCCGAACATCGAATGTGAAACACGGTCGCCGACTTCGAAAAATTCGCCGCTCGATTGCGCCTTTTGGGCGGCGTTGCGGATATTTTCGAGATAATTGTTGCGGCTTCCGCTGTGTCTGACAGAATATGCGTTTACCGGTGCGGCGGTGTGACCGTTCGAATCGTGAACCACTGCCCTATCGCAGACCGATTGCGGTATTTCCGAAGCGAAATCCGAAATGCGCTTGGTTTCGGTTCTGCCGTAAAGCATTCTGTTCGAAACGTGAAGCAGGTACAAGGCCTTTTTTGCACGGGTGACCGCGACGTAAGCCAGACGGCGCTCTTCCTCACGCTCGGAATCGGAGGACGAGCGCGATATCGGGAACAGCCCCTCCTCGAATCCTGCGATAAACACGGTGTTGAATTCAAGTCCCTTTGCCGAATGCACCGTCATTAACGCAACCGAATCGTTTTCCTCTTCGTAATTATCGAGGTCGCTTACCAAAGCAATCTCGTTTAAAAATTCGGAAAGCGTTGTGTTTTCGGCGGTTTCGGCAAACAGAGTGGCAGAGGTCACAAGCTCTAATACGTTCTCTTCCCTTTCCTCGCCGTTTTCCTCCTCGGAAAGCATTTTGCGGTAGCCGGTTGCTTCGATAACCTGCAAAACGGTTTGCGGTAGCGTGTGGGTATTGCCGTATTCGCGCAGATCGCCGATAAGCTTTGCAAAGCTCTTAAGCTTTGCCGAAACGCGCGCAAGCTCGGCGTATTCCGAGGAATGCTCGATGACCGTTAGCATACTTACGTTTAATTCATCGGCAAGGTTTGCGATTTTTTCGACTGTCGCTTCGCCGATAGAACGCTTGGGAACGTTGATTATTCGGCGCAGTCTTACCGAATCGGAGCCGTTTGCGATAACCGAAAGGTAAGCCAAAATATCCTTTATTTCACGTCTTTCATAAAAACGCAGTCCGCCGAATATTTTATATGGAAGTCTTCTTTTTACAAAAGCCGTTTCGAGCGAGTTCGAAAGCGCGTTTACCCTGTAAAGCACGGCGAAATCCGAATATTTTGCGCCTGTGCGCACCTTTTCGGCGATAGTATCGCAGATAAATTCGGCCTCCTCGACCTGAGTGTAAAGCCGTTTTATATGGATTTTTTCGCCGTCCTCGGCTTCGGTCCAAAGCTCTTTTCCCTTGCGGGAGCTGTTGTTTTGTATTATTCCGTTTGCCGCGGCAAGAATATTGCCTGCCGAGCGGTAGTTCTGCTCGAGCCGTATAACGCACGCATTGCTGTATTCACGGTCGAAGCCGAGAATATTATCGACCGTGGCGCCGCGGAAGGAATATATCGATTGGTCGTCGTCGCCGACAACGCAAACGTTGCGCTTTTTGCCCGCAAGCAAGGCAACAAGCCTGCTTTGCGAGGGGTTGGTATCCTGATATTCGTCTACCAATATATATTCAAATTGCTCTCTGTAGCGATCGAGAACGTCGGGATTGCTTTCGAACAGGCGGTTCGTAAGCATTATTATATCGTCGAAATCGAGCGCGTTCGATGCCTTTAGCTTGCTTTGATAGCGTTCGTAAACCCTTGCAATATTCAAAGCCAGCCGATCGCGACCGGCATCCAAAAGCTCATCGCGCGCGGTGCGGTCGTTTTCCTTTGCTTTGGAAATAGAATACATCGCGGTTTTGGGCGGAAGAGTGCTTTCGGAGATATTTAAATCCTTTATTATTTCGGTAATAAGCTTTTTGCTGTCGTCGGTGTCGTATATTGTGAAATCGTTGCCGTAGCCGAGCCTATCGATATAGCGGCGCAGAATACGCACGCAGACCGAATGGAAGGTGCCCGCCCAGATATCGCTTGCCGAATCGCCGAGTGTTTGCGAAAGACGCTCTTTAAATTCGCGCGCGGCTTTGTTGGTAAAGGTAATGCAAAGCACGCGGTAGGGCGCGGCGGGTTCAACGGCGCATTTTTTTAATATTTCACGCATATATTCGGGCTTGCCGCTTGCAAGTGCGCTTTTCATCGGAGGAATAAGCGCTTCGGCGTTTTCGGGGAGAGCCGAAACGCTTGCCGCCTTGCCGAACAGCACTATATTTGCAATACGGTTTACTATAACCGTGGTTTTGCCGCTGCCTGCGCCCGCAAGCACAAGCAGAGGGCCTTCGGTGGTATAGACCGCTTCCCTTTGCCGCGGGTTTAAAAACCCGAAATATTTATCGAGTAACGCTTTTTTAAGCGAATTATAATCCATTTAATCAAGCTCCGCATATATAATCAGTTTATTATAATATAATGAAAAGGAAATTTCAAGTCTTTTTTGGATTCGGACGGACATTAGCGGCGGATTTGTTCGGTTATGGGGTTAAGAACCGTTTTAAGTCCGCGGTAATGCGGCGTTATTTATGGATTTTCGCCAAAATTACCAAAAAATAAAAAAATATATTTTACCTATTGCTTTTTTTGAAGCAATGGTTTATAATGTATTCACCATAAAGGGCGAAAAGCCCAAAATTATTTTTTGTAAGGAGAAAAAACATTATGAAGAAGATACTCTCGTTTCTTCTCGTAGCAACTATGCTCGTTGCTATGTTTGTTATGCCTTCCGCAGCAGAAGATTCTGTTAACTATGAAGCAGAATTCCCCTTTGTTGACAAGGCTCCTAAGATTGACGGTACAGTCAAAAAGGGCGAATACAGCGCTCTTCCTCTCAACTCTTATCCCGAAGATAAGAGCCAGTTCGTAGACACCGAACACAACGATTTCGCTGAAGGCGACGTTGAATTCGATTTCTATGCAGCTTGGGACGCAGATTACGTTTACATGGCATGGGTTGTTGATTCCGAAAGCTTCGGCGGTATGCCCGAACAGGACTACAACGGCGACGGCAAGTGGGATCCCAACGACGTTGGCGATAACGGCTATATGTGGCAGTACTCCTGCATCCAGTTCATCTTCACTCCCGGCGCACCCAAGAAGGGCGAAACCGCTTATCAGCAGGGCGCATATGCCGGCGACTACCTCGAAGTAGGTCTTGCACTTACCGCTGAAGGTCAGCAGGTTCGCGCTTGCTGGAACAAGCCTTCCGCAGCACTTTCTCTCGAAGTTAACGACTGGGACGCAGCTATCATCAGAGACGGCAACGTAACCACTTACGAAGTTCGTATTCCTTGGGGCAAGTCCGGTCTTAATTCTACCGGTACCGGCGCAAAGTTTGGTCTTACCTATGCAGTTGCATTCCAGGCAGACTACAACGTTAAGAAGGGTATGATCGAATGGCAGAACGGCGAACTTACCTCTAAGGACGCAGACAGCGCAGCAGTTATCACCCTTACCGGCGGCGACATCGATGAAACCGAAATTTCTAAGGATGAGCCCGTTGTCGAAAAGACCGAAGGCACCGTTCCCGCAGATGCAGAAGGCAAGACTCAGCTTATCATCGATGGCGTTAACGTAGGCATCACCGCTGAAAAGGCTTACCTCTACACCGATCCCTCTACCATTAACTCCCAGAACACCAAGTGGGCTACCAACGTTCTTCTCGCTCCCGTTGAAGGCGAAGAAGGCACCTATGCGGTTAAGGAAGTTGTTGTAGGCGCAGGCGAAGATATCGCATTCACCACCGAAATTACCGACGGTATGCTTATTTACGCAGCTCACTCCGACGGCGAAGGCGCAGGCATGGATCGTAAGACCGCTGCTACCAACCTCGCTATCGATTCTACCGTTAAGTTCTTCGGCGTTGACTTCGACAAGGCTGATACCCTTTACTCCAACGCAATGCTTTACGTTGCAGGCGAAGCAGGCGGCGAAACCTCCGATGCAGTTTCTGAAGAAGAATCCTCCGAAATTGAATCCACCGTTGAATCCACCGTTGAATCCTCTGAAGTTGAATCCAAGACCGAATCCTCTACCACTGCAGCAGAATCCTCTGAAGCAGAAGATGAAAATGAAGGCCTCGGATGGATACTCTGGGTTATCATCGGCGTTGTAGTTGTTGCAATCGCAGCAGTTGTAGTTATCGTTCTTAAGAAGAAGAAGCAGTAATTTAACGCTTGATTCTTTAAACAGAATATAATCGACGCACCCTCGAAAGAGGGTGCGTTTTTTCGCTTCGCTCTCGACGCAAAACGCAAGCGTTTTGGTCGGAATCCGCGCCGGGTGCGCGGATTTTTATATTATTTTTACTGTGTTTTATATTAACCTTAATTATTGTCCCAACATAAACGACTATGCATATTTCGCAAAGCCTTGCGTTTTAAAAAAATATATGTTATCATAAAAAGTGATATCGAAAAACGGAGGAAAATGATGAAAAAACGCATTATTTCGGTGTTGCTTTGTGTGGTTTTTATAGCGGGGCTGCTTCCGCTGACCGCTGTTGAATCAAATAACGTTAACGCCGAAGAAGCCGTTTACGGCGACAGAATAATGTACGGCGGTACGGCTGTCGATATCGGCGAAGACACTATTGTTTCCTCCGAGGGCGCGCTTTGGCGTATTGAACGGAGCGGAGAAAAAGTATTTCTTGCCGAAGCCGAGGCAAAATATTTGAATTATTACGAAAACGAAATATGGTTTGCAAGCGGCGACAAAATTATTAAATGCGGTGTAGACTGCCGCGAATTTACCACGGTTTGCGAGCTTGAAAGCGAAATCAAATGCTTATACGTTGATAACGAGGGATTTTTATACCTGCGCGGCGACACGGTTTACCGAAACAGCGGCGGCAGGGAAGAGCCGCTTTTGGTACGCGAGGGGATCGACGGATTTGTGCCCGAGGGCGACGGAAAAATACGCTGGATACGCAGAAATCCCGATTACGAATACACCGAGGAAAGCGGCGACGAGATTTTTTCCGACGGCAACGACGAATTTTTTGAATATATCTCGCAGGAAAACAGCGGGGAAGAGGGCGATACCGCCGCATCCGCGCGCGAATACGGTGTGGAAACGGCGAGCTCGGAGGAAGATTACAACGGACCTTACGTTCAGGTAGGCGAAGCAAGGCTTCCGCTTGCCGAGCATATGCCGGGAACCTTTTTTTCGAAGAACGGGCAGGCTTGCGTTTGCCACCACACCAGCTCGACATATTGTATTCAATCGGTGGGGAATTGCAACTGTATGCGATATTATCCCACCGGCTACAAGGAAACCTGCGAAATCGACCTGCTCGGCGCGCAATGCTTTGCCTTTGCGAGAATGGTTTTTTGGAAATGCTTTGGGTTTATCGACCATTCGATGAATCAATCGCTGTATTACAGCGCGGGCAGTCTTTCGAGCGGGGCGGTAACCGCAAACAGCGTTAAAGCGCTGATGATGAAATCTGCGCCCGGCGCACACGTTCGCTTGGCGGCGGGACATTCGGTTTCGGTGCTGACGTACGACGAGGATTTTATAGTAATCTACCACGGAAACGCGGGCGGCGACGGCGTTATTTCGCAGCCCTGTATCGTTTCGACAAGGCGTTACACCTGGGAGCAGTGGGCGAATGCCTGCGCGAAGGGGATTTTGTACGTTAATATGCCTTACAGCTATCCAAATTCCGAGCTTATTGTGGTAAAAAAAGAGGTTGGATATTACAAGCTTAAGTCTAATCTTAACCTGCGCGCAGAAGCAAACACTATGGCGGAATCGCTTTGCGTTATTCCGAACGGCGAAGTTATAAGCGTAACCGAGGTGGACGGATTTTGGGGCAAGGCAAGCTACGGCGAATTCGAGGGCTGGGTGCTGCTCGAATACGCAAGCTTTTACAGCAGGCTCGAAATTAATCCTTCGAGCACGCTTTTTACGCTCGGCGACGACGGATTTTTGCTCGGAACGGCGTGGAATTTGAGCTTTGACGCCTTTTGCGAGCATTTTGACAAGCAAAGTCTTACCGCAAAATCGAAGAACGGTGAAGACCTTACCGCCAAAGGCTATATCGGCACGGGAAGCATTATTACGCTCGAGGTGAACGGCGAGTTAATCGATTCTGCCGTGGTATGCCTTGCGGGCGATATAAACGGAAACGGATTGCTTGACGTAGGCGATTACATTCTTGCGCGGCGTGCATATATGCAGACCTATACACCGAGCGAAACAGAAGCGAAGGCGGCGGACGTTTCGGGCAGCGGCAGCGTGGATATTTACGATTATTTACTAATAAAGCGCTATTTCTTTACCGAAAGCGCCGAGCTGTTTTCGGGGTTCGGTAAGCAGGCAGAGGGCGAAGATTCGGCTTCGGGCGGGAAATAGAAAAATTACATACGGACTTAAAAAAGCCGAATTTAATGGCGAAGCGGAAATATAAATCCGTTTCTTCGCTTTAAGATTCGGCTTTTTTCTTTTGGTTTATTGCCGAAAAAGCTTTGCTTTGTGATTTTTGGCAAAGCACAAGATATAGGTGCTTTATATATACGCACCACTCTCTATGGGACTTGACAAGGTGTGTTATAATAGTAAATGGAAGTATTTGCGCCATAGCGAAAACGGCAAAAAATTTGTCGTTTACGCACATAAAGCATCGAAGATTTTAGTGCATATTTCCAAAGGAAGCGGCATATTATCATAGTAACAGGCATTTTGCGTTTGCGCTTCCCGAAAAATTTTAAGGAGAGAACTTTTAGTGAAAAAGCATTTGATTCCGCTTATAATCGTTGCGTTAATTTTAACGGTATTGCCGTTATGCGCAATGAACTCCTCGGCGGAAAGCGCGGCTGACGAGAACAATATTCCCGACGACACGCTTATTAACTACGGCTATCTGCAAAAGTTCAAGGAAGAATTAAAGCAGGAGCTTATAGAGGAGCTTACCGCGCAAGGCGGTATCACCATTGCAACGGTTTACGAGGACGTTTCTTTTAAGGAAGGACAAATTATTATCCTCGCGCCCGATTGCGAAATTATTTACCGCGGGGGCGGTGCAGTGGTCATCACCTCTTCGAACAGCCAAAACGAAGGCATTACCGATATGGCAGAGGGCAGAGAGCTTTTCTCGGGCGAGCCCTTGGAATACGGACATATCTATTTTGCCTCCGAAAGCGAATCCCACAAGGCAATACTTATTACAGGCGGCACGGCGTATTTTACCGTGAGAGGCGATTATGAGATCGCTTAAACGCCTGCTTTCGCTCGCGCTGGCAACCGTATTCTGCATTTGCGCGGCGGTATACCCAATAGATGCATCGGCGAAAAAAGCCGAATACAACGAGCCGTTCGTTCACGTCGGAATGTACGTTCTCGCTCCTCTGCTCGATACCCGCGTATTTTCATCGAGCTTGAAATCGGTTGGCGGGTTTGATATCGGCTACACCGCGGGCGATGAATTCGTTCAGCTCTTTTCGGTGACCAATCGAAATATTATCCTGCTCCCGCAGGTTAACGCATATTTTGAAAACGGCAAGGCAACGGCAGACGAAAACGGCAATATCGGCGCATACAGCGCGGTATTGGGCAGCTTTTCGAGCTATACTGCGGCATACAACGCCGCAAGGGCGAAAAACGGGTTCGTTGCGATAGTCAAGGGCGGTTACGAGGCGCGTGCCTATGCTTCGACCACCGCCGAGGGAGCGAAAAAAGCTTCCGGCGGCAGAAGCGTTGCTTCGCCTTCGGCAAGCGGAATTACGGTTTTGGACGGAAACGGCAATATTTTGTTCGTTTTCGAGGATTCCGCGCGCTGTCTTACTCTGCGCGGACACGGCGGTCAACCGGTTAATCTTCCCATGCGTCACCGTTCGGGAAGCATTACCAACTACGATTACGCCGGTGTTTTTGAATTTTCGGTTTCCGACGGCAGACTTTGGATGGAAAACATTATCGGTCTTGAGGACTACACGAAGTGCGTTATGGCAAACGAAATCGGCACGAATTATTCTGTCGAAACGAGAAAGGCGTTTGCGGTGCTTGCACGCACGGTTGCGCTGTATGCAAAGCACGAAAACCGCGGATTTGCGGTCTGCACAAACTCTGCCTGCTGTCAGGTTTACCACGGTCTTTACCGTATGAGCGAGGAAAACAACGCGATAGTTGATTCGACGCGCGGAATTATTGCCACCTACAACAATTCGCCGATAATGGTGCTTTACCACAACTCGAACGGCGGTGCAAGCTGTTCGTCGGCTGCGGCGTGGGGCAACGAGGTGCCTTATCTTACCACCGTTTTCCAGCCCGAGCACGAGGACGGCGACAAGTGGCAAAAGGTTTACACCAAGCAGGAATTTTTCAAATATCTTACCTCGCGCAATAGCTTTTCCGCGCTTAAGGATGACGAAATCAACATGCAGATTCTCGCAACCGATCCTTATGGCTCGGATTATATCACCGTGCTTTCGGTTTCCGACGGCAGCGGCAACACCGTTACGATCGAAACGAGCGAGGATATTCGCTCTGCCTGCGGCTTTACCAGCGCAAACTTCGAGCTTGAATACACCGCAAAGGTTTCGGTGCTTACCGAAAACGGCAAAATCGAGCAGCGCGACATATCCGGTGTGCTAACCGCCGACGGTTATAAAAAATTCGAAGGCTTCGGCGATAGCGTTAAAACCGTTATGGGAAGTGAAATCACCCCCGATACCGTTACCGTAAACGGCGCGGGTGTCGGCCACGGGGTAGGATTTTCGGCAACGGGAAGCGAACAGCTTTCGAAGGACGGCTACAGCTACAAATATATTCTTGAATTTTTCTTCAACGGAATTACTTTAAGGACTGCGTAAAATACAATACCCCGACGGACAGAGCTCCGTCGGGGTATTTTTCTTTTTGGGGGAGTATTTCAGAACCAAAACTTCTTCATTTCCGATAAAAATTCGGCGGTTATTGGGTAGCCGGAATATTCGCCTATAACAGAATCGACACCGCAATAGGGGCAGAGCGCAGTACCCGCGGAGTCTTTGATCCAAACACGGATTTCCGAGGGCTCGAATATATTAAGGCAATAAAAGCAACCGCATTTTTTATCGTTGCTCAGATCTTTTTTATGGTTGATGCTGAAGCGGTGCGCCGCAACAAGCTTTTCTTCATTCAAAATTCGTTGTTTTATTTCTTTTTAATTATCTTTCCGATAGCCTTTGTGGTTTTTTTGACGGTTTTGGTTATTGCGTTGCCGTCTTTTTTCTTTTTTGCGCCGCCGAGCTCGTCATACGCCATATTAAGCGCCATTTTTGCCGCCATTTTTCTTACCTCGTTGCGTTTCCCTGCGAAAACGAAGGTGGTGGCGTAGCACTTTTGGGCGGTGGCAACACCGATACAGACTGTGCCGACAGGCTTTTGACTTCCGTCGTTGGAGGGACCTGCGATTCCGGTTACCGAGATTGCGATATCCGATTCTGCCAGTGAAAGCATTCCGGATGCCATTTCGCACGCGGTCTGCTCCGAAACGGCACCGTGGTTTTTTAGCGTTTCGGGGGAAACCTTTAAAAGCTTTATTTTTGCTTCGTTGGAATAGGTGGTTACCGCCATATTGAACACCGCGCTTGCGCCCGGGGTGTCGGTTATTGTTTTGGCGATAAGTCCGCCGGTGCAGGATTCGGCGACAGCTATATGCTTATTTTGCTTTTTTAAACGGTTTATAAGTGACTTCATAAATATTGCCTCTTTTTAAATAATTATCCAAGCCTTACGAAGTGGTCGGTTGCGAGAGCGCGTTCGACCAGGCCTTCGACGTCGAGCTTTGCTTCCTCTTCCAATATTTCGGCAATATCGGGGCGGGTGTCGGGATGCTTGGGGGTGAACACTGTACAGCAATCCTCGTAGGGAAGTATAGAGGTTTCGAAGGTGCCGATTTCTCTTGCGCGGACGACGATTTCTTCTTTATCGAGTCCGACACAAGGGCGGAGTATGGGAACGGTGGCAACGGCATCGGTCACCGCGAGCGCTTGCATCGTTTGGCTTGCAACCTGACCCAAGCTTTCGCCGGTTATAAGACAGCCTGCGCCGTATTTTTCGGCAAGGCGGGAGGCGCAACGCACCATAAATCTGCGCAACAGAAGAGTAAAAAGACGTTCCTTGCAGTTTGCAACGAGGGTTTCCTGCACCTCGGTAAGCGAAACCGAGTGGAGATATATTTCACCGCAGTATTCGGTTAGAATTTCGGCAAGAGTGCGTACCTTTTCTGCCGCCGCTTCGCCGGTATAGGGCGGTGTTTCGAAATAAACCGCATCTATCGCCGCGCCGCGACGTGCAATCATATGTGCGGCAACCGGGCTGTCGATACCGCCCGAAAGCATAAGCATTGCTCTGCCCGAGGAGCCGACGGGAACGCCGCCCGCACCCTTTTCGCCGTTACCGTGAATAAACGCCTGCCTATCGCGGATTTCGATGGTTATAATACGCTCGGGATTAATAACGTCCACCTTCATATCGGGGCGGTTTTCGAGCACGACTCCGCCGCAGATCGCGCAGATTTCGGGCGATTTCAGCGGGAATTTTTTATCGCTTCGCTTTGCGTCGCACTTAAAGGTTTTTGCATTGCCCAAAAGCTCGTCGATATTTTCGGTTAGCACGCGGGTTATATCGTCCATATCCTTTTCGCAGGCAAGCCCGCGGCAGACGGTTGCAATACCGAACACCTTTTTTACTCTTTCATACGCCGCATCGATATCGGCATCGTCGGAGGGGGTGATACAAAGCGTGGATTGCGCGTAATCGAAATAAAAATCGCCCTGAATGCTTTTTAAAGCGCGTTTAACGCGGCTTTCAAGCACCGAGTTGAAATAACCGCGGTTCAAGCCCTTAAGCACTATTTCGCCGTATTTTAAAAGTAATACTTCCTTCATTGCAATATCCTATCTTTTTAGTTTATTTGCGGTTTCTGTAAGCTTTTCGGCAAGAAATTCGATTTCTTCCTCGGTATTCTGCCAGCCGAAGCTGATTCTTACCGTGCCTTCGATTTCTTCTTTGGTTAAGCCGTAGGCTGTTAAAGCACCGCTCGGTCCCTTTCTTGACGAGCAGGCGCTTCCTGCCGAAATGCATATTCCGTGCAAGTCGAGCGCATTGAGCATAACCTCGCTCCGCACACCCTTTACCGAAAGCGAAAGCACGGTATTTATATGCTTTTCGGGAATATTGAGCTTTATTATATCGCCGTAATTCGAAAAGAGCGACACCGCTTTTGCATACAGCGATGCGATACGGTCGGAATATTTGGGAAATTCTAAAGCCGCCGCGCCGAACGCCGCTATACCAACGGTGTTTTCGGTGCCCGAGCGCAGATTCTTTTCCTGTCCGCCGCCGTGGATAAAGGCTTGAATTCGCGTGCCGTTTTTGCAATACAACGCGCCGACGCCTTTAAAGCCGCCTATTTTATGCGCCGAAATGCTTGCAAGATCGCAATTTTTGCTTATTTCGCGCTTATCCTCGGTTTTAAGATAGCCCTGAACGGCATCGCAATGCAGCAGAGCGCCGCAGCCGCTTTTATCGATAGCCTTTCTTACGGCGGAAATATCGTATTTTGCGCCGGTTTCGTTGTTGGCAAGCATTATGCTGACAAAAGCCGCACCGCCGTTTAATGCCTTTTCGAGCGATTGAAGATCCAAAGCGCCGTTAAGAGTGGGGATTTTTATTATTTCAAAGCCTTCGGCCTCGAGCGCTTTAAGCGGATTGGATACGGACGGGTGCTCGCTATCGGTGGTGATAATGCGCTTCGAGCGTCTTGCGCGCAGCCTTGCCGCCCCGAAAATCGCTTGGTTATTGCTTTCACTGCCGCCGCCGGTGAAAATAACTTCGTCGGGCTTGCAATATAGCGAATCCGCCACCGATTTGCGCGCGGAATCGATAATTCTTTTTGCCTTTATGCCCGCAGTGTGAAGCGACGAGGGGTTGCCGTATTCGTTTATAGCGGCGATTGCCGCATTTTTTGCGGATTCGAGCGGAGCGGTGGTTGCCGCCGAATCGAAATATACAATACTCATAATCTACTCCTGTACGAATCAATTATAGCACAAAGAAAAAACTTGTCAACAAATTTTAGCGCCGAGTAGGAGCGTGGAGATTAAAATTGTTAAATTTTTGCATATATTTATATGTAGGGGGTTTACTTTCGGAGAGAAAAGTTGTATAATTACCGTGAGTACCGATGCCAAGGCTTTGTTAGCCGAAGAAAAAGGTGCAGAAGAGCTGAATTTTTTCTGCAGTCGATGCTTCGCGCGGCGAAATAACGATATATTTCGGTTATACTCGGGGTATAAAACTTATCAGCCGGACAAAAATTCTTGCATTCGGGATAAAATAAATTACAGGAGGCAAAAATGAACCTTTACTTAGCGATTGGCTTAATCGCCGTTGCCGCCGTCGTAGGTATCCTTATAGGCTTTTTCGTTCGCAAGGCTGTTTCCGAAAAGAAAATCGGCAGTGCCGAAGCAGAAGCAAAAAGGATAATCGAAGATGCTACAAAGAACGCCGAAACCGCAAAGAAGGAAAAGCTGGTTGAGGCAAAGGAAGAAGCGCTCAAGATTAAAAACGATACCGAGCGCGAATTGAAAGAGAGAAGAAACGACCTTCAGCGCATGGAAAGACGTGCAATGCAGAAGGAAGAAAATCTCGACAAGAAGTATGAAGCCCTCGAAAAGAAAGAAGAAACGCTTAATGCGAAAATCCGCGAAAACGAGGGATTGAAAACCAAAGCGGAAGAACTTGTTGCTCAGCAGGAGGAATTACTGCAGAAAATTTCGGGCATGACCTCCGAGGACGCGCGTGCCGCACTTATGGAACGCGTCGAAAGCGAAGCAAGACACGAAATGGCTATGAAGCTGCTTGAGGTCGAACAGGAATACAAGGACAAGGCAGAGGACGAAGCCAAGAACATAATCGCGCTTGCTATTCAGCGCTGCGCGGCAGACAGCGTGGCAGAAGCCACCGTTTCGGTAGTCGACCTTCCCAACGATGAAATGAAGGGCAGAATTATCGGACGCGAGGGCAGAAACATCCGCGCTATCGAAACGCTTACGGGTGTCGACCTTATTATCGACGATACCCCCGAAGCTATTGCGATCTCCACCTTCGATCCGGTTCGCAGAGAGGTTGCAAGACTTACGCTTGAAAAGCTTATTTCCGACGGTCGTATTCACCCCTCGAGAATCGAGGAAACGGTTGAAAAGAGCCGTAAGGAAGTTGAAGCCGTTATTAAGAAGGAGGGCGAGCAAGCCACCTACGAAACCGGCGTACACGGAATCAACCCCGAGCTTGTTAAGCTGCTCGGCAGACTTAAATACCGTACCAGCTACGGTCAAAACGTGCTTAAGCACTCTATTGAGGTTGCACACATTGCAGGTATGATCGCTTCCGAATTGGGCGTTGACGTTGCCCAAGCGAAGCGCGCAGGTCTGCTTCACGATATCGGTAAGGCGATGACACACGAAATCGACGGCTCGCACGTTCAGATCGGTGTCGACCTTGCCCGCAAGTATAAGGAAAGCCGCGACATAGTTCACGCTATCGAGGCGCACCACGGCGACGTTGAGCCCCATACCCTCGTTGCTATGATCGTTCAGGCGGCAGACGCAGTTTCGGCTGCACGTCCCGGTGCAAGACGCGAAAATCTCGAAACCTATATTAAGCGCTTGCAGAAGCTCGAAGAGATTGCAACCTCGTTTACCGGCGTTGAAAAATCCTTCGCTATTCAGGCAGGCCGCGAGGTTCGCATAATGGTCAAGCCCGACGAGGTGAACGACGACGAAATGGTATTTATCGCCCGCGATATTGCCCGCAAGATCGAAGAAGAGCTTGAATATCCGGGTCAGATTAAAATTAACGTTATAAGAGAAATGCGTCAAGTAGACTACGCCAAATAATTTTAAACAGTCCGTAACGGCGCAGAACGTTGCACTTTGCACGAACGGAACCGCTCGCAGTACCTATGTACAGCTTCGGGTGCCGTTCGCACAATCTGCATCCGCTCCGAACCGCTTGAAACACTTAAAACGTAAGAGTGGGTTAGGTAAACAGTCCGTAACGGCACAGAACGTTGCACTTTGCACGAACGGAACCGCTCGCAGTACCTGTGTACAGCTTCGGGTGCCGTTCGCACAATCTGCATCCGCTCCGAACCGCTTAAAATACTTAACGCTTAAAACACTTAAAACATAAGAGTGGGTTAAGGCGATAAACAGTCCGTAACGGCGCAGAACGTTGCACTTTGCACGAACGGAACCGCTTAAAATAGGCGCACGGCGGTTTGTAATTGCGGTTGCTTTTGCAAATTTGTTGAGTAACATATAACAGAAAATTCTGCAAGATGGTGTTTTATTATGATAAAGGTGCTTGCGGTGGGCGACGTATTCGGTTCGCCGGGTATGGAGTTTATACGTAAAAATTTACGAAAAATAATAAACGCCGAGCAGGCAGACCTTGTTATCGTTAACGCCGAAAACGCGCACGAGGGCAGCGGGCTTGACAAATACGACGCCGATTTACTTTTCGAAAGCGGTGCAGACGTGCTTACCGGCGGCAACCATTCGTTCCGCAGGTATGCGATATTCGACCTTTTGGAAAAGGAGCCGCGGGTTTTACGTCCGCTGAACTTTCCGCCCGAATCTGCGGGAGAGGGATATTGCATCGTACCGGTAAAAAACGGGCTGCGCGCGTTGGTTATATCGGTTTGCGGTCAGGTTTTTATGGACCCGAACGATTCGCCCTTCCGCGCGGTTGAAAGGCTTTTGAGCTCGCTCGAGGGCAAATACGATTTTGCTGTATGCGATTTTCACGGCGAGGCGACGAGCGAAAAGCTTGCTTTTATGCACGTTTTCGACGGAAGATTGCAGATTGTATTCGGAACACACACGCATATTCAAACCGCAGACGAGCGTTTGACCGACCGCGGAAGCGGATACATTACCGATATCGGCATGTGCGGCGGCGAGGATTCGATTATCGGCGTAACCTATGAAACGGCTGTACCGAGATACACGCAAAACATTCGAATGAAGGGGATTCCTTCGAAGAGCGACGTTTGCCTGCGCGGTGCGGTGTTCGAAATTGACGAAAGCACTCTTTGCTGCAAGAGTGTAAAAAGAATAAAATACAACGAAGGTAATTTAAAATGAATTTAACAAAGCTTTTAATGCTCGAAACCGCTCCTGCAGAGCAGGGCTCGATGCTTTTAACACTTCTTCCGCTCGCATTGCTTGCGATAGTGTTCTATTTCTTCCTTTACCGTCCGCAGAAGAAGCAGGAAAAGGAAACCGCAGAAATGCGCAATTCGGTTGAGCTTGGCGATATTATCGTTACCGCAGGCGGTATCGTCGGTATGGTCGTTAAGGTTACCGAAGAAATGCTTCTTATCGAAACCTCCGGCAACAGAACCAAGATTCAGATTCAGAAATGGGCTGTTCAGTCGGTGCTCGAAAAGGCAAACGAGCCCGAAGCCAAGGAAGTAAAATCGGTTAAGGCCGACAGCGGCATTAAAATGAAGGAAAAAGAAGACAAGGCTGAAAAGAAGGAAAAGAAATCGCTTTTCGGCAGAAAAAAAGACGAAGACAAGTAATAAATAAGGGGCTGTTTTACAGCCCCATTGTTTACGAAAAACGAAAGGAACGGCGGAGCCTTTGCCCCAAAAAGCGCAATATTGCTCCGCGGGAACGAAAAAATGAAAAAGAGCTTGCAAAGAAAATACGCCAAACTGCTTGTTAAGCAGGGAATTAATATCCAAAAGGGACAGCAGCTTAATATCGGTGCAGACGTTGAAGCGGCTGAATTCGTTGCGATACTTGCCGAGGAGGCTTACCGTGCGGGCGCGGGCAACGTGCGCGTTGATTGGTCGATGACACAGCTTACCAAGCTTTCCTACAGACACCGCACCGTGCGCTCGCTTTGCAACGTGCCCGATTGGCAGGTGGAAAAGGTTAAGCACGATTCCGAAATTCTGCCGGCAAGAATCCGCCTTATCTGCGAGGATCCCGACGGATTGGCGGGAGTTAATCAGGAAAAGGTAGCGCGCGCAAGCATTGCAATATCGAAAAAGGTTAAGCCCTACCGCGATGCGATGGACAACAAGCACCAATGGCTTGTATGTGCGATACCCGGCAAGGCTTGGGCAAAGAAGGTGTTCCCGAACGAGCGCACGAGCGTTGCTGTCGAAAAGCTTTGGGAAGCGATACTTGCAACCGTGCTTTGCGACGAGGAAAACGATGCTATTGCGGCGTGGGACAAAAAGAACGAAAACTTCCGTGCAAAGTGCGATTGGCTCAACGCACAGCAGTTTGATTATCTGCACTACACCTCGAAGAACGGCACCGATTTTAAGTGCGAGCTTATGAAGGAAAGCGTTTGGTGCGGCGGCGGTGAATATACCCTTTCCGGCGTATTCTATAACCCGAATATGCCTACCGAGGAAATATTTACCACTCCGAAAAAGGCAAGCTGCAGCGGCAGATTGGTTTCGGCTATGCCGCTTTCGGCAAGAGGCACGCTTATCGAAAACTTTTATATCGATTTCGAGGACGGCAGAGCGGTTGCCTGGCACGCCGAAAAGGGCGAAGAGGCTTTGGGCAAGATAATTACCACCGACGAGGGCAGCAGAATGCTCGGAGAGCTTGCGCTTGTTCCGAAGGATTCGGCTATTGCGGAAAGCGGACTGCTTTACTACAACACCCTGTTTGATGAAAACGCATCCTGCCACGTTGCGCTCGGTATGGGCTATACCGGCTGTGTTAAGGGCTTTGAAAATATGACTCTTGACGAGCTTCACGAGCTTGGCGTTAACGATTCGATGATACACGTCGACTTTATGATCGGCAGCAAGGATCTTTGCATTACCGGATATAAGGACGGCAAGGCTGTTCCGATTTTTGTAGACGGCAAGTGGGCGGAATAATTTAAAGGAGAAAAATATGTTACCGGTTGCAATTCAGCTTTATTCGCTTCGCGACGATGCAAAGCAAGATTTGGTCGGCACGCTTAAGGCGGTTAAGGAATACGGATATGACGGCGTAGAATTTGCAGGGCTTTACGGCAAAGCTCCAAGCGAGGTGGCAGAGCTTCTGCGCGAAATCGGCTTGGTTCCGGTTTCGGCACACGTTTCGCTTCCCGAGCTTTTGGCGGACACTCAAAAGGTTATCGACGATTACAAGGCGGTTGGCTGCAAGAATATCGTTATTCCCTGGCTTAGCGCGGAGGACCGTCCCGGCGGAGAAAATTACGAGGAAACGCGCGGGAATTTCGAGCGTATCGGCAAGCTTCTTGCCGAAAACGGCATGGCTTTAAGCTACCACAACCATGATTTTGAGTTTGCACGTCTTGAAAACGGCGAGTTTGGATTCGATAATCTTTACGATACGATATCTTCCGACGTTTTGAAGATGCAGATGGATACCTGTTGGGTTTCGGTTGCGGGCGAAAGCCCTATTCACTATCTCGAAAAGTACGCAAACCGTTGTCCGCTTTTGCATTTAAAGGACTACGTTGGCGAAAAGAGCGACAATATGTATGCGCTTATCGGCATTGACGACGAAGACGGCGAAAAGAAGCAAAGCTTTGAGTTTCGTCCCGTCGGCCACGGCGTGCAGGATTTCGAGGCGATTATTAAAGCTGCCGAAAAATGCGGTGTCGAATGGCTTATCGTCGAGCAGGACGAGCCTACGAACGGCAAAACCTGCCTTGAATGTGCAAAATTGAGCCGCGAGTATTTAAAAACAATCGGATATTAATTATAAAACGGTAAATAATAAGCAATAAGGAGAAAAGCGGTGTTGGTAGGGCTTCGAATGAGTTCGCGGAACGCTTTGGTTGGCGGAAAGCGGCGAAGAACAACGGACGAACATCGCACGAACAGAAAAAATGAGCGAATGTACGCACGATTGCTCGAGCTGCAGTGCAAACTGCTCGAGCAGAGAAAAAAGCAAGGAAAGTATGATTGAAAAGCTGCGCGAAGGCAGCAAGATCGGTAAGGTTATTGCGGTTGTAAGCGGCAAGGGCGGCGTAGGTAAATCGTTGGTGACGAGTTTGCTTGCGATAAACGCGCAGAGAAACGGCAAAAAGGTTTGCGTGCTCGACGCGGATATTACCGGCCCCTCGATACCGAGAATATTCGGTGTTAACAGCGGAGTTTTGAGCGACGGCGAGGCAATGCTTCCTCCCGAAAGCAAAACCGGTATTAAGATTATGTCGCTTAACCTTTTGCTTCCCAACGAAAGCGACCCTGTTGTCTGGAGAGGTCCTGTTATTGCAGGTGCTGTAAAGCAGTTCTGGACTGACGTTAACTGGGGCGAAAACGACGTTATGTTTATCGATATGCCTCCCGGAACCGGCGACGTTCCGCTAACGGTATTCCAATCGCTTCCGGTTGACGGAATGGTTATAGTTACCAGCCCGCAGGATTTGGTTTCGATGATTGTAGGCAAGGCTGTGAGAATGGCAGAGCTTATGAACATTCCGATTCTTGCGCTTGTGGAAAACTATTCCTATTTCGAATGCCCCGATTGCAACAAAAAGCACTATATCTACGGCGAAAGCAACGTGGACGAGGTTGCTGAAGCGCACGGTATTGCCAAGGTTGCAAAAATTCCGATTAACCCCAAGCTTGCATCGCTTTGCGACAAGGGTATGCTTGAGCTGAACGAGGAAAATTTGCTTTCGGAGCTTGATATACTTTAAAAAAGAAAGGAACATAGGGCTTTTACCTTATGTTCCTTATTTTTTAATTTCGTAGCTTTTGGCAATACTGCGTGCAGAGCTTGTCGGTGCATTCCGAGCATTTCAGCGATGCGTTGGTTGCCTCGCAGAAGCGTTCGGGGTAGAGCATTATGCTTATTTCCCAAACGAGCCAAGCGATTAACGAAAGGAAAAACAGTGAAAGCGCGAAGAAGCCGCCGACAAAGACAAGAGGCGAGAACATCATAAAATGGTCCCAGTTGAAAATGCGGCAGGTGGTGCAGCATTTGTTTTTCATAATAAGTCGGAACGGGCACCATACAAGCACACAGATAAGATCGCAAACGTAAAACAGCACCGAAATGAGAAATACTGTAGGTTTATCGATTATACCGAGCAGGCGGAGCGCGCCGATCGCCGCAACGAGAAGCACCCAAATAATCATAACGCGGTAGGCGGATTTCGTTGTGGAAACGATATGGTTGCGAAGTGCCTGCGCGCTTATTTTATCGCGTACCGGTCGGAAACGGTTGGAAAACAGCTTTAGCGAGCCGAGCGCAAGCTTGCTTTTAATCGGAAAAATTTGGGCGATCATATCGAAAACCCAAATTATCCACAAAAGGTGGAAGGGCGAGAGAGAATTGAAAAATTCCAAACCCTCGAGAATTTTGAAGCTTTGCGGCGCGAAGAAATATAGAAAAATACAGACGAAAAGTATTAGTATTCTTGCAAAAAGCCTTGCAAAATACAGCTTTCTTGTTTTTGACATAGCGCTTAGCCGTTGCTTTCGCGGATTTGAGCCGAGGAAAGACGTGCGGCAATATATACCACCAAGCCGAGATCGACTACCGAGAACGCCGCTTCGCAATCGAACGAAAAGCTGCCGAAGCAATGCAGCACGAGATTGGGAACCGAATAAACGAGCAGGAAGAAGATTGCGGTGTAGCCGAAGCTGTTGAAGAGTGCGGCGGAGGTGTTGTAGATATAGGATTTTCCTTCTGTAAAGAAGTAAAGAAGCACGGCAACCAGCCCTACGATGTGGTATGCGCCCGAGGAGGCGAGCGGAGCGGAGCTTGTGTCGATAAAATCCGAAAGGATGCGGACTGCCGAAAACAGAATTGGGGCGAGCGCGGCGAAGGCGTGAACGTTTTCGCTTTGCTTTTTGTTGTAGCACAAGCCCGAAACGAGAAATTTAACTGCAGAAAGCGCGGCGAGCAGGAAAAGAATCAGCTTTATAACCGAAAATTCGATATATCCGCCGAACAGGCTGACAGCATACAGCAAAACAGCGCCGATAAGCGAAAAGGCAAGAACGAGCGAGGCGGCGGGCATAGCGCCGTGTGCGCGCTCGAGATGCAGAGATTTTTTTCTGCCGAGCGTTACCGCCGAAAAGAGAAATACGAGCAGGAACATTATGCTGACTGCGGTGAACGCCGTTACCTCGATATTATCGGGGAGGTAATAGGTATCGTTATTTATTAGATTTTTTTCCATATTAAAGGTGACGATAACAGTGCGCAACGCCGCCATAATAAGCGATATTACAATAACTGCGACAACGCGTAATTTCTGTGAACGCATACGGGCACACCTTTCCTTATATATTAATTAACTATATTATTATAAGTCAAGAAGTTGTTTTTGTAAAGAGAAAACGCCATTATTTACATTTTTTTAAAAGATTGTGTCGCTAAAAAAGCGAAAAACAGGGGAATATGGCAAAAAATAATAGCGTGCAAGAGGCATAAGATTGAAATTTTAGAAAAAAGGTCTTGACAATCGGCAAAATCGGTGATACAATAAATGTCGCGCCGAGAAAGCGCGAAATCGAATATAGCGGGATTGTGTAACGGTTAGCACGACAGACTCTGACTCTGTTTGTTGGGGTTCGCATCCCTATCCCGCTGCCAGAAAAGAAACACCATTTGTCTACTAGACAAATGGTGTTTCTTTTCAACGAAATAAATCCCTTGCGAGATTTGTGAAATGCACTTCGTGCGTGAAATACGCCTACGGCGTGTGAAATGCCTGCGGGCGTGAGCGGATTTATTTCATTTCACATTGCGACGAATGAGCAATATTTCACAATTTCCGTAAGGAAATTATTTCACATTCGGCGGGCGCCGAATATTTCACTAAAATCAGTTTGAGTTCGAATCCTTAATACAAAACCGCGATACAAACCAAAGGAAAATCGTTGACATTCTAATGCATTAGTGTTACAATCAACAAAGACGCTTTAGCCGTATACGAAAAAGCAGAAGGGGGCAAAACGATATGAAAAAGCACAGAACAAATTCCTTTTCTACATTCGTTTTTTATATGTTAGAAATCGGGCTTCCCTATTGTATTGCCATACCGCTTATGATATTTATTCTCGGCGGCGACAAATATACGGCGAAGGACGTGCTTTCGACTATTCCGTTAACGTTTTTCGGAATGCTCGGAATGGCGGTGCTGTTTTCGTCATTGAATTTGCTAACGCTTCCTTTTAAAAAGCCATCGGTTATTTTTGAAGACGGCGATCTTTTGTATAAAGAAACGCGCGTTGAATATTGCAAAGTCGACAAAATCGTGATAAACAGCGGTGTTATTCGAAAATACACTCGTTTTGAGCCCTGCACGCTCGAGCTGTATTCGCAAGATACGCTTTTGACAGAGATAAAGAGCCCTTCGTTTTTTATGATATTCGCTCTTATGCGGAGGTGCAAGGGCGCAAAGCTACGGTACAGGAATATTACGCGCGCGTTGCTTATTCTCTTGTTGACTATCGGACTTTGTTTTGTGATTGCAACGGTTGGATAGAGCGAATTACTCAATTTATTCTAAATAGCAACAAAGGCTTTTGCGAAATGCAAGAGCCTTTTACTTTTTAACCCAACGGCGAAGCTTGCATAAACTGAATAGGGTGATGCAATATGTTTGACAAGGAAACGCAATGTATAATCGGCGAGGGCGGGAACGGCTACGAGGCTTCGATATCGCCGCCGATATTTCAAACCTCGACATTCGAGGGAGGGGGCGAGTATTCGTACACACGGCTTTCGAACCCGACGCGCGCGCTGTTGGAGCGCGAGCTGGCCGAACTTGAGGGCGGGAAGTACGCTTTTGCATTTTCGTCGGGGCTGGCAGCGGTGAACGGTGTGTTCTCGCTTTTGAAAAGCGGCGACAGGGTACTTATTTCCGACGATCTGTACGGCGGAACCTACCGTATGGCGCGGAATATTTTTGCTAAATACAAAATCGGCTTTGAATTTGTCGACATGAGCGACACCGAGCTGCTTGAAGCGCGTTTGAAGGACGGGGCGGCGATGGTTTTTGCCGAATCGCCGACCAACCCGATGATGAAGGTTGCGCCTTTGAGAGAAATCGGTTTGCTTTGCAGGCGGTATAGTACGGTTTTTGCGGTCGACAACACCTTTTTGACGCCTTATTTTCAAAACCCGCTTGATTTGGGGGCGGATTTGGTTTTGCATTCGGCGACAAAATATCTTTCGGGGCATCACGACGTGCTCGCAGGGGCGGTTGTGACGAATCGGGCGGCAATTGCCGAAAAGCTAAAGCTTATTTCGATGACGCTGGGCAATGCGCTTGCTCCGTTTGAAAGCTGGCTTGTTTTGCGCGGGATACGCACGCTTGCCTTGCGAATGGAAAAGCACCAAAGAAACGCTTTTGCGGCGGCAGAGCTTTTGAAGCGGATGCCGAAGGTGGAAAGCGTTATTTACCCCGGCTTGCCCGAGCACGACGGACATGGGCTGATGAATGATCAGGCGCGGGGCTACGGCGGGGTGGTAACCTTTAGCGTTGACAGCGCCGAAACCGCGAAGAGCTTAATAAGGGGCGGAAGAATTATAAAATTTGCCGAAAGCTTGGGGGGATTCAGAAGCTTGATAACCTATCCGTTAACGCAGACGCACGCATCGATACCGCAGGAAATGCGCGAAAGGATCGGTATTACCGACAGGCTTTTGCGGTTATCGGTAGGGCTGGAGAGCGAGCGGGATATAGCCGAAGACTTGGAGTTTATGTTTGGGTGTGGCTATTGACTTTTTCGTTTGGTTGCGGTATAATTAGGTAAATTTTTTAAAGGAGAATTAATTATGAAGAGATTTACAGCACTTCTTATCGCGCTTCTTATGCTTTGCCTTATGATTCCTACCGGCGTAGCTGCAGAAGAAGAAAAGCCTTTCTGGCTTACTCATTTCAATAACAACACTATCGAAGGCTCGGGCGTTGTATTTACCGAAGCTTACAGCGGTGCAGGCTGGTGGATTCACTTTGCGTTTGCTCCCACCGATGTTGAAGGCGTTTACCAAATCGTAGATACCTCGAACGGTCTTGCAGACGGCTCTGCGCTTGCGCTCGATATTCCCGAAGGCGGCTTCGTTTGGGCTGCTAACTACGGTAACAACTACGTAGAGATCAACAACAACCCCGCGGACATCGACTACACCTCCGATAACTGCTCCAACGCAATTAACGACGTATCGATGAACTGGATGACCGGAACTCTCGTTAAGTTCACCGGACTTGATCTTGAAGGTCAGACCATTCCTACCTCTACTCCCGACGTAAACTGGTACGATGATGCATACGTTTGCACCGCTACCTACAGCATTTACGAAGGCGACGCTGAAGTAGGCGGCGAATCCGAAGCTGAATCCGAGGCTGAATCTGTTGCAGAGTCCGAAGCTGAATCTGTTGCAGAATCCGAAGCTGAATCTGTTGCAGAGTCCAAGGCAGAATCCAAGGAAGAATCGGTTGCTGCAACCGAATCCTCCGAAGCAGAAGAAAACGACGAAGGCGGTCTTAGCCCCATCGCTATCGCTGCTATCGTAGTTGCTGCCGTTGCAATCGTTGCTGCAGTGGTTGTAGTAGTTCTTAAGAAGAAAAAGCAGTAATTTGAATAAAGCCTAAAGGGAGTCGCAAGACTCCCTTTTTTATTATTCTTTGCGAACAAAAAGGTGGAGCGGATATTGTTCAAAGTGCATAAAAAACAATCACTCTTTGATAAAAAATATACAATTCGTTGACAAGCAAAAGAATTTGTGTTATTATATTTTTTATAATAAATAAAATCGCGTAATATCGCTTGCGCGAAGAATAAAAAACATTTTGGAGGATATTATGACCGGCTGTATCAAAAGATCGATATCGGTGTTGCTTTGTCTTGTTATGCTTACGGCAATGCTTGTTGCAATAATTCCCGAATCGACAGTTCAGGTTTCGGCACTGACCTATAGAACCGGCGCGAACGGCGCGCACTCGAGCTATATGGGCAGTAAGTTTTATAGGAATTTTCAGAAGTTAGAGCTTACCGGCGACGGCAGAACCGACGTTCTTGCTGTTGCGCTTTCTCAGCTCGGATACCAGGAAAGCCCCACTGCTTACGACTTTGACGGTATCGGCGGCGGTAGCGGTAACTACACCGAATATTGCTACAATATGGGCGATTTCGGCTACGGTTACGGCGGCGGCAACTACGCTTGGTGCGCAACCTTCGTTTCTTGGGCGCTTTATCAGGCGAGATGTACCGATCAGGGCTCGATGAGCGACTGGACCCGTAATCACTCGGGTAACTCGAACTACATCTGGCGTGAGGTCGGCTGTGCTATGTGGGCAAACCAGCTTCGTACCTGCGGCTATTTCCAAAGATCCAAGGCATATAACGGCAACACCTATCAGCCCCAATCGGGCGACCTTATCTTCTTCTGCTGGGACGGCCCCAGCGGCGGTGAGGACCATATCGGTATCGTCGTTTACTCCGACAGCAGCTACGTTTACACCATCGAGGGCAACACCAGCAACCAAAACGGTCTTAATGCCGACGGCGGCGGTGTTTACTTCAAGAAATACGCGCTCGATTATTACTACATAACCGGCTACGGCGTACTTCCTTACAAGACGAACAGCGCGGTTAAAAAGATCGATTACAGCGGCGCAAACCCCACTCCCGGTTACTACGTATGCAACGCTTCCAAATATATATATGCAACCGAAACGGCAACCGATGTGTCTTATTATTCCGAAAGATTTTCGATGTTCGAGGTCGTTGGCGTTGCGAGTAACGGCAGACTTAAGGTAAAGGGTATTTCCACCACTACCGGCGCAGTCGTAGACGGCTACATACTCAATAACGACGACAGAGTTATTCAGCTTTCCTGCTCGGCTTCGACTCCGCGCGATGAGCTTCATACCTCGATAACCGCGGCAAAGGGCGTTCGTTACGACTATTACACCGAAGCAAACCTTGCAACTCTTCGCTCGGCATACACCGAGGCCTGCACTCTTTACAACGATTCTAACTCGAGCGATACCCAGCTTACCGCTGCAAAGCAAAAGCTCGATAAAGCACTTGCAAACACCGTAGCGAGCGCAGAAAACGTTGTATCCAAGGGCAAAAGCTATACCACCACCGAAAGCGGCAGAACCGACATATACGTCGATGACGGCAAGCGTCTTACCGATGGCGTAAAGGGCAATACCGACGGCGGCAATAATATGTTCTCGGGCTACAATTCGAACGATACGATCGAGGTTGTTCTCGATATGGGCGGCAACGTAAGCACCAACACCTACCGTATTTATGCGGCAAAGATGGAAAGCTGGGGCATTACCGCTCCCGCAAAGCTTGCTATTTCGGTTTCGAACGACGGCGTTAACTTTACCGACGTAAGCTATACCACTGTCAGATATCGCACCTCCGGGACTACAGATACCTGGAATATGTTCACCTATACGGTTAAGACCAACACCACCCGCACCGAAAGATATATTAAGTTTACCGTAACAAGTGGCGGCAACCACGTATGGCTCGAAGAGGTCGAGGCAATGAACAATCCCATTGCGGCAAGCGGCAGAGTATACGTTACCGGCGTGAACAAGTATATCACAGCGGGCGATACGGTTATTTTCACTCCCGATCAGGGCGAAATCAACGTAACCAACTTCAATATTTCCTATACTACCAACGTAATTGCAACCTGGAACGGTGCAAACTACGTAGTATCCTCTGTAACCACCGGCACCGGTACCGATACCCCCGCAATCACTCTTAACAGCAACCAGATTCTCGTTGCTTGTCACGAATGGGAAAGCGGCACCGATGATCCTAAACTCGGCTCGCGCGCGAACTCCGCTACGGTTAAAAACCTAAAGGTTGGCGACGTGCTTACTCTTACCAACGTCGACGTTGCGAACAAGGCTCTTGCGGTTACTCCCACTATCGAAGTCAAGACTACCTCGAGCACGCCCGTTGAAAAGCCTGCAGATGCAAAGGTATTCTGGGTAACCCATATTAACGATCACAACTCCGAGGGCGCGGGCGCAATATTCACAAGCGCATACGAGGGCGCGGTTTGGTGGTTGCACGTTGCGTTTGCACCCACCGGCACCGCAGGCGTATACAAGATTACCGCTATTTCCGACGGTATTCCCGATGGTAGCGGTACCGCACTTGCAATTCCCAACGGCGGATTCGTTTATGCGATAAACAAGGGTAACAACTATATCGAGCTCGGTATCGGCGATACCGACTTTACCTCGCCCAACTGTGATGCGGCTATCGCACAGGCGCAGACCTGGAAGGTTGGCGACGAATTCAAGTTCTACGGCATCGACCCGTTGAATCCTATCGTTTCCACCTCGACTCCCGCAGTGGCTTGGTACGATGATAGCTACGTATGCACCTCGTATTTTGAAATTATCGACGATGACGAGCCTATTGTAACTCCTCCTGTGGTCGAGCCCGACGACGTTGCTCTCGGCGACGTAAACCTCGACGGCAAAATCGACCAGTACGATTACATTCTCGTTAAGCGTCACTATTTCGAAACCCGCATTCTCGTGGGCGACGAATTCAAGCGCGGCGACGTTAACGTCGACGGTGTAGTTGACCAATA
>JAFTTN010000067.1 GCA_017466805.1 Clostridia bacterium
AACGGAGGTACACTGTCTTTTTATAAGGAATAGAGATTTTTTATTGTATTTTCAAGGGCTTGCACGAAATGCTTCGACTGCCGTAGAATACTACGCCGACGCTCGCATTTCGCGCAAACTACCCTCATTTCTCTCACTCTGATTCAGTCTGTAGACTTTGTCTACAGACTGAATCAGAGCCTTTAACGGCTCTTTTTTTATTGCAAAAATCGAAAGCAGGCGGATTTTGCTATTGAAAAGAAAAATGTTTATGGTATAATAACAACGTGTTAATATTTTTATATGTATTTATGTGACAAAACGTTGGGGAAATTCGTCTATACGAATGAAGGGGCAAAAAATCCCCCGACAAATATATACGGCATACGCCGATAATTGCAAAAACGCAAATTAAGGAGGTTTGGGTTATGAAAAAATTTAACGTTTATTCGGTTTTATCTCTTCTTTTGTGCATTCTTTTACTTTGCTCCTGCTCTGACTTCGACAACGAGCAGAGCTTTACCGACCAAGGCGGTTTCGAAATATCCGATTTTTCGAGCGCGGGCGGCGAAAAGAACCCTCCGCCTATGCCTTGGGACGAGGGTATTGTTGAATTTGCAGTTAACCGAAACGACTTTTTCTATACCATTGCGAAGGAGCACGGTCAGGAGCTTCATATGAAGCGCGGCAAGAGCGACGAAATTTTGCTTGCCGCAGTACAGTTTGATGCGATTCTTCCCTCCCCCGACGGAAGCAAGGTTTTATTCAGCGCCGACGGCGAAATTCACATTTATTATTACGACACGCAAAAGGTGTGGCAAGAGGAAATATACGGCTTGCCCGACGGATATTCGCCCAAAACTGTGATTTGGCTTGACGACGAGAATTATATCTTTACCGCGTATTCCGAAAACGAGCTTGGCGGCGGCGAAATTTACCGCGCGGGTACCGGCGGCGGAAGGCAGTTTGCCGACGTTTGTATAAGCACGTGGAGCGATAATTTGCATATCGAGGATATGATAAGCGACGGCGAAGCGATTACCGTTAAAGCATTTATTTTTAACGCTGATTTTACCTCGCACGAGGTGCTGTATTATATCATGCCGCATAACAAAGTGCGCCCGCACGGTATTACGCTCACTCCCGAAAACGCAATTACGGCGGAAAGCTACGCAAAGGTGCATACCGTTGATTGCGCCGATATTATTGCAACGCCCGAGGAAATAAGATCGGTTTCGGGCGGACGCGAATACAGCTACGAAGAGCTTATAGCTATGACTCCCGATGAAATAAGCAAGAAAATCTTTGAGCCTGCGATAGAGCATTATTGCAATTTCACAGGGCTCGGCTCTATCCGCGGCAGCGAAAACATTATCGTAAACCTTAGGTATAAAAGCGGAGAAATCGAAAAATGGTATTTCACGGTTTGCGATGACGAGCGTTTCCCGACCTATGAAGCGTTTATTGCCGAAACCCGCAAATATTTTGCAAAGGACCTTGCCGTAAAATATTTATACGACGAAGAAGGATATCCTTCCTTTGCCCGCTATAACGGCGTTTTCGTATTTACCGACGGTGCGCGCGGCAGCGATCTTAGTTACATTTCCACGGAATATTCGATAGAATCGCACAGCGAACGCGAGATAGTTTATCTTGCAACCGCCAAATACATAAAGGACGAATTTTACGATATTGTCGACAACGACGAAGCGACCGACGAGCAATGCGATTTTAAGGAATACCGCTACCGCTTTATTCTTGAAGACGGCAAATGGGTGTTCGAAAACTTCAGCCTTGGGTATTGATTGTTGGGCTTATCTGTCTGTTTTATCTAAAAGACAACACGCCCCTCATCCACCGCGTCCCGCGCCCCCCTTCCCCCCGGGGTGAAGGCTACAGAAGAACGCATTTTTAACATTGCAGGCTTCTCTTTTGAGAGAATCGCTTGCGATGTGACTGATGAAGGGCAGCCGTCCGCAAACGGCGTACTTTCCTTTTGATTATACTATTACCCCTCATCCACCGCGTTCCGCGGTCCCCCTTCCCCCCGGGGTGAAGGCTACAGGAGAACGCATTTTAACATTGCAGGCTTCTCCCCTGGGAGAAGCTGTCATATCGCTCGCGATGTGACTGATGAGGGGTAGCCGTCCGCAAACGGCGTACTTTCCTTTTGATTGTGGGTGCAATTACTTTGCCCCCTCATCCACCGCGTCCCGCGCCCCCCTTCCCCCCG
>JAFTTN010000068.1 GCA_017466805.1 Clostridia bacterium
GGCGTGATGTCCTTAACGGACATTACGCCAACGAAATAAATCCCTTGCGGGATTTGTGAAATATCCTACGGATATGAAATATTGCTTCGCAATGTGAAATACGCTTCGGCGTATAGGGATTTATTTCATTTCACATTCGGGAGAAAGCACGAATATTTCACAATTCTCGAAGAGAATTATTTCACGTTTTGCGTTAGCAAAATATTTCATTAAAAAGAAAAGAGAAGGAACGACCAATCGGTTGAACCTTCTCTTTTTCTGTTGTAGATGGGTTTGGGCTACTGCCCAAGTGCATTTGTAATTACAAATGCGATGCCGGTTCTTAGCTGAATTTAAAAGAATTTTATTTTCTCCGTTAAGGACAACGCACTTTCTGCGCTTGGCGTTTTTTTAGATAATAGATAATAGATAATAGAAAATAGATAGATTATCACGTTGCTGCAAATTCAAGACATAGCAACAATGATACACTGCAAAAATTTTGTCCTGAAAATTTTTGGGAGAGAGCGCGAGAGAACCCTTTTTATAAAAAGGGTTCTCTCGTAATAATCATTTTCGTTTAAATCTCACCCAATAACAAAGGTGCCGAAGTAGTGGCGTGCGATAAGGATGTAGTCGTATTGGTCGACCTTGTTGTCCTTGTTGACGTCGGCGCGGAGTGCTTCGTCTTCCGAAAGAATGCGGGTTTCGAAGTAATGGCGCTTTACAAGAATGTAATCGTATTGGTCGATTTTGCCGTCGTCGTTAACGTCGCCAAGAGTGTATTCGGGCTCTACGACGGGGGGCTTTTCGGGAACGTCTGCACCGTAAAGCTCGGCTTCGCTGAACATTGCAAAGGTGCCGTTTAGCGTTACGAGAACCATAACGTAACGCGCCTGCGCGTCGATAACCGAGGTGCCCCAAGCCGCCTCGCCGACCGTTTCACCATAGGTGAATTCGCCTGCCATAGTCCAATCGCTGTCTGCCGCGGTGTTGGAGTAGAACACTCTGACAGCGGCAGGAGAATTAATACCCCACTTGCTCGTTACAAAGGTAAGCAGCTTTAGCTCGGTAAGCAGCTTTTCTTCGCCGAGGTCGATAAATATAGTGCCCTCGCCGCCGGGCGCGTTGACGTCGTCGGGATAGTTGGTGTGGTAGTAAAACGTGAACCATTCGGCGTTGTTGCCGTCGAGCACGGTGGGCTTAACGCCGTCGGTAAGGTCGCCGATATAGGTGGTGCCCGAAAGGGAAGCGATGTCCTTCATACCGAGGATAAGGTTTGTGGTTTCTTCGGGGGGGACGAAATCGGGGTCTTCGGGATCGGGATCGGGATCGATATCGGGCGGGGTTTCGGTTTCATCGCCGAATACCGCTATTTCGCTCGTCCAAGAGTAGTTTGTGTCGGTGTAGTTTACCTTTATGTAGCGTGCAACCGCGCCTTCGTTTACTGCGTGGAAATCGATATGATTCCAGTTGCCCGATGCCGTGCCTGCCGTTTTTACGGTTTCGCCGAGCGGGGTGAAGCTCTTGCCGTCGACCGAGTAGGAGAAGGTTACGGTTGCGCCGTTCGGGTCGGCGATGCCCCAGGTGTTGCCCCAAAGGTCTGTTTTAACGCCCTTAACGCTGTAATAGCCGCCGAGGTCGATGACTACGTTTATGCTCGAGCCGGAGTATGCGCCGATATCAAGACCGTCGCCCGCTTCGGCGAAAACGCCGTCGGTAAGCTTGCCGATAGGCTTTAAATCGTCGCCGGTGTCGGTCCAGCGGGAATCGCTGTAGCGTTTGCCGTCGGAGGTGTAGGGCTTGGAGTATGCAACGTTGGGCGAATCGATACCCTCGATGCCGCTGCTGCCGCCGTTGATAAGGCTTTCGTCGAAATCAAAGGGGTAGCCGACGTCTACTGCGAGCTTTGCACATTCCTGAAGCTTTGCAACGGTGGCGGAATCCATATCGGCGGTGTAGGCGTTGCCTACGGGGTCAACGCCGAGATGCTTGTATAGCCAGGTTGCCGCAATAAGATACGAGCCCTCTTTCGAATGGTGGCCGCCGTCGATAGCGTAAAGCGATACCTCGGGGTATTTTTCGTGGCAGTAGATAAATGCGTGTGCCGCGGGTGAGCATTCAAGCCCGAAGTGGTCGGAAAGCTTGGTGTAATTTATGTGGTGCTTAATCGCGTTTAGCTTGTTTTGTTCGAGCGTGCTTGCCGCGGAATAGCGCATATAAAGCAACGCTTCGGCACCGTTTGCTTCGATAAGCGGAAGAATTTTTGCAATAGCGGGACGCGAGGTGGAATAGGTTGCCTTTGCCGCGTCCTGAAGCATGACGTAGTCGTATTCGTTGTTTTTTAGCTTGTTGCGGAGTGCAATGCCGCGTTCGTGGGTTTCGTCGGCAAATTCGTAAAGATAAGCGCTGCCGAAGGTGCAGTAGTCAACGTCGATTTCGATTCCCGCCGCCTTTGCCATACCCTTGAACTTTATCGGCGTGCCGTTGAAGTAGGTCGAGCTGTTGCCGACGAATAGGAATCGGATTGCGTCGCTCGAGGGTGCCTTCGGGCTGTCGTATTCAAGCGTGAACTTGTTGGTAGAGGAATTGTAGCTGCCCTTCATATCGTATATTATCGACATGGTGGAGTTATAGAGCATTGCGTCCTCCATAGCGATATTAAACGCGGCGAAGAGCTGGGTTTCGGTGTAGGGGTTAAAGCCTACCATAAATCCGCCTGCGGGGATAGTAACCTTGTCCTGCGGCGAGCCGGTAACCGTGCTGGAGTTTTCGTACATATCGCCGCCCGCTTCCATAAGTCTGCCGTCGGCGGTGAAAATCATAACCTTGGTGTTGCGGAAATAATAGGTGTTTGCAAGCACGTCCTTTGGTGAGGAGGTGTTGTTGGTGTAGATAACGACGTCCTTGCCTTCGGTGTGGCAATCGTAGCCGTCTATATCAACGGTTAGCGTGTTTTCGTATTCGTCTGCAAACGAGGTAATTGCCAGCGGTAAAGACGTTAATACGATTAAGATAGCCGCGATTAACGAAATTAATTTTTTCATAGCATTATCCTTAAGAATTTCTTATTTTGTGTTTCATTTATAACCAAGGCAACAATGATACACTAAAAAATTTTTATGCTAAAAATTTTGGGGAGAGAGCGCGAGAGAACACTTTTTATAAAAAGGGTTCTCTCGCAATAATTTTCACTTAAAAAATCAACCAATAACAAAGGTGCCGAAGTAGTGGCGTGCGATAAGAATGTAGTCGTATTGGTCGACCTTGTTATCCTTGTTGACGTCGGCGCGGAGTGCTTCTTCAGCAGAAAGAATGCGGGTTTCGAAGTAATGGCGCTTTACAAGAATGTAATCGTATTGGTCGATTTTGCCGTCGTCGTTAACGTCGCCGAGCAAGCCTTCGGGCTTGCTTTCATCTGCCGTCTTGCCGTGTACCTCGATTTCGTTAAGGTACATAAATCCGCCGTCGAGCGTGAATTTGAAAATTACCGTGTCGGTAATTATTCCTTCGGCTTGTGCGCTTATCCAATAATCAACGATGTCTTCGGAAACGATGTTTTCGAAATCGCAAAGCTTAACCTCGCTTCCGTCTACCAATGCGTATGCCGAAGCGGATTTCGGAGGCTTAACCCCCATACCCGCAACGTTGTTGAACAGGTGCGCGCGGAGCTTGGTTATTTCATAGCTCTTATCGAGCTTAACGGTAACGCTGCCGACACCGTTTATAATGTTCGGCTTGTATGCCGAGAATGCAAACCAGCTGTTGTTGCTTGCGTTGAAATCGGTTGCGGCAACGCCGTCGGTAAGGTTGGCTGCGTAATAGGTGTTGTACTCGGGTGCGCCGGGGTCATCGTTGGTGACCGAAATGGTGTAATCGCGTCCGCGTGCGAGGTTGTCCTCGGGTGCGTTCGGTTCCTTTTCTTCATCGTCAAGCGTGGGCTCTCTTCCCGCAGGGTCGTATATAAACTGCCATACGCATTCGGTGTGAACCTGCTTGCCGACGGGATATTTAACGAACGTTGTGTCGCCCTTCGAGAAATATAGCTTGTTCGAGTCGGTGTTCATATCCCAAAACGCTGTAAGGAAGGCGTTTCTTTGGCTTTCAAGCGAATCCTCGTAGGTGTTGATGTGAATATCGAACTGATATTGCGAATTGTTTTTGCCGTAAATCAGCGCGCGGGTTGCTTTGTTGCCGCTGTTCATCGGGCCGGAGTAGTCTGCCTTGCCGATTTCCGCGGTTTCTACCGTGCGCAGCATATTGCCGTCTTTATCGAACATATCGGCGTAAAGACCGTATTTCTTTGCCACGGGGAACATACAGGTATAGGAAACGCCGTGGTAAACCTCTTTTACGTAATCGAGGTCGATGTTAAGGCGTACCTGCGGACCGGTAACGGTATATTTGCGGGTTACGTTTGCAAATACGTCGTCTGCGGTGTAGCTGTCTTTGGTTTTATCGTCGTAATCGCCGATAGAGTCGCCGTTGTAATCGGGGATATACAAAAGCTTGGTTTCTTCAATAATATGAAGAATATTTACGGTTGCGCTCTGACCGTTCGAAAGGGTTATTTTTTCGCCGTTTTCGCCGTTGTAGAAGTTTAGCGATATAAACGCCTCGTTGCCGTGGTTGCCGCCGGTGAAGTATGCGGTGCCGTTCGAGGTAAGCGAGGTGCGGTAAACGTATTCGAGGTCGGTGCTGCCGCCCACAAAGGTGTGGGTGACGCCGCTTTTGTCCTTTAAATACCATTTCGCAAGGTTAAATGTGCCCCAAGCGGTTTCGTAAAGCGTTATCGTGGTGGTACCCGCTTCGGTTTCGCTTATCATATGGTATTCCTTGTCGCTTATTTTTTTAAGCGTCGTGGGGTGCGAGCTAAGCTCGCTCGTTTCGGGGTTTTCGAAGGTATCGTAATCATCGTACCCCCAATAGTCGTTTGCCGCAAGAGCAAACGGGATTGCCGTAGCACACATCAGCGCACAAAGAACGAGTGAAAGAGTGCGTTTGAATGCATTTTTCATCGTTTTTCCTCCTTTATTTTTTCTTTTTGCTTATAAATACC
>JAFTTN010000069.1 GCA_017466805.1 Clostridia bacterium
CGTGCAAGCCCTTGAAAATACAATAAAAAATCTCTATTCCTTATAAAAAGACAGTGTACCTCCGTTTCATACAGAAAATACACTGCTTTTTTATTTTTGCTTTTCAAGGGCGCAAATACACCATTTGTCTTCGCTCTGAAAAGAGCCGTTAAAGGCTCTTTTGGTGTGGTTTTAATCCTCGAGCATTGCAACGCGCCTGTCGTGCCTGCCGCCCTCGTATTCGGTGTTAAGGAATATCGTTGCAAGCTTAACAGCCTTTTCGCAATCGATAACGCGTCCGCCGAGGCAAAGTACGTTGGTGTTGTTGTGGCGTCGTGTCATTTCTGCCGAAAATTCGTCGGAAAGCACCGCCGCGCGTATACCGCGTACCTTGTTCGCCGCGATCGACATACCAATACCCGTGCCGCAGCAAAGAATACCCTTTTCGCATCTGCCCTCGGTTATTTCCTTGCAAAGCGCTTTCGCGTAAATAGGATAATCGACCGAATCGGTCGTCTTCGTGCCGAGGTCGATATATTCGATCCCCTTGCTCTTTAAATCCTCGATAATGGCGTTCTTAATTTCGAGCCCGCCGTGGTCACAAGCTAATGCAATCATTTTTCTGTTCCTTTTCGTTTATAGTAATTTTGTTATTTCAAAAAGCTTCCTATAAGCTTGTTAAAATGCGTTCTTCTGAAGCCTTCACCTCGGGGGGAAGGGGGACCGCGGAACGCGGTGGATGAGGGGTCGATGCACCCACAATCAAAAGGAAAGCACGCCGTCTGCGGACGGCTGCCCCTCATCAGTCACATCGCGAGCGATTCTCTCAAAAGAGAAGCCTGCAATGTTAAAATGCGTTATTCTGAAGCCTTCACCCTGGGGGGAAGGGGGACCGCGGGACGCGGTGGATGAGGGGTCAATGCACCAACAATCAAAAGGAAAGCACGCCGTCTGCGGACGGCTGCCCCTCATCAGTCACATCGCGAGCGATAGAAACCTACAATGTTAAAAATGCGTTCTCCTGTAGCCTTCACCTCGGGGGGAAGGGGGACCGCGGGACGCGGTGGATGAGGGGTCAATGCACCCACAATCAAAAGGAAAGCACGCCGTCTGCGGACGGCTGCCCCTCATCAGTCACATCGCAAGCGATAGAAGCCTGCAATGTTAAAAGGCGGAGCTACCACTCTTCAATTCCGCATCTTTCCTTTACAATATCGTAGACTCCCGTGCATACGTTGTCAAAATCGGTGTTTATGTCGTGGTTTGCTATTCGCAATACAAACAAGCCAAGACTTTCGAGATATTCGTCGCGCTGTCGGTCGTTTGCCAAACCTTCGTCGCTTGCGTGCTGAACACCGTCAACTTCGATAACCAATCTTGCCGATGCGCAATAAAAATCCACAATGTATTTTCCTATAACCTTTTGACGATTAACCGTCATCGGCAAATATTTTAAACAATCGTACCAAAGCCGCTTTTCTTCGTCTGTCATATTTTTGCGCAGCACTTTTGAATACGGCGTAAGCCTGCCGTTTTTTCTGTCGTTCATTTCTTTTCGCGTTCCAACCGCTCGCGCTCGGCTTGGGGCATACGCAGGTAGATCGGGCGCAGGTCCTTGCCCGAAACAGCTTCGCCGCGCGCAAACGCTTCGTAACCGCAAACCGCAACCGAAAGCGCGTTTTGGTCCGCCGAAGAAAACGAAGCGGGGAAGAGATTTTCGCAATCGCCGCAGAGCGATAAAAGCTTTTCCATACCGTCGCCGCAAACCGTCACGTCGGGGTAATCCGAAAGCTTTGCCTTGATTTCCTCGACCGAAAGCGCGCAATCGTCAAGCAGACGAACACCGTCCTTAAAAATCGCGGTGTAGAATTGGTCGCGGCGGGCGTCCATAACCGGACAAACCACGCCTCTGCCGACATTCTTTGCCATCGCCTCGAGCGCCGAAACCGCAACGCAGGGCTTTCCCTTGGCAAACGCCAAGCCCTTAACCGTGCTTGCACCGATTCGAACCCCTGTGAACGAGCCGGGGCCCGCGCTTACCGCAAAAAGCTGAATATCGTCCACGTCCGCGCCGTACTGCTCAAGCGCGTTTTCGAGCAGCGGAAGCAGAATTTCGCTGTGAGTAAGCTTGTTTTTAACCGTAAAAAGCGAAAAGGTTTTAACCCTGCCGCTGTCTATTTCGGCAATGCAGGCAGAAGCCGTCACCGCCGTGCTGTCAAGTGCCGCTATCAGCATAAAGTAAATCTCCTTTTCGTTTCTCCCACCGTTTCGATCTTCAAGCGAAGCGCGTCTTCGGGCACACAGTCCTCGAAAAGCTCGGTCCATTCGGTAATAACCAGCGCGCCCTGCTCGATATAATCGTAAAAGCCGGTGGAATATAAATCGTCCTCGTCGGTAAGACGGTATAGGTCGAAATGGAAAATGTTCATTTCTTTTCCGCGGTATTCGTTCACTATCGCAAAGGTGGGGGAGTGAACGAGTTCAACGCATTCGGGGCATAACGCCTTTACAAGTCCGCGCACAAAAGTCGTCTTGCCTGCGCCCATGCCGCCGTATAACGCCAAAAACCCGCCGTTTTTAAGTTGTTTTGCTATTTCCGCCGCAACCAACTCGGTCTCGGCAACGTTTGTCGCTTCAAATACAGTCATAATATCTTTTATCTATTATCTCTTATCTCTTATCTAAATAATCCGCAGGATTATCTTCTGCTGTTCCGGCTTTTCGTCGCTTATCGTAACGGCGCGGAATAAATGCTCCATACCGCTTTGCGCGCGCTCGATCGTTTTTGCCTGAAGCGTCGCCAAGGCTTCGCCCTCTTCGATTCTGTCGCCGATGCGCTTGTTCAAAATTATGCCTGCGGAATGGTCGATCGCTTCGCCCATTCTGTCGCGCCCCGCACCGAGCACGCTTGCCGCTCTGCCCACCTCGTAGGCATCTATTTTCGTAATATAACCGCTCTTTTCGGCAACCAGCATCGCCGTAACGTTGCTTTCTTCAAAGAGGCTTGTGTCGTAAATATATCGCTTGTCGCCGCCGAGCCGTTCAACCAGTTCTGCCAGCTTGTCAAGCGCGCTTCCGTCGTAAAGCGTTTCCTCGGCAATGGCAACGCAGGCTTCGTAATCGGCAACGTTCGCCGCATACAGCATATTCGCCGCAAGGGTAATGCAAAGCTCTGTCAGCCTTTCGTCGCCGCGCCCTTCGAGCACGCGTATCGCCTCGATAAGCTCTACGCTGTTGCCGACAGCACAGCCCAAAGGGGCAGACATATCGGTAATAATCGCAATAGTTTTGCGCTTTTCCTTCGCACCGATGCGCACCATAAGCCGTGCGAGCTCCTCGGCTTCACGCATTGTTTTGCAAAACGAGCCGCTGCCGCATTTAACGTCGAGCACAATACACTCGCTGCCGCTTGCAAGCTTTTTGCTCATAACGCCCGCCGCAATAAGCGGAATGCAGTTTGCCGTTGCGGTAACGTCGCGCAGAGCCGATAACCGCGATTCCGCGGGCGCAAGCCGCTTGCTTTGCCCAGCAATGCAAAAGCCCAAATCGTGCACTATGCTTTCGAACTCCTCGGCGGAAATTTCGGTGTTAACTCCCTTGCAGGCCTCCAGCTTGTCGAGCGTGCCGCCGGTAAAGCCAAGACCGCGTCCCGCCATCTTCGGAACGTAAACGCCCTTGTTCGCCGCCGCAACCATCGGACCGACTATAAGCGAAACCTTGTCGCCTACGCCGCCCGTGGAGTGCTTGTCGACCTTTTTGCCCTTAATGCTCGGAAGCTCGTTTATAACTCCGCTGTCGGTAAGATATTCGGTAAGGCAAACCGTTTCCTCCTCCGACATACCCCTGAACCATAAAGCCATTAAAAGCGCGGAAATCTGGTAATCGGGAATAGAGCCGTCGGTCACACCCTTAACGAAAAAGGCAATGTCTTCTTCGTCGAGCTCGCGCCCAATCTGCTTTTTTGTGATAATGTCGTGCATTCTCATCATAAATATCCGACCTCCTTGGCGTTTTTAATACTCCGATTGTATTATACAATAAAGAATTAATTTTTTCAATATAAAAAATAAATTAGATAATAGATAATGGGTAAGAGATATCAACATTGAAGCCTTCTCCCTTGGGGGAAGGGGGACCGCGGGACGCGGTGGATGAGGGGGAGCCGTCCGCAGACGGCGTTATCCTCTTGTTACTTCAACAATAACCGTAACGATGCTAACGCATCTACCCCTCATCAGTCACGGCGGTCGTACACGCCGCGACAGCTTCCCCCAAGGGGTAAGCCTTCAATGTCGATCATTCGTTCTCTCTAAAGCCTCCCTTGTGCATTAACCCCCAAAAAATCTTTGATTTTTCGGGCACTCCCTCGTGAGCTGTTGCGCACGACTACGGGCGTGACTGAGGGATTGTCAAAAGCAGCAGACACAAACAATCCCTCCGTCTTCTCGCTTGCGAGAAGACACCTCCCTTTCCACATGTGAGGCGAGCGCCCGGCGTCGCCTCATAATGAATTCCGCGACGCGATACTAATCGGGGGAGAGAATCACACACAAAAAAAAATCCCAACAACGACACGTTTTTGGGAGAGCA
>JAFTTN010000070.1 GCA_017466805.1 Clostridia bacterium
CAAGTACAGGTATATAGGAAGGAGAAACAAATGACAGTAATTGAATCAATGACGTCGCGCGGAATAATTCCGAGGGCGGTGCTCTACGCAAGGTTTTCTTCGGACAATCAGCGAGAAGAATCGATCGACGCACAGCTACGCGCTATGCGCGAATACTGCAAGCGAAACAAGGTGGTTATAGTTAACGAATACTGCGACCACGCGAAAAGCGCAACCACCGACGACCGACCCGAGTTCCAAAAAATGATACGCGAATCGAAAAAATGCGAATTCGACCTCGTTATCGTCCACAAGCTCGACCGATTCAGCCGCGACAGATACGACTCGGCATACTACAAGCGCGAGCTTAAGAAATGCGGTGTATCGCTGATAAGCGTGCTCGAAAACCTCGACGACTCGCCCGAGAGCATCATTCTTGAATCGGTGCTCGAGGGAATGAGCGAATATTATTCGCGCAACCTCGCAAGAGAGGTGATGAAGGGCATGCGCGAAACGGCACTTCAATGCAAGGCGATGGGCGGTTGCGCTCCCTTCGGCTACAAGGTTAACCCCGAAACGCGACGCTACGAGATAAACGAAAACGAGGTCGATGCCGTGCGAATGATATTCAATCAAGTGCTTTCGGGCGTCGGTTACAGCGACATTATCCACACCTTAAACTCGATGGGATATACGACGCGGGGCGGAAAGCCGTTCGGCAAAAACAGTCTGCACGAGATACTGCGGAACGAAAAATACCGAGGCGTTTATATCTTCAACCGCTCGCCGAGCAAGAGCGTTTACGGAACGCGCAACAGCCACGCAAGCAAGCCCGAGGACGAGATTATTCGTATCGAGGGCGGTATGCCCGCAATAATCGATGACGACGTGTGGTACGGCGTTCAGGCGCTGTTGCAGGCGCGAAGCAAGCACCGATTAAGCAGTAACGCGGGCAAGGAAACTTATTTGCTCACCGGCAAGGTGATATGCGGTGAATGCGGTGCTTCATACACGGGCGTGCGGCACTTCTCGGGTCGGAACAAGCTGAAATACGTTTGTTATCAATGCGCGAACCGAAAGCGAACCGCCTCGCTTGCTTGCAGAAACAAGGAGATACGGCGCGAATACCTCGAAAGCTTTATTATGCGCGAGATAGAACGGCTCGTCTTTGATGAATCGAATATCGCAAGCGTGGTTAAGGAATATTACAAATACCACTCGGCGTTCGACAGCGAAAGCACCGAAGCACTGAAGATGTTAAACGCTTCGATTCTGGAAATATCGCGTAAGATCGACAACATTATAAACGCCGTTGCCAACACGGGAAGCTCGGCGCTGTTATCAACGCTGACCGACCTTGAAAGCGAGCGCGAAAGGTTACGCGCAGAGGTGGAAAAGATTGAAAAGCAATCGAAAACCCACGTGATAACCGAAACGATGGTCGAGCTTGCCTACGCACACGCACGCGGACTGCTCCGCTCGGGCGACAAGGAACTTCACCGTCAGCTTATAAACTTATACCTCGACCGAGTGATCGTATATTACGACCACATCGAGTTTTATCTCAACACACTCCCTGCGGATATTCTTAAAGACGAAATAAACCGTTCGCTCGGGATAGGCGAGGACGAAACGCTTGTCGATTATATCATAAAGAATGAACCGACTCTTGCCGATGCGATATACAACGTAAATCTTAAAAAGAAAAAAGGGGCTGTCAGTAACGACAGCTCCGAAAATTACATAAAAAAGGCCGATAATCCGCTTAAAATAAGCGAATTATCAACCTTTGTTGGTGGAGCCGAGGGGAATCGAACCCCTGTCCGAAAACCTGTCCGCGGTGCTTTCTCCGAGCGCAGTCTTTCTTTAAGATTCCCCACCGAGTATGCCGAAAGACAGGCTCACTCGGACGGTAGCTTCATTAGTTCATGGAAGGGCTCAAAGCTTTGCCCAACACACGTTCACCGCTAAGTCACGCCGCATCCCGAGCCGCGGTACTCTCGGGTGCGACGGTAGCTGCGCTTAGGCAGCTACTGCTAATTTGTTATTGTTAGCGTTTAATTTTAAGTGCACATTTTTAGGAAGTTATGCGCTTCCGCTCGCTTACTCCGTTTCTAAATCCCCGTCGAAACCTTTACGGCCCCGCGTGACCTTTAAAACGGTCATATATTATGTTTTGTTTTTAGCAGATTTCTTATAAATTCCGATGCGTATTCCACGATTTCATCGGTTTTTTGTTCGTCGTGGGTGATAAGCTCGGCGGACGGATCGCACTTTGCGCTTTTATAAAACTCATATGCATAGCAGATTCGTTCGGTTATATCGTCACGCGTGAAATAATCAAGCGTAGTGTTTTCGAATTCTTTTGCTGCACCGACAAGCTCGAGCGGGCGGTAGGGGGAATGCTTTGCAAGAAAGCGGCAATCCATTTCGTACCAGCCTTTTCGTATTGCCTTTATATTCGCGCGCCAATTATCGCGGCCGCGTCCGAACATATATGGGTGAATAATATCGCGCACGTATATAGTATCGGTAAGAATATGAACGTAATAGCCGAGATAGAAGGAAAACATTCGTTTATCCTGCTCGTTTTGCGCGTATTTTTTATAGAATTCGGAATTATCCTCGAACCTTTGCTCGTAGCTTACACCTTCGCGCTTCCAATGCGAAACGTCCTTTGGGGGAAGGTAGGTGAAATCATCGACCATTCTGCCGCTGTCGGGAGCAATAGAGCCGATATAAAACGCGGTTTCATCGATATTTTCGAGCGTTTTTAATATATTCTCCGCCACGCGCAGATGGACTACCCAGGTTGCCATTAATAATTACCCTTTTCACCGCGCTCGATTTCTCGCTTGGCGGATTTTTCGGCTTCGACGGCGCGCTTGTCGTAGAGCTTTTTGCCCTTGCAAAGCCCGATTTCCACCTTTACCCATCTTCCCTTGAAATACATCGAAAGCGGAATGAGCGAATAACCCTTTTGACCGACCGCGCCGAAAAGGCGGTCGATTTCGCGCCGATGCATAAGCAATCTTCTGGGGCGATAGGGATCGCGGTTGAAGATATTGCCCTTTTCATAGGGGCTTATATGCACGCCGTAGACGATAAGCTCGCCGTCGTCGATACGGCAGAAGGAATCTTTAAGATTAACCCTGCCGTTGCGAAGCGATTTTACCTCGGTACCGAAAAGCTCGATGCCGGCTTCGAATTTATCTTCTACAAAATATTCGTGGTAGGCGGCGCGGTTGTTTGCGATACCGCGGATTGCATCCGACATACGAACTCTCCTTTCAAAGCGTTTTTTGCAGTGCAATATATTATATACTATCTTTTTGTAAAAATCAACTTAAATTTTTCCCAGCTCGCAATCCGCCTCGAAGCAGTTCATTTCGCTTGTCGTATTATAAGCGGAAACCACCAATTTTCCGTCCTTTTCGTCGGACGAGATCTTTAAAACGTCGCCAAGCTTTGCTTCGTGGTGGAAGATTATGCGTATGCCTTTAACGTAATCCTCTTTTCTGTTATAGGGCAGATAATCGAGCGAGATGTCCGAATAAACGCAGTTGTTAAGATGGTCGTTTTCATCGAGGTCGGAAAGCCGCACGATTCGTTCGCCGCGTTCGGTAAGCTCGGTCGCGTTAAGCGAGCGGGGAATATCGATGCTCGCGCAATCGATATTGTGCTCTTTAAGCTCGAAGGGGAATTCGCGCGGGCGCACAATACGGCGGGTATCGTATCTGACGATAACCCATTGGGTAGTTGCGTGAATAATTTCTTCGCCGTCGCGGAAAAATTCGAATTCACGCACCGAGGTGATGCCGGTAACGCGGTTATGGTAGGTACGAACGGTTAATTCGTCGTACGCAAAAACCGGCTTTTTTATTTCTATGCCGAGCTTGGTCAGCACGAAAACCATATTGACCGCGCGCATATCGTTATAGGTACAGCCGCTTTGGTCGCAGTCCTCACGCGCTAACTGCTGCATTATTTTTTGTAATGCGGAGGGCTTTAGCGTGCTGTTTGGGTATACATCGAAGCTCGCGACGGAAATTTTTCTTTCTATCATTTACTCAACATCGGCAAGCGGATTTTTGTCCGCCGCTTCCTCCAGCTTTTTGTTGGTAAGGTGGGTATAAATTTGTGTGGTGGTAAGCTGCTCGTGTCCGAGAATATCCTTTAGCGTGAGCACGTCGACCTCGCCCTCGTTATACATAAGCGTTGCGGCGGTATGGCGCAGCTTGTGGACCGAAAGCCCTCTGCCGCCCAAGCCCGCCAAATCGAGATAACGGTAGACGAGCGTTTGCACCATTTGGTTTGATATACGCGTTCGGCGCGAGGAAAGGAAAAGCGCCTGCTTATCGATTATCGGCTGGCCGTGCTCGGTCGCCTTGGCTTGGCGCACCTTTAAATAGGCAATCAAGGCGTTGCGGCAAGCGTTGTTAAGGTAAACCACGCGCATTTTACTGCCCTTGCCGGTAACGAATAGCTTTGAAAAATCATCTGCGATATCGTGCAGATTAATGCCGACAAGCTCGGAAAGACGCATTCCGCAATTCAAAAACAGGGTTAATATACAATAATCGCGCTGATAATTCGGGCTGTCCTTCGGTACGCTTTTTAAAAGGCGTATGCTTTCCTCGAGCGAAAGATATTTCGGCAGCGCGGGCTTAACCGTGGGGCTGTCGATATCCTTTGCGGGATTATTCGTAAGCCTGCGAGATTTTGCGGTGTGGTATTTATAAAAAGCCTTTATCGCCGAAAGCCTTCTTGCGCGGATACGCACTCCGTTTCCTCTTGCCGAGGAAAGATAGAGCATAAAGGAATAGACCTCGTCCGGACGCACCGATTCGGCAAGCTCATAGTCCAGCGGGGCAAGGCTTACTTCGGTCATCTCGACACGCTCGGGCTTTTCGCCGCGGCGGGTGACGATTATATATCGGAAGAACAGTATAACGTCGTTTACGTATTCGCGCACGGTAAGTGCCGAGCAGTTTTGTATAGAGCCCTTGTAGCCGGCAAAGGTCACTATGGGCTCGGGAAGACCGGTATCTATCATACTATACCTCCTTTTAAAGCTTAATACGCAACGATTATACCGCAAACCGATTGCAAAATCAATACGACAATGCTAAAAAATTTTATACAATTTGTTAATTCTTGCCGCTTTGCTTTTCTTTGCTTGACAAATAGTTTGCTTGCGTATATTATTAAGGTATAAAGCTTTTTGGAGGTAAAAAAATGAATTATATCGTACCCGTAGAAAAGGAAATCGATTTTTCGCGTGCGGAAAAGGCGATGATATCCACTTATAAATGGACGGAAGGCTATGCGCCCGAGGCGTATGCACAGCTTGTTTGTGTGCTTGGGAAGGGCTTTGCGCTTCGTATGACCTGCAAGGAGGCGAACCCCAAGGCAGTGTACAGCAATTACAACGATCCCGTATATAAGGATTCCTGCCTTGAATTTTTCGTAAGCTTTAATAATGCAAGCAACAAGTATATGAATTTCGAAATGAACTCTAACGGCGCTTTTCTGGCGGCGGTGCGCACCGAGCGCGCAAACAAAACCCCGATAAATATGCTTGCTCCGCTTCCCAAGGTAACCGCAACCAAGTGTGAAGACGGCTGGAGTGTAGAGGTTTTCTTCTCGAACGATTTTATCGGAAAGACCTTTGGCAAGTTCTGCTTTGCAAAGGGCGAAAGCTTCAAGGGTAATTTTTATAAGTGCGGCGACGAAACCGAGATACCTCACTTCGGTATGTGGTCCCCTATCGAAAGTGAAAAGCCGGATTTCCACCGTCCCGAATTTTTCGGCACGTTTACTATCGAGGAATGAAATATGAAAAGACTTTTGACTTTACTGCTCACCTTTTCAATGATTTTTTCAATCGTCGCAGTTTTTCCTGCGCAGAGCGCAAAGGCGAACGACGAGCCCGACTCTGAAATAAGCTGGTTCGTTGCGGGAATGACGGTTGGCGAGGCAAAAGCGCTTTCCCCCGCGATTAAATACGTAAAAAATCCGGGCAGCGATCCGCTCGATGACGACGCGCTTATCGCGACCGGCGACATCGTCGTGACCGATAACGGAAGCTATCAAGCGTGGGTGCTTGGCGACGTTGCGGGAAACGGTGCGGTCGACCAATACGATTATATTCTTATCAAGCGCAAATTCTTCAACACCTATACGTTCAATAAGCAGGAAAGCTTTACCGCCGATATAAATTCCGACGGCGAAATAGACGAATACGATTATATCCTTGCAAAGCGTATATACTTCGAAACCTATGCTATTGAAAAGCCTACCAATTCCGACGGCGTCCCCGTGCTTTTATACCACCACATTCTGCCCGATGAATACAAAAATACAGACCATTGGCGCGGAAACGAGATTACCATTGCCACAAGCGAATTCAGACGCCATATGCAAATGCTTACCGACGGCGGATATAACGTTGTGACCGCCGACGAGGTGGTGGCGTACGTACGCGGCGAAATATTGCTTCCCGATAAAAGCATTATGCTCTGCTTCGATGACGGATATCGCTCCAACACCCATTTTGCCGCTCCGATTCTTAAGGAATTCGGATTCAGCGCAACCGTATTTGCAATTATCTGCGGTTACGAAAACGAATACACCGAGGAATACGATTATTACGCGTTGCAGAAGATAACGCCCGAGGACCTTGCACCCTGGGACGGCGTTATCGATCAGCAATGCCACACCTATGCAAACCACAACCACCTGCCCGAGCAAAGCTACAGTCAGATCTACGGCGATCTTATGCTTGCGCAGAGCGTGTATAAAACCGAATACTTCGCTTATCCCTATGGCGATAATAACGATACCGTTGCACGCGCGGTAGAGGACGCGGGCTTCCTTGCGGCGTTTACCACCGTCGAGCGCAACGCAGTCCCCGGTGATGCGATATACTTTATTCCGAGGTACACGGTTACCTCGCCTATGTCGGATTCGGATTATTTAAAGCTTATTTCAAAAGCCGATTAACACATTTCTCCCTTTGCTCATAATCTTTAAGTAGTGAAGGGAGGCATTGCAATGGGCTGCTTTGATTCGTTCTTCGGCAACAATAATTGCTGGATTATCATTTTGATCGCGGTTATCATCCTTTGCTGCTGCTGCGGTTAAAGAATTGAACAACATAAGGGCTGTCGTGTTTTCACGGCAGCCCTTGTTGTTTATGAAGCGGTTTGTTGAATTATTGTGTTGTGCGTTATTCGATATTTTCCGAATCGTCAGTCGATTTTTCAGACAAAACCAGCGTTGCAGTCCTTTCTTCGTAATTGTATTTTCCTACAATTCCCAATTCGTTAAATAACGGGTGCAGCGTGTAATTGTCGATTGTAATTTCTCTGTCGTAGGCAGCATAATGCAGTACTCCGCCGGGTGACGGTAAAAACAAATTATAGCTTTCGCCCTCTTCCTCGGCTATTAATTCAACTTTGCTGATGTCTAAAGTAAATACCTTTTCTTTAAATCTAACGTTAGCAACGCTGTCGTTTTCCCATACGAATTCCGCACCGAATTCTTCCAATATGGCGACGAACGGAAGAAGAAAATAGTGTCCGTCATCACGCTTCATAATTGCGTGACTGTCTTTGGTTATATCCTTGCCGTTTACGGTAAGCGTGCAATCGTAATCCTTCAAATCTCTGCCGATGCGTATTTCCTTGTTTTCAAAATCCACGTCAAAGTAATCGATTACAAAGTACATACTGAATTCGTTTAGCAAAGCGGAGAAGCTGGCATCGTCAATCAAAATTTCCTTTTTCATCGCGGTATACATAAGGGAAGAATCGCTGTAGGCCGAGAAGTGATTTACTTCGGTATCTCCCGCCGCCCAACGCAATTCGCCTTTTTTTATGTCGAGCAAAAAAGGTGTATTGGCTCGATAATACATATAAGCCACCGTGTCGCTTTCCCATACAAAGCTCAAATCCAAGGCTTCCATTATAGCAACAAACGGCAATTCTGCGCGATCACGGTACATCTTCACGCCGCTTCCTTCGGTTATGTCCTTGCCGGTCACGATAAGCCTGCATTCGTATACGGTGTCGCTCTCATCGCTTTCGGAATGAGAGCTTTCATCGTAGGGAATACTTTCTTCGGCGCTTGGCTGCGAGGATACGTCGTTTGAGGACTCTGTAAAGACTTCGTCGGAAGCTTCGGCTTGCGAGCTTGTCGAGCTTGTATCGGATTCGCAAATTTGCGAGTTCGCTTCGGATATTTCACTGTTTTGAGCGGAACAACCGCCTATAAATAAAGCCAACAATAATAGTATTGAAATTATCTTTTTCATAGCTTATACCTTTCTCGATATTATAGATTTTTACAATGAAAACAAAATCCACCCTGCTTTAAGCAGAGTGGATAAGCTTTTAACGAGAGAATAGTTCTCCTATCTGCTTTGATGAGTGAGCTATTCTTGAACTATGTGCGAAAAAACGTCGTGCAGTTTCTTCGTTATTATTGTAACACAGGGTTTGTTTTGTGTCAATATATTTGTTATGATTCTATAAAGCTATAAAAATATGCGTGGTATTTGTAAATCATATCGCGCTCGTTATCGAAGATAAGCGGGAGCTCGGTGATTATCGTGAACAGGCAAAGAACTGCGACAGAGGTATACAGTACTATGCGGAAAACGCTTTGACTTTTGGCTTTGCCAACCGTATACAGCAGCAGATATGCCCCCAATATGCAGAGAATAAACATTATATCTGCCGAATAACGCAGATGCACACCGCCGTAGCACAGGTCGAAGAAGGAAAGGAAAACCGTGCATAAAAAAGCTGTGAGCGCGGTTATAATAACCCGCTTGTTTTCTTTCCAAAGCGTAGGAATAAACGCCATTCCCCAGGTGATAGGGAAGAACACCGATCCGACCGAGTTGCTTGTATATACCACGCGGTCGACCGAATAATCGCTTAAACGCCTTACTGCAGGGTGCAGGAAGGGGAAGATTTCATCGGTTATCGGCGGCTGAAGGAAGAAGTGGTAAAGCGAAGGAAGAAAAAGCTTGGGCGAAAGGGAATAGGTCGAGGTATCTGCAAGAGTTAACTGATAGTTCGCACCGAAATCGAAGGGCGAGCCGAAGCGGGCGTGGTTGTAAAGCATTATAAGCACGCCGAGCGAAGCCATCGGCAGACAGAATGCCGCGATATCGCACAAAAGGCTTTTCGTTCCGAACGGGCGGGTTTTGATTATCGAAATCAGCAAAGGCAGGGCGATAAATATATACAGCACCAAATTTGGACGCGAGGCAACTGTTGCCGCCACACAAACACCCGCAAACGCAAAGTGAAGCTTGCGCCAAGCGCCGAACGCTTCATCGGCTTTAAGAATATGGTAGAATGCGGCGCAGATTGCGGCTATGCCCGAAAGCACCGCAAGGTGATAAAAGTTCGCGCAGGTTTCGGTAGACCACAAAAGCGCACCGCAGGGGATTGCGGCAGCCGCCAAAAGCAACAGCAAAAACGGCGGCTTGTTTTGCATACGCTCGCAAAGCTTTCGCAAAATCAACGCCATAAATACTGCGCAGAAAGACGTCATAATACAAGCGGCAAGTGCATCCGAAAGTACCCTTCCGGTAAGGAAATAAACCGGATAATATAAAAATATTACAGGAGCAATACCGAAATAGGAATAAAGCTTGCCGTTGTAATAGGCTCTGTCCCAGGTCGGCCCGTAGGTAACTCCGGTCGCGGCGCGTCTTGCCGCGGTGTCGTATGGGTTTTCGAGCGATGCGAGTATACTTAAATCGGTTTCGGTATCGATATTTAGCTGTCCCTTTTGGAAGGCGTCGAACATTTGAGGATAGCATCCGTAATCGTCAACCTTTTTTTCAAAGGGGTATGCATGCATCCATTCGTTTTCGATGCTTACCGTGCATATAAAAAACGAAAACAGCAGGAAAAGAATAAGCATAAAGGCAAAAACCGCCCTTTGCAGCTTCGAATTCGGGTCGAAGACTACACGGTGAAGTCCTTGACGGTATATCCATAAAGCCAAGCAGACCACGAACAGCGCGGTAAGCTTTAAAAAGGTGTTGCCTGTTAAATATGCGGCAAGACCGAATGGCATGGAAATCGCCAGAAACGGTATTAAAAATCTTAAAGCGCCGAAGCCTTTTGCGTTCATTCCTCTGCCTCCTTGGATAAAATACTGCGTTCGTAATAAAACAGATATTGCTGTGCTATGCCTGCGTATTTGCCGAGTGCCGTGGGATCGAAGCCGTCGCCGTAGTATTTTGCGATAACCCGCTTTACCCATACGTCGATAGGGAAAGCCTCGTAATATCCAAATCCGAACAGCAAAACGCAGTTCGCAACCTTATCGCCGACTCCTTTAATCTTTTTCAACTCGTCAAGCGCTTGTGCGTATCCGCAATTCTGTATGTATTCGAGCGAAATTTCGCCGTTTGCGATTTTGCACGCCGCATCGTATATATATTTCGCGCGGAAGCCTGCCTTTATCGGCGCCAAGCCCTCGATACCCGCGCTTTTAATACTTTCGGGCGTGGGGAAGGAATAAAATCCATTCCTTTCTTCGCCTAAAAGACGGCAAAGCGAATCGATTATTTTTTTGATTCGCGGAATATTGTTGTTTGCCGAAATAATAAAGGAAATAAGCGTTTCCCACGGGTCCTGACGGAAAATGCGTATTCCTCCGCCGGCAACGGCGGCGCGGGATATGCTTTCGTCGTTCGAAAACGAGCAAATTATCTGCGAATAATCGCGCTCCAAATCGAAATACGGCACGAAAAGGGTTGTAAATTCCTCTTCGGTTATATCGCAAAACAGCCAGCCGCTTTTATCCTTGCATATAGTGAGCGCTCTGCCGCAGGCATAAAGAATATATTTGTTTTCGTTTATCTGCTCGAAACGGAAGCACTGACCGCATTCGCAGGAAATAAAGGGGTCGAAATTGCTGCATTCGGTAAGCAGAATATCGTTGCTCATCTTTGTTAATTTCATAGTTGCTCTTGTATTTTGATATATTTTAATGTAGAATATGATTAATAAAGTTCAAGGAGAGATGATTTTGAAGGAGCATATATATACCATACCCGTAACCGAAGCGTTTACCGAGCACAAGGATAAATGCCCGTTTTGCGCGCTTTTCGATAAGCTCGAGCGCGACGAGCTCGATATTATTCTCGGCGCTTCTATGATGGAGCCCGACGTAAGAGCAGAAACCAACAAGCTTGGCTTTTGCAAACGCCATTTCAATAAAATGTTCGGAATGAAAAACCGTTTGGGGCTTGCGCTTATGCTCGAAAGCCATCTTGAATCGCTGAAAAAAGAGCTTAAAACCGGAAATTTTTTATCACGCGATATCGCGGCGAAGAGTGTCGAGCGTATCGAAAGGCTTAACGAAAGCTGTTACGTTTGCGAGCGTATCGAGGACAAGATAGCAAAGATGTATACCACCGCCTGCTATCTTTACGACGAGGAAAAGGAATTTCGCAAGGAGTTCGAAAGCGTTCGCTATTTCTGCCTGCCGCACTATCGCGAATATATGCTTGCCGCAAGGCGCGTGCTCGACAAGGAGGGTTATTCCGAGCTTGTTAAGGCGGCAAACGGCAAGGTTACCGATTATTTGGACAGTTTAAAGGACGATATTTCGCTGTTCTGCAAAAAGTTTGACTACCGCTTCGACGATTTGCCCTGGGGCGAATCGAAGGACTCGGTAGAACGCTCGATAAAGTTCCTTTCGGGCGAGGAAGCGTTGAACAACAAACAGTAATTTATACAAGCCGCAAGTTTTTGCCTGCGGCTTTTTTCTTTGCGAAATTCGCAGTAAATCAAAGCGACTTTCTACCGAATTAGATGTATAAATTTGCTGTTTTATACACGAACGGGGTTGACATAATTCGTGTGGATTTTTGCGTTATGAAATGGTGTTTTCCACATTGTCCACCGAGTTTTCCACATATCAATGGCGAAATTTGCTTGATTTTAGGTTGGTTGAGGTGGAGAAATCCACATTGTCCACCGAGTTTTCCACAATCGCACAAAAACATTATGTCATATACATTACGTGTAAACCAAGTAAATTAAGGTTGTTTTTTTACAAGGCTTTTTCGTTTGATTTTGGCGAAAATTCCGAAAAAACGGTTTAAAAAATTACACTCCCATAGTTGCGAATGCGTTTAAATCGGTTTCGCCGCGTGTGCCTGCGAGGTATTCGAAATAGCCCTGCGAAGCGATCATTGCGGCGTTATCTCCGCAAAGCTTCAACGGGGGCAGATATAGCTTTGCGCCGAAGCGCGCTGCGGTTTCGGCAACTGCGTTTCTTAAATGCGAGTTTGCTGCAACACCGCCCGCGAGAACTATATTCAAGGCTCCCTCGCGCGATAACAAAAGCTCGAGCCTGGTATTTATCGTTTTAATAAGCGCGCCGGTAAAGGAGGCGGCAACGTCGGCGCGGAATTCGTCGTCGATTATTCTGCCCTTTTGGGTGGTTTCCTGATGCACCAGATTTATCACCGCGGTTTTTAAGCCCGAAAAGCTGAAATCGTATTCGGCACCGTCGACCGAGCCTGCGGTGAATTTATATTTGTTTTTATCGCCGAGCGCGGCAAGCTTGTCCATCGCCGCACCGCCGGGGTAGGGAAGCCCGAGCACGCGTGCGCATTTATCGAACGCTTCTCCCGCGGCGTCGTCGCGCGCGTGACCGATAAGGCTGTATTGCGTGTAATCGTCAACCCGCATAAGCGAGGTATGTCCGCCCGAAACGACGAGCGCAACGAAGGGCGGCTTTAATTCCTCGTGCACGAGATAGTTTGCCGCAACGTGTCCGCGGATATGATGCACGGGAACCAACGGCTTTTTCGCCGCGAATGCAAGCCCTTTTGCAAACGAAAGCCCGGTTAACAGCGCTCCGATAAGTCCGGGTGCGTTCGTAACCGCTATCGCATCGATATCGTCGATAGTAATATTCGCCTGCGCGAGTGCGCTTTCTACCACGCCGTGTATCGCTTCGGTGTGTGCGCGTGATGCGATTTCGGGCACTACGCCGCCGTAAACCGCGTGAATATCTATCTGCGATGCAACTACGTTCGATAAAAGCTTTCTGCCGTCCTCGACGACAGCCGCCGCGGTTTCATCGCAGGAGGATTCTATTCCGAGTATTTTCATAATTTTTTCTCCATTATCAGCGCGTCCTTGCCGTTATAAAAGCCGTTTCTTCGTCCGATCGCGGTAAAGCCGCACTTTTTATAAAGAGATATTGCCGATATATTGTCTTCGGCAACCTCAAGCGTTATATTTTCGCAATTTCTGCCTTTTGCAAGCAAAATAAGCTCGTTCATAATGCCGTTTGCAATACCGCGCCTGCGGAAAGCGTTCGAAACGGCGATATTCATTATCTGCCCCTCACCTGCGACGGTATACATCGAGCCGATTCCGCAAGCCATACCGTTTTCGAACGCGGCAACGTATACGGCATATTCGGGCAGAGATGCAATCTGCGATTCGCTCCAAGCGGTAGAAAGACATTCGCTTTCGATTTTTGCCGCCTGCGCTATTTCGCTTTTGGTTTCGGGCGTGCGGAAAATCATACTTCGCTGCCCGATGCTTCGTCATCGTCCTCGCCGATTGCTCCGCCAACCATACGCACGTTTACGTCGTAGGGGGAATAAACGGTTTTGCCGAGTCTGTCATCACGCAGGAAGCATCTTCCGTTGTATTTAAAGAAGGAAACGAGATAATAAAGCCCGGGGTAATCGGCGGAAAGCAGGCGTATCGAGTAGTGGTTTTCGATATTGTCCTCGGTAACCGGCACCTCGACCGCTTCGCCCTCTTCGATAGATTTCGCGATAAGCTTGCAAAGCTCGCTTTCACCAACGGTTTGCTCGTCCTGCTTGTCCTCGGGCAGATATTCGGGGTTTGCGTAGAGCGAATCGATATAAACGGTGTTGTTGCCCGCATATATCGATGCGGCGATAGGGTTGAATTCGGTAACGCTCGGCTCCTTTACCTCGGTCGAACGAACGAGGAAGTAATAGCCCTCGGTTTCATAGCACAGAAAGCGCGAGGTATCCTCGAACCAGACCTCGTAATAAACCGTCGAGCTGTTACCCGATTTAACCGTTAAAAATTCTTCGCCGGGGTCGATAGGATAAAGCCCCATAGGTTCGACCTCTATATATTCGATTCCGGTTTTAGTATCGATAAATCCGTTTTCGGTAAGCTCGGTGCTGCTGCAGGCAGCCAAAAGGAGCGAAAAAACGGCAAGTATAAGCGCAAGGATTCTTTTCATAGCGTGTTCTCTTACTTTTTCCTTTTTTAATATCCGATTTGTCCGAGGCTGTCGTCGTTATCGATCCAATCCTGAACGTTGTATATAGTGTATTCGTCGTTGGTCTCGCGCACAATGACGCGGCTTATGCCCGCGTTTATAACCAATCTTTTGCACATCTGACAGCTTGTGGTGCCGCTTACCAATTCGCCGGTCTTGCCGTCCATACAGCACATATAAAGGTCTGCGCCGAGCATTCTTTCTCTTGCGGCGGAAATAATCGCGTTGGCTTCGGCGTGTACCGAGCGGCAAAGCTCGTATCTTTCGCCGCGCGGGATGTTCATTTTATCGCGCAGGCAGAATTGCAGGTCGCAGCAGTTTGCTCTTCCGCGGGGTGCGCCGTTGTATCCCGTCGAAACGATAACGTCGTCCTTAACTATAACCGCGCCGAAATTCTTTCGCAAGCAGGTTCCTCTGCGCGTAACCGTTTGTGCTATGTCAAGATAATAGTTGATTTTGCTTCTTCTCTGTTCCATTTTTAAATATCCTTTTATAAATTTAATTTATTATATAGTATCGGGTTTAAAAAATCAACGATTAAAGCAAGGCGAAATATACCAATCTGTCGCTCCCGTCGGGCATATCGCCTTTATAGGTTTTTGTGTTTTGAAATCCGCATTTTTTCATAACCGCCTTCATACGCGCGTTATTCGAAGAAACGTCGGCATAGATTCGTTTTAGCCCAAGCGTTTCCTTGGCGTATTTCTTTGCAAGCATAACCGCTTCGGTGCCGTAGCCTTTTCCGCGGTAACCTTCGTTTGCAAGAAACAGCGAAATATCACAGCGGTTTTCGGAATATACGATACGTTCGAAGGTAAGCGAGCCGATAATTTCGTCGGTCTTGGTAAAAATTCCCGTAACTGCGTTCCATTCGGAGTGCTCCAAGCTTTGCGCGTAAAGCCTGTCCGCCTCCTCCTCGTTATAGGTATAATCGGATTCGTTTTCGGGCTCGTACTTGCGCCAAAGTGCGCGCATTTCCTTTTGTGTCATAGTGCGAAGGGATATGCTCTTTCCGTGAATATCAATCATTTTGGCTTCTCCTTCTTGCTTTTTGCTTTGCTGTTTCGATTCGGCAAGTATCATATGGTGGCAAAGCACCATTTCGTTCCCGCCCGAAAAACCGAAGTATTCGGTGCGTATTTCAAATCCGTGCTTTTTGTAAAGCGCTATTGCGGCGGTATTGGATTTTATAACGTCGAGATGTATTTCTGCGCCGTTGCAGCTTTCTATGCAATAATCGAGCAGTATCGAGCCACAGCCTCTTCCGCGCAGTGTGGGCTCGATGCATATGTTGGTGATGTTATATCCGCGGTATTTTATATTTTCCTTAAAAAGCGGTTCAAAGTATTTTTTGCGAGTCAGGGCAACACCCTGCTCTATCGACATCGGGATTACCGCAGATTCTGCAAAGGTAAAGCGCTTTCCGCAGGGGATAACGCAGGCAATGCCGACGATTTTGCCTTCCAGCTCTATTACCTTTATATTTTCGTAATAGAAAATATCACCCTTGGTTTCGTAGCAATCTGTAAACAGCGCAACCCAATCCGCGCTTTCGCAATCGCGCGTGATTTCGGGGTAGATATAAGGGTCGGTAAGATGTACGTATTTTGCGATGCCTGCAATATCGTCTTCGATCCTTGCGGCTCGGCATATAAGCTTTTGTTTGTTCATATCGTTTGTCCGTATGGTTGGAATTTAAGCGGGTGTTTCATTTTTTTTTAATAACCCAATCAGAGTTTTTGTCAACTCTCTCTGCGACGTACCCGCAGGGCATATTCGCTATCTGTGCAACCGAATTATCGGTAGCAAACATTTCGTACATTGAAACGATTCTTGCGTCGCTTATGATATGGAGTTTTCCGCACAGGAATTGCCACATGCCGTCCTCTTCGTCATGTGAAACGTACAAAATGTCGGATTTTTCTTGGAGTATGTGACAACACGTTATTGCCATAGTGTCCGGTTCGTCGTTGAAAGGGTATTTCATCGTTTTCTCCTTTTTATATAAATCGAGTATATCGAAAACCCCGTTAAGAATTTATATCACTGAGATGCACGGCACAGCTGCACAACGCATTCTATATGCTCGGTAAAGGGGAACATATCTACAGGTTGAATCTTTTTTACCTTATATCCGCCCTTGCGGAGCGCAAATAGATCTCGCGACAGCGTTTCGGGGTTGCAGGAAATATAAACGATTCGCTTGGGCGACAGAGCAAGTAACGCATCGAGAAAGCGTTTGCTGCAGCCCGCGCGCGGCGGGTCGGTTATAACAACGTCGGCGCGTTCGCCCTTCAAAGCAAGATTTTGCATAAAATCGCCTGCATCGGCAACCGTAAACGATGCGTTTTTAATAGCGTTTTCACGCGCGTTGGTTTGCGCGTCGACTACGGCATCGGGGTTGGATTCGACACCGATAACCGTTTTTGCCTTATCGGCAAGCGCAAGTCCGATAGTTCCGGTGCCGCAATAGGCGTCGATAACTTTTTCCTTGCCGGTGAGCGCCGCGAATTCGAGCGCCTTTGAATATAGAATTTCGGTTTGCTTTGAATTTACCTGATAAAACGAGCGCGGGCTTATACGAAAGCGTTTTCCGAGCAAGGTATCGGTAATATATCCGTTTCCGTGCAAAATTTCGCGGACTTCACCGATATACAGCGGCGTTTCGGTGGGGTTAACACACCAAATCACCGTGGTTATATCTGTGTGCCGTTTAAGCAAAGCCTCGGTAAATTCCTTTTTGTGCGGAAAATCGCCCTTTGCGGTGACGAGCGCGACCATTATTTCGCCGCTTGCCGCGCCTTTGCGTATCATTGCGTGGCGGAAAAAGCCGCGGCCGGTGTTGAGGTCATACGCCTTGATTTTGAAAAAAACACAAAGCTCGCGCAGAGATTTAATTATTTTATCGGCATATTCGTCCTCGAGCAAGCAGGAATCGGTCTGTGCTATACGCCTTGAGGACGATTGATAGATACCCGAAACGATTTTGCCGTTGCGAAACCCGAATATGCGCGAGGTTTTGTTGCGGTAGCCGTTCGGGTTTTCCATACCGATAATTTCATCAACGTGGCAATATCTGCCGATAAGCTTTATTATTTTGGATTGCTTAAGCGAAAGCTGCTCCTCGTAGCTTAAATTGCGAAGCTGGCAACCGCCGCACTTTTTGTAAATCGGACAGTTCATAAGAACACCTTATCTGTAAATAAATATCAGGATTTGCTCGGCAACGTATAAAATTATCATAAGTATGCCGCATATAAGATAAAAGCGTGTCATACCGAGCTCTTTTTTGCTTTTTCGAAGTATTGCGACAAGCACGAGCAATATTCCCAAAAGCAATGGGAATATATCGGAAATACCTTTGCAAAGCCCCGAAAAATCGATAATAAACAGCGCGAGCATTAAAATCGCGATACACAGCGCGGCAACGGCAACCGCTTTTTGCTTTTTTGGCAGTTCGCTGAATTTCATATATTTTTAAGCCTTTCATAAACGCATATCGGTACTTTTCTTCCGCTCGAGCCGCTTCCGAGCAGAATTCCCGGCTTGCGCGTGCCGTGAAAATCGCTTCCGCCGCTGTGAAGCAACGAAAATTCCTCGGCTATGGCGCAAAGCCGCTCTGATTTTGCGGCATCGAAGTTAAGGTAAAGCGATTCTATCGCATCGAGCCCGCATTCCTTTGCTTTCGGAAGAAAAGCGCGCAGCTCGTCTTCGCTTAAATCGAGAAATGGATGCGCCAAAACCGCAATTGCCCCAATGGATTTTAAAAACGAAATCGCTTCGAATACGTCGACTCGCTTTACCGGAACGTAGAATTCGCTGTCCTTTGCAAGCAGAGTTTCAAACGCTTTGCTTATCGATTCGATATATCCCTTTTCGACAAGCGCTTCGCCAATGTGCGAGCGGTTGAAGCGTCCGTCGGCGGTTTTCGCCTTTATTTCGTCGAAATCGATATCGTATCCCGCCGCTTTAAGATTGTTTATAAGCAGACGGTTGCTGTTTTCCTTGTTTTTTACAAGTACCTTTACGTAATCGTCGACCTTACCAAAGCACTCGGGCTTTATAAACAAGCCGACTATATGAAGCTCGGTTGCGCCGTAATCGGTGGAAAGCTCGGTGCCCGCAACTGCGGTTACCGCGCTTGCTTTTGCCGCCTCGATAAATTCGGGCAAGCCCGAAACCGTGTTGTGATCGGTAAGCGCAACGGCGGAAATGCCCAGCGCCTCGGCCTCTTCGATAAGCTGCTTCGGGGTATATGTGCCGTCGGAATAATTTGAATGTGTATGAAGATCGCAGTATTGCATAGCCGACTCACTTGAATATGATTTTGTTGCTTTGTCAGAGTATATTTTTTATCTCCGCAAGGCTCGAAACGGTATAATTCACAGCCGTATCGGGCGGGAGAACGGTTGATTTGGGGTTATAAAAGCAGGTTTGGATTCCCGCATTTATGCCGCCTAACATATCCGAAGAAAGCGAATCGCCGATTATAAGTATTTCTTCGGGTAGTATTTTTTGGCTCGAGGAAGCGTTTAGGCGTTCGATACAGGTGTCGAAAAATTGCTTCGAGGGCTTCGAAAAGCCTATTTCCTCCGAAATGAAAAGGTGGGAAAAATAATCGTAAAGACCGCCGTTTTTCAATCGGTTAACCTGCTGGTGAAACGGTCCGTTGCTCGCAACGCAAAGAAGGTATTTGCCGCGAAGATAATCCAAAAGCTTTTTTGCGCCGTCGATAACTATTGCGCTTTCGAAAAGATATTCGCGGAAGAATTTTTCAAAAGCGATTCCGTCGGCGGATATTCCCAACCGCTCGAAAATTAAATTCCATCGTATTTTTTTGAGCGTTTCAAAATCAAGCTCGCCTTTTTCTATCGATTGCCACAGCTTATTGTTGGTTTCGTTAAAAACGTCGAACATATCATCGGTATATTCGCAAAGCCCAAACCCTTTAAAGCCGTTTTTCATTGCTTCTTTAACGTATCCGTCGAAGCTTAACAGCGTGTTGTCGATATCGAAGAGAACGGCTTTTATCATAGCAAACCTCTTTTTTGAAATAATCAAAGCTCGGCTATTACTCTGCAAGGCAGACCGCTTATTCCGATAATATTCATCGGGTAGGTGTGCGCGGTTATATTGCTTTTATCGAGCAGAGTATCGAGCTTGCGCAGGTTTTCGATAACGAATACACCCTTATCGGCACAAAGCGAGTCGGTGGGAATATGCTCTGCACCGCGGCGAACGCCTGCAAAATCTATGCCGATAATCGAAATACTCTTTTCCAAAAGCGCATTAATCAGGCTTATCGAAAGCTGAGGGTGTTCTTTATAATATCTGCGCGTGCCGTATTCCTCGGTTTTCGAAAAGCCGGAATAGAATGCGACAAATGAATCGGCTTTTATCGATTCGATATCGATATCGGATATTTCTATATCTCTGTTTTGCACCTGCGAAACGTCGAACACTATCATTTTGCGCTCGGTGTATTCCAACGGAAATTCCTTGTCCATAACGTCGAAATGAGTTCCGAGGTGTCCTACCAATTCTTTTTTCTTGTTATCGCGCGCTTCGGCAAGCATTTCGGGAGTAACCGCAAGCGTTAAATCTGTTTTCATATAAATTCTCCGATTTTTCGGTATTGCCGAACAGTGTTTTATTTATGTCCTCTTTGGCGGAAAAAGCTCGATGCCGATAACGCCGTGCTTCTTTTGCTCCTCGGCGGAATAGTATTTTTCCATATCCGAGTGGTGCGCGGAGCCAAGCTCTTCCGCTGTATATCCGCATTTTAAAAGCGGCAGGCTTTTATACAGCTGCTCGAAGCTTTCGAATCGGTGGAGCTTTTTAACGGTTGCCTTCAGCCTTTCGCCGTTTGAGTTATCGGTAAAGATAATAACGTCGCCCTCTTTGATGCTTCGGCGCTTTTCGTCAAGCAAGCGCAGCTCTATGGTTTTTTGACCGCTTTTGATTTTTTCAAACGGCGAGCGATCGAGCTTCATTGTGTGAATCTCGCCTTCTTTGCTTAAACATACAACCGTTTCAACGTGGCCGGTGCGCGGGAACAAATCAAACGGGGTGGCTTCCGACGCGAAATAGCCAGATTCGGCAAATACCGCGCAGTCGCGCGCGAGCGTTGCAGGGTCGCAGGAAATATAAACGATTCGTTCGGGCGATGCCTTTACCACCGTTTCGATAACCGTTTTATCAAGCCCTTTTCGCGGCGGGTCGACGATTATAATATTCGGCTTGCCGAATTTTTTGCGGCATTCCTCTACACCCACGCTTGCGTCGCCGCAGACGAACAGGGTGTTTTTTTCGTTTCTTTGGTTAAGAAGTGCGTTCGTGCGCGCGTTTTCTATCGCCGCATCGATTATTTCGACGCCGCAAAGCTTGTCTTCCTTTCCGGCAACGCAAATGCCGATAGTTCCGGCACCGCAATAAAGGTCGAGAATAACGGCGGATTCGCAATCCCGCTTCGCAAGGCTTGCGGCGTGGCTGTAAAGCTTTTCCGCCATAACCGCGTTTACCTGATAAAAGGCGCGGGGCGAGATTTCGAAGGTTTTTCCGCAAAGCATATCGGTAAGCGTTTCGCTTCCGAGCAGGCGGTAGGTTTCGTCGCCGAAAATCACGTTGTCGCGGCGGGTGTTAACGTTTATATGCACACCGATAATTGCGGGGAATTTTGCGGTCAGAGCCTCGGCAAGCAAAGATAAATTTCTGTGCTTTTTCGCAACCACCAGGCACAAAAGTATTTGGTTTTTGCGGTTTTTACGCATTACCGCGTGGCGAATAACACCCTTGCCGCTTTCTTCGTCGTATGCGGGGAGCGAAAGCCTATCGGCAAGTTCGGCGGTATACGCCGCGATATCGCTGAATATTTTATCCTGCAGCGGACAGCTTTTGTGCTCGACTATGCGGTGCGAGCGCTTTGCGTAATAACCGAAGGTTGCATATCCGTTGTTTTGAGCAAAGGGGTATTGCACCTTGTTGCGATAATGCTCGGGGTTATCCGAAACGGTGGGATTCACCGCAATATCGAGCTTCGCAATGCGTGCAAAAGCCTGCTTTACCGTGTTTCGCTTTAATTCAAGCTCGTATTCGTAGGAAATATGACGGTATGCACAGCCGCCGCACTGTCTGCAAACGGTGCAGTTCGGGGTTATTCTGTGCTCGGAGGGCTTTATTATTTCGATAAGCTTGGCAAAGGAATGGCTTTTAAGCTCCTTTAACACGAGGCAGCTGCAAATATCGCCCGTGACGGTATCCGCAACGAAATAGACCTTGCCGTCCAGCCTGCCGATTCCGTAGCCTTCGGGAGTGACGTCGGTTATTTCAAGTGTAACAATATCGTTTTTCATTACTTTTCTTTCTTAACTCCCAAAACGCGCGGCTTTGTGAATTTTTCGATAAAGGGGGATGCGATATTCATAAGCAGCACCACGAAATATCCCCATTCGTATCCGTTTCCGATTTTGCGAGTAACGAATATAAGCACACCGCAGGCGGCGCCGAATATGATTTTTCCGAGCTTGGTTACCGGCACGGTGTGGCTTTCGTTAACCGCGAAAACCGAAAGAAATACGATTGCGCCCGAAAGAATAACGCTGAACGCGTAATAGTTGCTTTCGGCATCGTCGGAGGGGAAAACGAGCGCAAGCAGAAGCACGGGGACAAGCATCGCAAGCGTGCCCTTCCAATCGGCTTCGCGCCGTATGCACAGCCATATAAGCGAAAGCGCCGTTGCGGCAACTGCGATTTCGCCCAAATTACCGCTTGCGTAGCCGTAAAGCTGTGCAAGGACACCGTCCTCGTAAACGCTTCCGTCCGCCATATATTGCAACGGCGAAATAACTCGGTAGCCGTCTATAAGCCTTTCGTCGATAGAAAAGCTGAACGGCGAAAAATATGCAAAGGGGCGGGTGAACGCAGTCATTTTTGCAGGGAAGCAAAGATTAAGCACCGCCGCCGAGAAAACGAAGGGGTTGAAAAGCCGCTTTGCACGGAACACTCGTATGTTTTTTGCGATAACCACGAGCACTGCGGAGATAATAGGTATCCAAAGCGGCGCGGTGACCGGCATCGAAAATACCGAAAGTATCCCGTATACCGCCGCCATAATATCGATACGGGCAAACGGCTTTGCCTTGAAAACAAAGCGTTTTACGGTATAATCAAGCGCAATCGAAAGCAACGCGGCGATTAGGCAAAGCGTTATAACTCTTGCGCCGAACGCAAATATGCTCCAAACGAGCACGGGAGCAAGCGCAACCAGCCATTCGCCGCCCTTTGCAAGCGCGGTTTTATCGGTGTGGATATAGGGTGCGGAAATATTTTTCGTCATTGCTCTGCCTCCGCGTTACAGCGTTTTTTTATCAGCTTAAGCAAGGGAATGCCGCTTGGGCATATAAATTCGCAGGCGCCGCAGTAAATACAGTTGTCGCGCAGGTCGTCGATATCGCCCGCAAGAACGTTTAAGGGCATAAGCCTTATCGGGCAGGCGTCGGCGCATTTGCCGCAGGATATACATTCGGTGCGTGCCTTGGTTTGCTTTTTTGCGGCGATAAGCGTGCGCGTACAGTCGGAAAGCGCGCCGCTTGCAAGCTTGCCCGAAAGCAGACTGTTTTCGATAAGCCTGCCGCCCTTTTTTATTCCGCCGCAGATGACCGAAATATCGTGAAGCGTTATTCCGCGCGGAACGCACAAATTTTTGCCCTGTGCGATTTCATCGCCGCAAACGGTTATATAGCGGTCGAGCATCGGCATACCCTGCGCCATCGAATTGTAAAGCGCTACAGCGGTTTCGGGCGATACGATGAATATGCCTCTGTCGAAGGCGGTTTCGTTTTTATCGAGCGTGGTTAAATACAAAGCCTCCATAATCGCACGGTCGCCGTACGGATATTTTTCATCGAGCTGTGCTATTGCAAAAAGCTTTTCGTCGTTTGCGTATTTCAATATCGATTCAAGCGCGGCGTTGCGGTAATGCTCGGCGGCGAACACGCATTTAAGCGCGCCGGTAGCCTGCAGTAACAGCTTTGCACCGCCTACGAGCGCTTTCGCCTGCTCGATGCAAAGGCGGTAGTTAATTGCGCCCGAAGCATCGGTTTCGGTGCAATCGATAACAAGCCTGCGGAATTTGCCGTTTGCGTTTTCGAGCATTTTCCAAAGCGGAGCGCCCGAGCGGGTTTCGACTACCGAAAGCCTTCTTGCGCTTTCGCAGATATCCGCACAGTTAAGCTCGGTAATGGCGCGGCTTTCGGGGGAATAAACCGCTTCCTCGCCGTCTTCACCCGAATTCATAACCACGAAATAACGGTTGTCCTCGAGCTCCATAATTCCGCGGAATACACCCGCGACGGATGCATAAACCGGAGTTCCGCCGCTTTCGCCTATAAGACTGCCGCGCAGCACGCGGCTTCCGATAGCAGCAACCGTTTTTGCGCCTTCGTCGGCTTTTATGCACACAGCCGAGCAAGCCGATATATATTCAATATTGCTTTTTCCCAATTTGGTGCGGGAAAGCGGTCTTACGCCGCCGGGGAAATCAAGTATCATAAAAATCCAACTTCCAAACAAGATATACGTATACAGTATAAGTATAACATATATATTAAAATTTTCAAGTGAAAGTTTTGTTACTTATTATTGAAAATATTTGCGATATAGGTTATAATGGGAGAGAAAAGATGATTATTTGTCGAAACGGGTGATATTTTGAAGCTTGAAAATAAGATAGACATAAAGGTTTTTATACTTTATCTGCTTAACAACGTCGGCGAGCCGCTTGAATTTACCACGGTAAACGATATAGTTTTGCAGGACGAATTTGTTAATTATTTCGATTTTGCCTTTTGCTTTTCCGAGCTTTTGGAGGCAGAGCAGATCGATGAAATAACCACAGACGACGCATTGGAGCCGAGATACGTTATATCGCAAAACGGCAAGGAAACGCTCGACAGCTACGAAAGCTCTTTGCTTCCGGTAATCCGCGAACGAGCGCTGAAGAGTGCGCTTCGACTCGTTGCATATAACCGCACGGGCAAGCGTATGCTTAGCGATATAACCGAATGCGGAGAGGGATACACGCTTAAATGCAGTATCGTGGATAAAAAGAAAACTCTGTTTTCGGTCGAGCTTTATCTTGCCGAAAAGGAATACGCCGAAAAGCTGCGTGCGAATTTCGAGGACCGCGCCGAAATAATCTACCGCGGTGCGCTTTCGCTGCTTTCGGGCGACGTTGATTTTATTTTTGACGACTGATATGAAGAAAATCGAAAAAGCCGAAATAATAACCGCTTTGCTCGAAAAACGCTATCCCGAAACAGAATGCGGTCTTTTGTGGGAGGGCGACCCCTACCGTTTACTTATAATGGCGATACTTTCGGCGCAATGCACCGATGCACGCGTAAATATAGTTTCGAAAACTCTTTTTGCACGCTTTCCGACAGCCTGCGATATGGCAAAGGCAGAGCTTGGCGACATAGAAAACGAAATACGCTCGGTCGGGCTTTACCGCTCGAAAGCAAGGGCGCTGAAGGAATGCTGCGAACGCTTGGTTTCGGTATACGGCGGAATATTGCCGAGCGAAATGGAGGAGCTTTTAACGCTTCGCGGGGTTGGCAGAAAGGTGGCAAACCTTTTGCGCGGCGACGTGTTCGGCTTGGGCGGAATAGTTGCCGACACCCACTGTATACGCATATCGGGCAGGCTCGGGCTTTCGAAGGGGAAGGATCCGCTCGAGGTCGAACGATCGCTCCAAAAGCTTATTCCCACCGAAAAGCAAAGCGGCTTTTGTCACCGAATGGTGCTTTTCGGCAGAGAAATCTGCACCGCGCGCTCGCCGAAATGCAACGAATGCGAGCTATACGAATTTTGTGTAAACAAAGATAAGGATAAACGATGATCGATCCCAAGGCTTTACAAAAATTAATGTCTTATACCCGCCGTGCGATAGATAGCTATTCGATGATCGAGGAGGGCGACAGAATCGCTGTCGGCGTTTCGGGCGGGAAGGACAGCCTTGCCTTGCTTTGCGCTCTGCAGGGCTTAAAAAGGTTTTACCCGAAAAATTTCGAAATAGTGCCGATAAATCTGCGAATGGGGTTCCCGAATGAAACCGATTCGGTTTCCCGCGCGCTGTGTGAGGAGCTTGGGCTTGAATTGGTTAGTGTCCCGAGCGAGATTTACGCCGTGGTTTTCGAGGTGAGAAAGGAAAAGCACCCCTGCTCGCTCTGTGCGAATATGCGCCGCGGCGCGCTTCACAATGCGGCAAAGGAGGCGGGCTGCAACAAGCTCGCACTGGGGCACCATTTCGACGACGCAGTTGAAACGATAATTATGAATCTGTTTATCGAGGGCAGATTCGATTGCTTCCGTCCCGTTACCTATCTCGACAGAAGCGATATGACGGTTATACGCCCTTTGCTTTTTACGCCCGAAAAAGAGGTTTCTCATTTCGTCCGTGCGAGCAATATCGTTCCCGTGCCGAAAAACTGTCCCGCCGACGGCAACACTCGTCGCGAGGAGGCGAAGAACGCGCTGAACGAGCTGGAACGCAACGACCGAGGGGTGAAGCAACGTATTTTTAATGCGTATTTCGGCAGTAATTCGCCGTTTTCGTTTTAAAGGAAGGGACAGAAAAATGAAACGTATTTTGTTGTTTGCTTTGCTTTTTTCGGTTTTGATTTCTGCGTTTTTACTGCCCGTACTCGCAACAAGCGAGCCGAGCGCGGAGGCGGTATCCGAGGAATCGGAATCGGGCTTGCTTTCGGTAAACGGAATAAGCAGGGAAGCCTCGATTATCATTTCGATCGCTGTGGTCTTTATTATGGCGTTGGCGGCGATAAATCTAAAGCGAAAAAAGTAGAAAAAATCGATTTTTCAAATAAAAATTTTCGAAATTCTCTTGACAAATGAGGTCTATTTATTTAGACTGTTATTGTAAGTATGGTAATTTGAATATGGCAAAGGAGAAATAAGCATGGAAAAAACACCGAAGGTTTTTGAAAGCGAATACCGGATGTGTCTGCTTCTTTGGGAGCACGAGCCGCTTAAAAGCGCAGAGCTCGCAAAGCTTTGCAAGGAGCATCTCGATTGGGAAAGAACCACTACGTATACCGTTATTAAGCGTCTTGCCGAAAGAGGCGTGCTGGTTAACGAAAAATCTATCGTTCGTTCGTTGGTAAGCAAGGACGAAATTCAGCTTGCAGAGCTTGATGAAATGTTCGAAAAGCGTTTCGAAAACAATCTTCCTGCGTTTATCGCCGCGTTCGGCAAGCACCAAAATCTTTCCGATAACGAGGTCGAGGAAATTCGCAAAATTATCGAGCGCGAAGGCAAATAAAGCGTTATAAAAACAAAGAAAAAGATATGCTTCTCGGTTAAAAGAAGCATATCTTGTTTTTTTGATGCAGAATTTCCAAACGCTTTTTAAGGTCTTCCTGGCTTGCTTCCGGGCTTGCCGCCGGGACCGCCTCCGTGGTCGCCTCCGCCGGGACCGCCGGGACCGCCGGGGGCAAATCCGCCTTTGCCGTAAATAAGCGAATCCATCGTTATATCGGCAATATGCGTGCCACCCGTGCAGGCAATATTGCGAGCGAATCCGTTTTTGTCGGCTTCGCTTACCTCTACCGCGGCGTAAAGCTTATAGGTTTTGCCCTGCTGTATTTCGGGCGCGGTAATAACCGCACATTGATAATCCTTTTTTGGAGTGAATACTACTATTGCGTTGCCGCTTTCGTCGCACAGCGCAATATTCGTGCCGCCGCTTCGGTAGCTGAAGCTTTCGAGTATGGCGCCCTGGTTTTCCGCCTGCGAAAAGCCTTGTGCCATACCGCTCGTGCCGACTGCGATAAGCACGCCGCCCGTAACGCTTGCGCCGCTTCCGTAATCGAACGCGCCGTTGCCGTTGTTGGTCGGCCCGCATACAAGAACGACACCGCCGGTTAAAGCAAAGGTACCGTTCGAATCGATTCCGTCACCCGAGGCATCGACGAGCATATATCCGCCCGAAATCACTATTTCGCCGATTCCGTTATCGAAGGCATCCATACCGAACCCGCCCGGCTTTCCTCCGCCGAATCCGCCGGGATCGCCAAACGGATTGTTGCCTGCCGATTGGTCGTTGCCGCCCGCGGCGTTCAGGCCGTCGTCGGATGCGGTAATATCGAAATTGCCGCCGGTTACGAATATTCGGCTGCTTTCCAAGCCCTCGTAGCTTTTGGTTACGGTAATATCGCCGTTGGAAATCGCCAAATCGGTATCGGCGTGGATACCGTCATCGCCCGAGGCAAGAGTAAAGCTGCCGCCCTCGATGCGAATGGTGTTGTTGGAATGGAGCGCGTCGTCAAGCGAATCGATATTAAAGCTGCCGTCGAGTATAACTATATCCGAAACCGCTTTAATGCCCTTGTAGGATTCGTCTGCGCTTGCGGCGCTCGATTTGCTTCCTCCGCCCGAAACGATATCGAATTCGCCGCCGAGGATTTTCACCGCCGTTTCTGCCTGAATACCGTCGTTTGCGGCGGTTATTTTAAATTTTCCGCTTTCGATATATACGAATCCTCTGTCGGAATCATCGTCGTTGTCCGAGCGGATTCCGTCGCTTCCGCCGTTTATATCAAGAGTTGCGTTGCTTATTTTAACGCAGTCCTTGCCGTTTAATGCGACGTTTTTCGCGGTTGCGTTAATTGCCGAATCGACTATAACCAAATCGTCCTTCGAAACGATTCCGTGCTTGTAATTGCCGTTGATATTCAGCGTTCCCTTGCCGTTTATCGTTAAATCCGCGCGGGAGAATATTGCGCCGTCAAGCTCGCCGTTGGCATCGGAAGCCGAATAACCGCTTCCGTCGCTTACCGTGCTCGTGCTGCCTTCTGCGAGGGTTATAAATACCTTGTCGGCTTTGCCGATATATATTGCGGGGCCGTTTGAATTTTTAATGGTTACGTTATTTAAAACGATTTGAATTTTATCGTTTTCGCCCGCGTTTACCGATATTGCTTTATCGGTTATTTCTCCCGTGAAGATATAACAGCCCTCCGAGGTGATTTCGTATCCGCTCTCGGTTTCGGTTGCGGCTTTTGCATCGCTTGCGCTGTAGGAACCGTCTTTATCGCGGTCGGTAAGCTCGAAATCCATTGCCGAAAGGTCGGCGCCCGAAATATCATCGGGTATTTCACCCTGCGAAAGCTCGGGAGCGGATACCTCCTGCGAGGATTGCTCAGCTCCTTCGCCGCACGCGGCAAGCGAAAGCAACGTCAGCGACGCCAATATTAAAGATAAAAACTTTTTCAAAGCTCTTCAGCTCCTTCGGGTGAATCCGAAAGCGAAATTTCGAGATTGCCGTTTCTGCAGCGGAGCTTATCGATAAACTCCTGCATTTTGCTTCTGTCCTTTAGCTCTACCTTGTAATAAAGCTTATAAAGACTGCCCATATTGCTCGTTTTGGTACGGATATGGCGATGCTTTTTGGTGTATTCTTTAAATATATCCTCGAAAACGTCTGCGAAATTAAGTGTTTCGGGAATGGTGATTTCAAGATCCATAGCGCGCTCGTCGCCGAAGGGGATAAACGAAACGCCTATCATCACCGCGCAAACGATAACAGTGAAGAACAAAGCTATTGCAACGTAGCCGCCCGCGCACGCCAAGCCGGCAGTCATTGTTAAAAATATCGAAACGATATCCTTTGCCTTGCCGGGCACCGAGCGGAAGCGCACCAGCGAGAAGGCGCCCATTACCGCAACGCCGGTGCCGATATTGCCGTTTACCATAGTGATAACCGTCGAAACTATTGCGGGCAAAAGAATAAGCGATATAAGAAAGCTTTTCGTGGGGTGTGCCTTTACGGTTGCCGATATTGCGGTAATAACGCCGCACAAAAGCGCCGCGCCGATACAAATCATATAGGTGGTTACGGTAATATCGTTGCCGATTACCGATTCAAAAAGTGACATTTTATATTCTTCCTTTCGCTGTGTATTTTATACCGAAACAAGCTCGTTTTGACTGCAAAGCCGATAAACGTTGCCGTATTTTGAATAGGAGGAGGGAAGTATTCCGCATTTCGAAAGCGCGTGCGAAAGCCAAAGCGGCATTGCACCGTCGGTCTTTACCTCCAAAATAAATTCGCCGTCGGGCAATATCTGCTCGCCCTGCGTGCCGTGCTCTAAATAGAGGTCGGTTACGCGGTAACGGATTTTCGAATCGAAGGTAAGACGCAACGTGGGTATATCCTTTACGAAATATGCATCGCGGTCGTAGGAAATAAGCACTTTTGGCTTGGGATAACGGTAAAATTTCATTGCGTAATCGATTTCGTCCATTATCTGCGAGCGCTCCGGCGATATTTTGTTGGTTAAATAATCCTCTGCCTCGGCAAGCGTCATCGAAACGCGGCGCTTGTATACCACGCCCTTAAACTTCTTTTTTATTTCCAAAAATACCTTCGTATCCCCGTCGGGCGTGCCATAGCTTCGAAGTCTTAGCTTTTCTTTATAGGTGCGTGCGTCGATAGAGTTGCGTATAAGCAGGAAATCGGGGGTATCGAGATAAAGACTGCATATCGTGCTTCTGCCGTGCGGATCGGGTGTGAGATATTTTCCTATCTCGGCAAGCAAAGCATCCTTTTTCTGCTGTGTAACGCGGTATTTTTTCTCTACGCGCTTAAATATGTATACGTCCGCTATGCTCTTCACGCTCCCTTCCTTGTGTAACGATTATAGTTCTTAAACTTAAAATTACCTAAAAGACTATTCCGACGCTTTGAGCTCCTGCAGCTTTTCTGCGACGTGCTGCGGCGAAAGAATTTTTACCTCGTTGCCGAAGCTTATTACCCAGCCGAGAAATATCGGGCTCGGCGCGATATTAACCGTAATTCGAAAGCGGTCGGCGCCGTCCTTCATGACCGTTACGTCGTTACCGAAGCGGTCGAGCATAACGTTCGCAAGACGGTTTGCACAGGAAAGGGTAACCCGCTCTGCCGTGCCGCCGAACATTCCGAAAACGGCGCCGGTTTGCGAATATAAATCGTATTTTTTGAATTCTGCTTCGCCGCTCCGCTTCGCCTCGGCAAGCGCGACGTTTTGCATTTTATCAACGCGAAAGTGGCGTATTTCCTCTTTTTCGTTATCGTAGCCGACAAGGTAATAGTTGCTGTCGTCCCAAACGAGCGACCAGGGGCTTACGCGGTACAGGCTTCCCCCGCGCTGAAGCTCTTTTTTCTTTTCGGGAGTCCAGCGGAAATATTTAAAGGTTATATCGACGTCTTGCTCGATTGCATCGTGTATCGAGTCGACCGAAGAGTATATTTCCTCGTTCATCGATTTAACTCGGTTGGAAACGAAAACCGCGCGGTTTAGCGCCCTTCGGTCGTGGATATTGGCAAGCGAGGCGAGCTTTTTTATAAGCTGTGCGCTTTTCTTTTCGGTAATAAACTTCGAGGCGCGCACCGCATCGACGAGCAGCTTTAGCTCGGGAAGCTCGAATTCGCGGCTTGCGGCGTAATAGCCTACGCTTTTTCCGCGCACCGTGCGGATATCCAACCCAAGCTCGCGCAGGGTTTCGATATCGTTATAAACGCTTTTGCGCTCGGCGCTTATTCCGTGTGCGGCAAGCGCGTTCAAAAGCTCCTTCATAGTAAGCGGGTGGGCTTCGTCGCTTCTTTCCAAAAATATCGAGCGCAGTATCGAAAGCTTTTTCTTTTGGTTTGCAGAGCGGGGCATAGGTTACCTCCGAAGGTGAGTATTGAATAATAAAACCGCAATGGGTGTTTTGCGGCAGGGCGCAAAATCTACATTAGATTATTATATATAAAGCGGTTTGATTTGTCAATCGGCATAAAAAAACGAAAAAAGAAACACAAAATGTAAATTTTCTAAAGAAATTCCGAAAAAATATCTTGACAAATCTTGAAATGGGTGTTATCATTATAAACTGCATTATAATGCGGAAGATATGCCGTAAACGTTGTTATGTAAACCGCGTAAAACGTGCTCTTTCCGCACCGGAGAACAAAATGCGTGGATATTCCCGCCTTGAAACAGCGGAGAAAATGAATGGAGTGATTGGTTAAATGGTGAAAGAACGACTTCTCGGTAAAACCCTCAGAATGTCTTTTTCCAAGAACGACGAGGTCCTCGAAATTCCTAATCTTATTGAAGTACAGAAAAAGTCCTTCAAGGATTTTGTCGAAAAGGACATCGGGGATGTTTTAAGAGATATTTCGCCCATGGCAGATTATTCGGGTAACCTTATAATCGAATTCGTCGATTATTCTCTCGATGAAACGCCCAAGTACAGCATTGAGGAGTGCAAGGAGCGCGACCTCAATTACGCAACTCCCTTTAAGGTGACGGTTCGCCTTACAAACAAAATAACCAACGAGGTTAAGGAACAGGAAATCTATATGGGTGATTTCCCGTTGATGACCGACAGCGGTACCTTCATTATCAACGGTGCGGAACGTGTCGTTGTTTCTCAGGTTGTCCGCTCGCCCGGCATCTATTACGATGCGATCGACGACAAGTCGGGCAGACATCTCCTTACCGCTACGGTTATTCCCTACCGCGGTGCGTGGCTCGAATACGAAACCGACAACTCGGACGTATTCTACGTACGTATCGATAAAAACCGTAAAATTCCCATCACCGTATTGCTTCGCGCATTCGGCTTGGGCAGCAATGAAGCTATTCTCGAAAAGTTCGGCGACGAGCCTTTGCTCAAGGCCACCTTTGAAAAGGATACTATGCTTCAGGAGGTTGACCGTATTATCCAATCTGGCGGTATGACCAACCCCGTTGATGAAGCACTTAAAGAAATCTATCGCAAGCTGCGTCCCGGCGATCCTCCTATCGTCGAAAGCGCACAAATCCTTATCAACAACCTTTTCTTTGATGAAAAGAGATACGACATTTCTCCGGTCGGCAGATATAAATTTAATAAAAAGCTTGCGCTTGCAAAGCGTATAGTAGGACATACTCTCTCCCGCGATGCCGTTTCCCCGATAACCGGCGAGGTTATTTACGAAGCGGGCAGAAAGCTTTCGCGCTCCGAGGCAGAAGCTATCGAGCGTGCGGGCGTTTGCGAGGTATGGCTCGTTGCGGAAGAGGATGAAAAGGATATCGAGGTAAAGGTATTCACCAACCGTATGGTAGACGCTTCTGCGGTTACCGGCATTTCGGATGAAATTCTCGGCTTGGGCGAATACGTTTCTATCGATCCTCTTATGAGAATTATCGGCGAAACCGGCATTGCAGATGCTGAAGCGTTTGCAAAGGCGTGCGCAAAATCGCGCGATGAGCTTATTCCCAAGCACATCACTATCGACGATATTCTTGCTACCGTTAACTATGTTATTTGCCTTTACCACGGTATCGGCAAGACCGACGATATCGACCACCTCGGTAACAGACGCTTGCGTTCCGTAGGCGAGCTTCTTCTTAACCAGCTCCGTATCGGTTTTTCGCGTATGGACAAGATTGTTAAGGAAAAGATGACCACGCAGGACATCGACACGGTTACCCCGCAGTCGCTTATCAATATCCGTCCTATCGTTTCTGCGATCCGCGATTTCTTCGGCTCCAGCCCGCTTTCGCAGTTTATGGACCAGGCTAACCCCCTTGCCGAGCTTACCCACAAGAGAAGACTTTCGGCACTCGGTCCGGGCGGTCTCTCGCGCGATCGCGCATCCTTCGAGGTTCGTGACGTTCACTATACCCACTACGGCAGAATGTGTCCTATCGAAACTCCCGAAGGTCCCAACATCGGTCTTATTTCCTCGCTCGCAACCTACGCAAAGGTAAATAACTTCGGCTTTATCGAAGCGCCCTACCGCGTGGTTAAAAACGGCGTGGTTACCAAGGAAGTTGTATATATTTCCGCAGACGTCGAGGACGAATACGTAGTAGCTACCGCTAACGAGCCTATCGACGAAAACGGACACTTCCTTAACCGCAAGATCGTTGCACGCCACAGAGATGAAATTCTCGAATTCGAAGCTGCAAAGATCGACCTTATGGACGTTTCGCCCAAGATGGTCGTTTCGGTTGCAACCTCGATGATCCCCTTCCTTGAAAACGACGATAACACCCGTGCGCTGATGGGCTCGAACATGCAGAAGCAGGCAGTTCCTCTTATGATCACCGAAGCGCCCGTTATCGGTACCGGTATGGAATACAAGGCTGCTTACGACAGCGGCGTTCTCGTGCTCTGCCGTAACGACGGTATCGTCGAAAGCGTTTCCTCCGACAGCGTTGTTGTACGCAAGGATAACGGCGGCACCGACGTATATAACCTTATTAAATTCAAGCGCTCCAACCAGGGCACTTGCGTAAACCAGCGTCCCGTTGTAAAGAAGGGCGAAAGAGTTCTTGCGGGCGACATTATTGCCGACGGTCCCGCGACCGATAACGGCGAGGTTGCACTCGGTAAGAACGTTCTTATCGGCTTTATGACTTGGGAAGGCTATAACTACGAGGACGCAGTCCTTCTTAACGAAAGACTCGTTCGCGATGACGTTTACACCTCTATCCATATAGAAGAATACTACTGCGAATCGCGTGATACCAAGCTCGGCCCGGAAGAAATTACCAGAGAGCTTCCCAACGTCGGCGACGAGGCGCTTCGCGACCTCGATGCAGACGGTATAGTACGCATTGGTGCGGAGGTACATTCGGGCGATATTCTCGTTGGTAAGGTTACCCCCAAGGGCGAAACCGAGCTGACTGCGGAAGAACGCCTCTTGCGTGCTATTTTCGGCGAAAAGGCGCGTGAGGTAAGAGATACCTCGCTCAAGCTTCCTCACGGTGAATCGGGTATCGTCGTAGACGTACAGGTATTCTCACGCGATGATTGCGATATTCTTGCTCCCGGCGTAATCAAGGTTGCAAGAGTTTATATCGCACAGAAGAGAAAGATTTCTGTCGGCGATAAGATGGCGGGCCGCCACGGTAACAAGGGCGTTATTTCCCGTATTCTTCCCAGCGAAGATATGCCCTTCCTTCCCGACGGTACTCCGCTCGATATCGTTCTTAACCCGCTGGGCGTTCCCTCGCGTATGAACATCGGTCAGGTACTTGAGGTCCACCTCGGCAGAGCGGCAAGAGCGCTCGGCTGGAAGGTTATGACTCCCGTATTCGACGGTGCGAACGAAAAGGATATCGAAGAATGCCTTAGCGAAGCTAACCTTTACCGCGATCTTCGTTACGACGAAACCGCGGAGGGCAAGGCTCTTTATAAAGAAATCACCGATCCCGATACCGGCGATAAGCATATCGAAAAGCTTACTCGCGAATGGATCGCCGAAAACAAAGAAGAATTCGAGGAATTGCGTAAAGCAAATCTCGTTAAGGTCGTTGACGGTAAAACCGTTCTTTACGACGGACGTACCGGTCAGCCCTTCGATAACCCCGTTACCGTCGGTTATATGTACTTCCTTAAGCTCCACCACCTCGTTGACGATAAGATTCACGCCCGTTCTACCGGCCCGTACTCGCTCGTTACACAGCAGCCTCTCGGCGGTAAAGCACAGTTCGGCGGTCAGCGTTTCGGTGAAATGGAGGTTTGGGCGCTCGAAGCATACGGCGCTGCATATACTCTTCAGGAAATTCTTACCGTTAAGTCCGACGATATCAAAGGCCGTGTAAAAGCATACGAAGCGATCGTAAAGGGCCAGAACATTCCCACTCCGGGTGTTCCCGCATCCTTCAAGGTTCTTGCAAAAGAGCTTCAATCGCTTGCGCTTGACGTGCGCGTGCTCGATAAGGACGATAACGAAATTCCTCTTAAGGACTACTCGGACGATGATGACGGACCCGATGAAAGACAGTTCAGCGAAGAGGAGCTCGGAAAGAGCGTGCTCGAAAGCGGCGACGACGTTATGTACGACGACGAGCTCAGCGCACTCGAGCCTCTTGAAGAAGAGCAAGACGATCTCGGCCTTGACGATGAAGTATTCGTTTACGACGAGAACGAAAACAGCTATGATGACTAATTGAAAAGGAGATGCGATAAATGGAAAACAACATTGAATTCGAGTCGATAAAAATTGGCTTAGCCTCTCCCGAAATGATAAGATCTTGGTCTTACGGCGAAGTTAAAAAGCCCGAGACCATTAACTACCGTACCCTTAAGCCCGAACGCGACGGTCTTTTCTGCGAGCGCATTTTTGGTCCGACTAAGGACTGGGAGTGCCATTGCGGTAAGTACAAAAGAGGCGCTCGCTACAAGGGTAAGGTCTGCGAAAAGTGCGGCGTTGAAATAACCACCAGCCGCGTTCGCCGCGAAAGAATGGGCCACGTTGAATTGGCGGCTCCCGTTTCGCACATTTGGTATTTCAGAGCAATCCCCTCCAGAATGGGTCTTTTGCTCAACCTTTCTCCGAAGCTTTTGGAAAAGGTGCTCTATTTCGCACAGTATATAGTTACCGATCCCGGTGAAACTCCTCTTGCGAAGTATCAGCTTCTTACCGAACAGCAGTACCGCGAATACCGCGAAAAGTACGAAGACGATTTCCAGGCAGGTATGGGTGCCGAGGCTATTAAAAAGCTTCTCGCCGAAATCGACCTCGAGGCAGAATCCGAAAGACTTAAAAAGGAGCTTCTCACCGCTCAGGGTCAGCGCAAGGTGCGCGATATCAAGCGTCTTGAGGTGGTCGAGGCATTCCGTCTTTCCGGCAACCGTCCCGAATGGATGATTCTCGATGCGCTTCCCGTAATCCCGCCCGAAATTCGTCCTATGGTACAGCTCGACGGCGGCAGATTCGCAACCTCCGATATCAACGACCTTTACCGTCGTGTTATCAACCGTAACAACCGCCTTATGAAGCTTATGGAGCTTCAGGCGCCCGATATTATTATCCGTAACGAAAAGAGAATGCTTCAGGAAGCCGTCGACGCATTGTTCGATAACGGCAGAAGAGGCAGACCGGTTACCGGTCCCAACAACCGTCCCCTTAAATCTCTTTCCGAAATGCTCCGCGGTAAGCAGGGCCGTTTCAGACAGAACCTTTTGGGTAAGCGTGTTGACTACTCCGGCCGTTCGGTTATCGTCGTAGGCCCCGAGCTTAAGATTTATCAGTGCGGTCTTCCCAAGGAAATGGCGCTCGAGCTCTTCAAGCCCTTCGTTATGAAGCAGCTCGTTGCAACCGGCAAGTCCTCGAACATAAAGGATGCAAAGAAGCGTGTTGAACGCGCTACTCCCGAGGTTTGGGATGCACTCGAGGTTGTAATTAAAGAACATCCCGTTCTTCTTAACCGTGCGCCTACACTTCACAGAATTTCGGTTCAGGCGTTCGAGCCTATCCTCGTTGAAGGCAGAGCTATTAAGCTTCACCCGCTCGTATGTACCGCGTTTAACGCCGACTTCGACGGTGACCAGATGCCTGTTCACGTTCCTCTTTCGGCAGAGGCACAGGCGGAAGCAAGATTCCTTATGCTCTCGCCCAATAACCTTCTTAAGCCCGCAAACGGCCGTGCTGTTACCGTTCCCTCGCAGGATATGGTGCTTGGCTCGTTCTATCTTACTCTTGATAAGAGCGGCGAGCCCGGCGAAGGTAAATACTTCGGTAGTATGGACGAAGCCGTTATGGCTTACGAAAACGGCGAGCTCGGCATTCACGCCAAGATCAAGGTACGCGTTACCAAGGTTATCGACGGCGTAGAGCGCACCGGTATTACCGAAACCACACTCGGCAGACTTATCTTCAACATTCCCATTCCTCAGGACCTTGGCTTTGTTGACAGAAGCAAGCCCGAAAACGCATTTAAGCTCGAGGTAGACTTCGTAACCACCAACAGCGAGCTTTCGACTATCGTTGACCGTTGTATCAGAATCCATGGCAACGCGGTTACCTGCGAAGTGCTCGACCAGATGAAAGCACAGGGCTTTAAATACTCCACCCGCGGCTCGATCACCATTTCGGTTTACGATATGACGATTCCTCCCGAAAAGGCAGGCTTGCTTGCTGCGGCTGAACAGAAGGTCGATATTATTACCGACTTTTACCGCAAGGGTCTTCTTTCCGACGAAGAAAGAAGCCAGCGCGTAGTTTCGGTTTGGGACGAATGTACCAAGGACGTTGCTACCGCACTTCAGAAGAACCTTGATAAATACAACCCTATCAACATGATGGCCGTATCGGGTGCCCGTGGTTCTATTAAACAGATCCGTCAGCTCGCGGGTATGCGCGGACTTATGGCTTCCGCAACCGGTAAAACCATTGAAATGCCTATTAAAGCGAACTTCCGCGAGGGCATGAAGATACTCGAATACTTTACCGCTGCCCGTGGTGCGCGTAAAGGTCTTGCCGATACCGCACTCCGTACCGCAGACTCGGGTTACCTTACCCGCCGTCTTGTTGATGTTTCGCAGGACGTTATCATCCGCGAGGTCGACTGTGGCGATAAGGAAGGCCTTTGGGTAAGCCGTATCGTCGACGTTCTTCCCGGCGGCAAGGAAGCGGTTATCGAACCGTTCGAAGACCGTCTTATCGGCAGATTTACTATCGGCGACGTTGTCGATCCCGCAAGCGGCGAGGTTCTCGTTCCCGATAATACGATGATCGACGAAGCAGGCGTTAAAAAGATTATTGCCGCAGGCATCGAAAGCGTTCAGATCCGTTCGCTTATCAACTGCCGCGCAAAGCACGGCGTATGCGCACACTGCTACGGCGCGGATATGACCACCGGCAAGCCGGTTAACATCGGCGAAGCTGTCGGTATCATCGCGGCACAGTCTATCGGTGAACCCGGTACACAGCTTACGATGAGAACCTTCCACTCGGGCGGTGTCGCAGGCGGCGATATTACCCAGGGTCTTCCCAGAGTTGAAGAAATCTTCGAAGCAAGAAGGCCCAAGAAGACTGCGGTTCTCGCAGAATTCGACGGCACCTTCCGTATCGAAGAAAGCAAAAAGACAAAGCAGCTTATCGTTCGTGACGACGAAACCGGCGAGGAAAAGGCAACAAGTGTTCCTCTTCTTACCAAGGTTATCGTCGAAGACGGTGCGAAGGTTGTTAAGTGTCAAAAGCTTACCGACGGTACCGAATGCCCTGCGGATATCCTTCGTATCAAGGGCCTCGACGCCGTTTACGATTACATTATTAAAGAAATTCAGCGCGTTTACCGCTTGCAAGCGGTTGAAACCGCCGACAAGCATATCGAGGTTATCGCACGTCAGATGACCCGCAAGATCAAGATCGATTCGAGCGGAGATACCGATTTGCTCGTTGGCTCGCTCGTGGACGTTTCGGAATTCTATTCCGCAAACAAGGCGGTCGAAGAATACAATGCCGCACATCCCGAGGAAACTCCCAAGATTTGTGCAGAGGGCACCAATCAGCTTCTTGGTATTACCAAGGCTTCGCTTTCTACCGAATCCTTCCTTTCGGCTGCGTCCTTCCAGGAAACCACAAAGGTTCTTGCGGAAGCGGATATTAAGGGCAAGAAGGACCCCCTTCTCGGCTTGAAGGAAAACGTGCTTATCGGTAAGCTCATTCCCGCAGGTACGGGTATGAAGCAGTACCGCGAAACCGAGGTTGATACCGGCGACGCTCCCACCGGCGGAGTTTTCGACGCTGAATAATCGGCTTTAAAACCAAATAAACGAAGGTCGGGCGTGCGTGAAATATTGCACGCCCGATAATACGAAAAAAGGAAATTTTATAAAATGAGCGACAGTACCTGCCCGCGACGAAGAATAGCGGGCTATAATCAGTTCGTAAAGCTTCTCCGCCGCGGGAAAGCAGTAAAGGTCTATCTTGCAAGCGACGCCGATGTCTTCTTTTCGGAGGGTGTAAAGCGTGAGCTTGCCGCACGTCCCGAGGTGGTGCTCGATACCGCGCACACCTGCGACGACCTCGCCGCAATGGCGGGTGTCGAAGTGCCCACCGCTGTTATCACGGAAACCGAGGAATAAAATACTCTTTTACCAAGCTAAAACAAAAACGGTAAAATATGGCGATTTTTTCAAAAAAACCTTTGAAACAGCGGGAAAATAAGTAAAAAAGCTATTGACAAAACGCAACGGTTTGAAGTATAATCAAACTGTTGCGTTTTGCGATAATTTCAGAAGAAAGGAGAAAACGATGCCTACATTCAACCAGTTGGTAAAGCACGGCAGACAGGACAAGACCTACAAGTCCAAATCTCCCGCTCTCCAGAGAAGCACCAACTCGATCAAGAACGTTGCAGTTGAAATCTCTAGCCCTCAGAAGAGAGGCGTTTGCACTAAGGTGGCTATCAAGACCCCTAAGAAGCCGAACTCCGCTCAGAGAAAGATCGCAAGAGTTAGACTCACCAACGGTCTCGAAGTTACCGCTTATATTCCCGGTATAGGCCACAACCTTCAGGAACACTCTGTTGTTCTTATCAGGGGCGGTAGAGTTAAGGACCTTCCCGGTGTGCGTTACCACATCATCCGCGGCAAGCTCGATACTCAGGGTGTTGCCAACAGAAACCAGAGCCGTTCTAAATACGGTGCAAAGAGACCTAAGAAGTAATATTTCTTAAGGTTACAAATTCAGGAACGATAATTTCGCTTTCCTCGTGCTGATACGAAGAAATTCATATAGATATCGGCACTAACGGAAATAAAAATTTTCGAGTACCTGTGAATTCATTGAAGCGTAAAAACGCTATCTTTATGAAGGAGGGAAGTAAAGTGCCCAGAAGAGTACATGGTTTTAAAAGAGAAGTTCTTCCGGATCCGATGTATAATTCCCAGCTCGTTACTAAGTTGGTAAACAACATTATGTACGACGGCAAGAAGTCCATCGCCCAGAAGATCGTCTACGACGCATTCGCTATTATCGAACAGAAGACAGGCAACGATCCTCTTGAACAGTTCAAGAAGGCTCTTGAAAACATTATGCCTGCATTGGAAGTTAAGGCAGTGCGCAGAGGCGGCTCTAACTATCAGGTTCCTATGGAAGTTCGCGCTGAAAGACGTCAGACTCTCGGCCTCAGATGGCTTATCACCTATGCGAGATCGAGAAGCGACCGTAAGATGAGCGAACGTCTTGCTGCAGAAATCATCGATGCCGTTAACGGTACCGGCGGTGCAGTTAAGAAGAAGGAAGATACTCACAAGATGGCAGAAGCAAACAAGGCTTTTGCACATTACAAGTGGTAAACCGCGTCACATACGCGATATTTCATTAAGGAGAACAATATATGGCCAGAACGACTCCGCTTGAGCTTACCCGTAACATCGGTATAATGGCTCATATAGACGCGGGTAAGACGACCACAACCGAAAGAATCCTGTATTACACAGGTAAAACCCACAAAATCGGCGAAACCCACGAAGGTTCCGCAACGATGGACTGGATGGAGCAGGAGCAGGAAAGAGGTATTACCATTACCTCCGCTGCTACCACTTGCTTCTGGCAGAACCACCGCATAAATATAATCGATACCCCGGGCCACGTTGACTTTACAGTAGAGGTTGAAAGATCTTTGCGTGTTCTCGACGGCTCCGTTACCGTTCTTTGCGCAAAGGGCGGCGTTGAACCTCAGTCCGAAACCGTATGGCGCCAGGCTGACAAGTACAAGGTTCCCAGAATGTGCTATGTTAACAAGATGGACATTATGGGTGCAAACTTCTATCGCGTCGTTGATATGATCAAGGACAGATTGAAGGCTAATGCTGTTCCCATTCAGCTCCCTATCGGTGCTGAAGCAGACTTCAAGGGTATCATCGACCTCGTTAAGATGAAGGCTTACTATTATCTTGACGACCTCGGACAGAATATCGAAGAACGCGATATTCCCGCAGATATGGCAGATAAGGCTGAAGAATACCATCAGGCATTGATCGAAGCTGTTGCAGAATTCGATGAATCCCTTATGGAGCTTTGGCTTATGGGCGAAGAACTCCCCATGGACGACGTTAAGAAGGCTATCCGCGCAGCTACCATCGCAAACAAGATGGTTCCCGTTGTTTGCGGTACCTCTTACAAGAACAAGGGTGTTCAGAAGCTCCTTGATGCTGTCGTAGATTATATGCCCGCTCCTACCGATATCGAAGATATCAAGGGTATAGACTGCAAGACCGATGAAGAAACCACCCGTCCCACCTCGGACGATGAACCCTTCTCGGCTCTCGCATTTAAGATCGCTACCGACCCGTTCGTTGGTAAGATCTGCTTCGTTCGTGTTTACTCGGGCTGCGTACAATCCGGCTCGACCGTATACAACGCAACCAAGGGCGGCAGAGAAAGACTCGGCAGAATCCTTCTTATGCACGCAAATCACCGCGAGGACGTTGACGAAATCCGCGCAGGCGATATCGCAGCAGTAGTTGGTGTCAAGAACACCACCACCGGCGATACTCTCTGTGACGAAAAGGCTCCCGTTATCCTCGAATCTATGGAATTCCCCGAACCCGTTATCCGCGTAGCTATCGAGCCCAAGACCAAAGCAGGTCAGGAAAAAATGGGTATCGCACTTGCAAAGCTCGCAGAGGAAGACCCCACCTTCAAGGCTTATACCGATGAAGAAACCGGTCAGACCATTATCGCAGGTATGGGTGAGCTCCACCTTGAAATCATCGTTGACAGACTTCTCCGCGAATTCCGCGTTGAAGCAAACGTTGGTAAGCCTCAGGTTTCCTACCGCGAAACCATCACCAAGCCCGCTACCGAAAACTGCAAGTATGCACGTCAGTCGGGCGGTAAGGGTCAGTACGGCCACGTTATTATTAACATCGAGCCCAACCCCGGCAAAGGCTACGAATTTGTCAACGAAGTTACCGGCGGCGACGTTCCGAAGGAATATATTCCCGCTGTCGACGCAGGTATCAGGGGCGCAATGCTTTCGGGTGTTGTTGCAGGCTACAACGTAGTTGACGTTAAGGTAACTCTTACCGGCGGCTCCTACCACGAAGTCGACTCGTCCGAAATGGCATTTAAGATTGCAGGCTCTATGGCGTTCAAGAACGCTATGAAGAATGCAGGCCCCATTCTTACCGAACCGATTATGAAGGTCGTTGTCACCACTCCCGACGATTACCTCGGCACCGTTATCGGCGATATCAACTCTCGCCGCGGCGCAATGCAGGGTACCGAAAACGTTGGCGGCGGTCAGCAGATTACTGCACACGTACCTCTTTCCCAGATGTTCGGCTACGCTACCGACCTTCGCTCGAAGACTCAGGGCCGCGGTCAGTACGTAATGGAACCCAGCCACTACGAGCTTGTTCCCAAGTCTATTCTTGAAGCAATTGTTTCCGGAAAGCAGAAATAAGCTATAAAAAACAAAAAATGCCTTGACATAGGCGAAAAATTCGATATAATGAATTTAGTATAATATCAAAAACGGAGGAATTTATAATGGCAAAGGCTAAATTTGAAAGAACAAAGCCCCACGTAAACATTGGTACCATCGGCCACGTTGACCATGGTAAAACCACCCTTACCGCAGCTATCACCAAGACTCTTTCTCTCACCAACGCAAACATCGAATTTCAGGCATACGACCAGATCGACAACGCTCCCGAAGAAAGAGCTCGTGGTATCACAATCAACACCCGTCACGTAGAATACGAAACCGACGCACGTCACGATGCACACGTTGACTGCCCGGGCCACGCTGACTACGTTAAGAACATGATCACCGGTGCTGCTCAGATGGACGGCGCAATCCTCGTTGTTGCTGCTACCGACGGTCCTATGCAGCAGACTCGTGAACACATCCTTCTCGCTCGTCAGGTTGGCGTTCCCGCTCTCGTTGTATTCCTCAACAAGTGCGACCTCGTAGACGACGAAGAACTTCTCGAAATCGTTGAAATGGAAGTTCGTGAACTTCTTTCCGAGTATGACTTCCCCGGTGATGAAATTCCCATCATCAAGGGTTCTGCAAGAGAAGCTCTCCTTTCCGAAAACAAGGATCAGTCCTCTGCTGAATACGCTCCTATCGTTGAGCTCATGAACGCAGTTGACGAATATATCCCCACTCCCGCTCGTAACGACGACCTTCCCTTCCTTATGCCTGTTGAAGACGTCTTCTCTATCTCCGGCCGTGGTACTGTTGCTACCGGTCGTGTAGAACGTGGCGTTGTTAAGATGGGCGACGAAGTTGAAATCGTTGGTATCAGCGAAACTTCCAAGACCACCGTTACCGGTATCGAAATGTTCCGTAAGCTTCTCGACTCTGCAGAAGCAGGCGACAACATCGGTGCACTTCTCCGTGGCGTTAAGAAGACCGACATCGAAAGAGGTCAGGTTCTTGCAAAGCCCGGCTCCATCAACCCCCACACCAAGTTCATTGGTCAGGTTTACGTTCTTACCGAAAAGGAAGGCGGCCGTCATAAGCCCTTCTTCCCCGGCTACAGACCTCAGTTCTACTTCAGAACTACCGACGTTACCGGTATCATCAATCTTCCCGAAGGCGTTGAAATGTGCCGTCCCGGCGACAACGTTGACATGAAGGTTGAACTCATCGCTCCTATCGCTATTGAAAAGGGTCTCCGCTTCGCTATCCGTGAAGGCGGCAGAACCGTTGGTTCGGGCGTTGTTATCGACATCGAAGCATAATTCGGTTTCGTAACTGTAAAAAGTCAATTTTGTTGAAGAAAGACGGCGTTTATCGCCGTCTTTCTTAATTTCCGTGGAGTTTTTATGCTGTCTTTCCGTGCTATCGAAAAAAGCGATATTGAAGTTATAAGAGAATATACACAAAAATGCGGCATACAAAGCTGCGATTTCACGCTTAGCGGAATCTACCTTTGGGGTGTTTATTATAAATACGAAATGTGTATTTACAATAATACGCTTTTTATAAAGGGTGTTGACGAATCGGGCAGAGCGGCGTTCGCGTTTCCGATCGGACAAATCGAGCCGCGCAAGGCGGTCGAGCTCGTGCTTGAGTATTGCCGATTACACAGTATCGAACCACGCTTTTCTTTCGTGCCAAAGCTTGTATTGCCCGCCTTTGAGGGTGGAAGCGCATTGCGGCTCGAGGGCTGGTCGGACTATATTTACAGCGCCGAATCGTTAAAAACACTTTCGGGAAAAAAGCTTCATAAGAAAAAGAATAGATTTAATAAGTTCATAAAAACCTATGATAATTACCGTTTTTTCGAAATTACTTGTGAAAATGCGGATAAAATTAAATCGTTTTATGCCGAATATCTAAAAGAAAATCAAGCAGACGGCGAAAGGCTTGCCGCAGAGGAAATGATCATAAACCGCATTTTTGAAAATTACGCAGCCCTCGGCTTCGATGGCGGTGTGCTTGAGGTTGACCAAAAAATCGTCGCGTTTGCGATAGGCGAGCGTGTCGGAAATACGCTTTATATTCATTTTGAAAAGGCTTTGCGGTCCTACGACGGTGCTTTCGAAGCGATAAATTGCCTTTTCGTGCGAAAATTCGCGGGCGATGCAGAGTTTGTCGATCGCGAGGAGGATATGAATGACCTCGGCTTGCGTCAGGCAAAAACGGCTTATGCTCCGCTGTATCTGGTTGATAAATACGAGGTTGTGTTTTGATGAAAATACGAAATATCGGTTTCCTATTGAATATGAATCTGATATTTGATATAATTACTCATGAGGAATATAATGTATTAGCGAGGAGTATTATGGTTGAAAATCAAAACGCAAAGATTTTTGTAATCATCCCTGTTTATAATTGCGAGAGATATTTGAAAGAATGCATCAATTCGATTTTGAACCAACCTTATAAGAATTTAGAAGCAGTCGTTATTAATGATGGTTCGAAAGATTCCTCCTTGGCAATAGCGGAAGAAATAGCGCAGGTCAACAAACGAGTTCATGTGATAAATCAACTCAACCAAGGTGTTTCTGCTGCGAGGAACAATGGCATAGATTATGCTATTGAAAATAACGCAAAATTCATTGCGTTTTTGGATTCTGACGACATTTGGACGGATAACTTTTGCACAAATGAATTAATTAACGAACTTGTAGATCAAGATGCCGATGTAGTGCATTTTAGTTTTTTCAGAGGAAATGAAACTTTAACTAAAGGGAAAGCGGTACGCGTAGAAAACAAGATTTCAACCGGAAAAGATATTTCTTTTTGGGGGAACGATTCTTTTTGTGCTAGCATAGTAAAAGCATCATTGCTTGATAGCAATAACATTCGCTTCCCGCAAGGAATTGATTATAACGAAGATGTGGTATTCAAATACATTTGCTTGGCGTTAAGTAATAAGGTTATTTATAAGGACCATTTTAGTTTTATCTATAGAAGTAATTCTTCATCTTCATCGCATA
>JAFTTN010000071.1 GCA_017466805.1 Clostridia bacterium
AAATACGAGGTGATTGACTTGAAGGAGCTTTACGGTGTGAAAGCAATTATCACATATTTGATTAACGGCACGAAAAAGATATACGAGGATATGGTTTTATCAGTTAAAGCGGAAAGCTTTGACAACGCATATGAAAAAGCGAAAATATATATAGAAAAAAGTCTTTTTGACTATACGAACCCGTTCGGCGAATCTGTTGAGGCGGTAGGCTTTGAGCTGTTAGATTGTTATCTTGCATTAGACGAGGAAAGCGGAGTGTGCGAAGTATATTCGACTTTTATTACAAACAAAACCACATTGAAGGAAGAAGAGTATTACGAGGCAATCACCGATCAATTAAGTTCAGACGAAGCATACGTTTTAAGAAATATTGATTTCAATTAACGAGGTATAGATATGTTTAACGCAGAAAAGGTAAAAAACGACTGTGTGGAATGGATAAAGAGCTTTTTTGATGAAAACGGGCGCGGATGCAACGCGGTTGTTGCCGTTTCGGGCGGAAAGGACAGCAGCGTGGTTGCGGCGCTATGCGTTGAGGCATTGGGCAAGGATCGTGTGATAGGCGTACTTTTGCCAAACGGCACGCAGAGTGATATCGACGATTCCCACAAGCTTATTAACCATTTGGGAATTAAGCATTACGTTATTAACATAGAAAAAGCATACGAAGGGATTTTAGGTGCATTCCCTGCCGATTTGGAATTGAGTGCACAGACGAAGATTAACCTTGCACCGCGGTTGAGAATGGCGGCGACATATGCAATTTCGCAAAGCAGTAACGGCAGAGTTGCGAACACCTGCAATTTAAGCGAGGATTGGGTTGGTTATTCAACACGGTACGGCGATATGGCAGGCGATTTCAGTCCGCTGTGCTGTTTGACGGTTGGCGAAGTAAAGCAGATAGGATATGCGCTTGGGCTTCCGAGCGAGCTGATTGACAAAACGCCTGCCGACGGGCTTACCGGCAAGACCGACGAGGATAATTTGGGCTTTAGCTATGCACAGCTTGACAGATATATACGCACGGGAGAGATAGACGACGCAGACGCAAAAGCGCTTATCGACAGAAAGCACGCAATTAACAGATTTAAGCTGCAGGCAATGCCTTGCTTTATTTACGGCGACGGCACGGCAGACAGAGATTAACGAAAATTCGGGGTGGAATTACCTGCCCCGAAAATTTTTTTGATTTTTTTTGCAAAAACCTATTGACAAAGTTGGTTGGTTGTTATAGACTAATAGCGAGGTTGGTAGTTACAAACCGTTTCGGCCGAACGGCGAGTTACTTAAAGCCTGTGTGCACACAAAATTTTTTACGAAGGTGAATTTATGGAAAATTTGAAGCTTTGCGAAAGCGATTACCGTTTTATGAGCGTTATATGGGACAACGAGCCTTTACCCTCGGGCAAGCTTGTCGAGCTATGCTCGGAAAGGCTTGGTTGGAAGAAGCCGACAACCTACACAACGCTTAAAAAGATGATCGAAAAGGGGTTTGCGCAAAACGACAACACGATCGTTACGGCGCTTAGTCCGCGGGTAAGAGTACAGACCTCTGCGAGCGCGCATTTTGTCGAGCACACGTTCGAGGGCTCTTTACCGAAATTTTTGGTTTCGTTTTTGGGCGGTAAAAAGCTTTCCGACGACGAAGCGGAGGAGCTTAAACGCCTTATAGACGAGCATACAGAGGAATAGGTATGGTAGGTTTATTTAACACCGTACTTGAAATGAGCGTTAAGGGCGCGGTGGTTATTACCGCGGTTATGCTTTTACGCCTGATTTTATACAAAGCGCCGAAGAGGTATTCGTATTTTTTGTGGGCTATACCGCTGTTTAGGCTTTGCTGTCCCTTTGGCATACGCTCGGTATTAAGCGTATTTTCGTTGATTTCTCCGTCTTCGCCGACGCTTCCGAACGTTAGCGGCGATATTATTGTCGAAAGCGGAAGCAGGTTTGGCACCACTGTTGGCAGTGACGAATTTATTTCGGACGGAAAAATTACGGTTGAATTCGTTGAAAGGCTTGAATTTGTGGAGATATTTAACACAGCCGTTATGATAATTTGGTTTATCGGTATGACGGTTGCGCTGTGCTATACCTTTATTTCATATTTCAAGCTTAAAAAGCGTATGTCCAACGCGATACGGTATGAAGGCAATATTTATATGTCCGAGCTTGTTGGCTCGCCGTTTGCTTTGGGATTTATTAAGCCCAGAATATATATTCCCTTCGGTCTTGACGACACGACGAGAGAGCAGATTATTGCCCACGAAAAGTGTCATTTACGAAGGCTCGACCATATTATTAAGCCGTTTGCATTTTTGGTGCTTGCGGTGCATTGGTTCAATCCGTTTTGTTGGGTTGCATTTAGGCTGATGAGTCTTGATATGGAGATGAGCTGTGACGAAAAGGTTTTGAAGATTCGAGGAGATGAACTGATGAAAAAGAACTACACGAGAGCATTGCTTTCGTTTGCCACTAACAGACGCTTCCCCGCCCCGAGCCCGATTGCGTTCAGCGAAAGCGGAGGAAACGCAAAAAAGCGTATTAAGCACGCGTTGTATTGGAAAAAGCCGAGAATTATAGTTAATATCCTATGTATTATTCTTTGCGTATGCGCTTTGGTTGCCTGCTCGACCGATGCCGACGGTTACGAATGGAAGGAGGTTAAAACCGAGGCTTTCGGTGAAAACCCATACAATATCGTTTACCGCACAAACGGCGACGGCACTTGTGTTGTTGCCGAAATACGCATAGACAAGGACTATGACGGCGAAATACACCTTATTATCCCCGAAAAAGCACCCAACGGCGACGCGGTTATTGCAATCGAGAACGCTTGGGGGCTTGCCGCGGACGAAACGAAGCAAAATCTTCCTATATACCTTACCTTTGATGATATGAGGGAGATAACCGAATCGATAAAGAACGCAAAAGACGTTAGCCCGATTGAAACGCAGCACGGCACGATAGGCAAAAACAACGAGCGCGATGCGAAGATATTCCAAGCCTTTTACGCCGAAAAAATAAGCGATGACGGCAAGGGGTATTACGAAATCGAGCCGGAAATGCTATACGAGGAAAGAGCGCGATTGGCAGCAATTCTTGATTGCTACGGTTATGACGAGGAAGCCTGCTACAAGGACACTGCGGCGTTCCTTGACAGCCTTCGCGTTGAAGAGGACACGAAAAACGCACTTGCAAGAGAAGCGTTTAAATACCTTTACCATTCGGGTGAAAGAGTTACCGAAATTTCGATTCCCGCAAGCGTTAAATATATCGGCTACGGTGCTTTTGACGGCTGTGACAATCTTAAAAGAGTAAACGGCATTACAGACGGCTGTGTTCTGATTAAATTCGCTTCGGAAATCGGCGATCCCAACACAAACGTTTTAGAAAACGGAGTAGTTATTAACGGTACTCCGAAGGAGCAGCTCAGAAGCGCTGATCCCGAGCACGATGCGAACGAGGATTTTATAAACGCGCTTGGTTAAGAGAGGACTTGAGACTCTGCCACAAAAACGTTCGCGCAAGAATTTTTCTTTCAAAAAAAGATTCTTGGGTATCTTCAAAAAATCAATTTTCAAAATTGATAAATATCTATTTTATATTTAAAGTTTTTGAAAAGAGAGCTTGAGAGAAAAAGCTTTTTTTAAAAAGTTTTTCTCTAAACGTTCTTCACACAACAAAAGCCGCTGCGGTTTAATACCGCAACGGCTTTTTGCTTCACTGTTGTATTATATTCGAATTGAATTCGTAGTATTCATCGGGTGAAACAAGGTGAACTATCATAAACCTGCAGTTCTCAATATTCAGGCTTTTTATCATATCCGCTGTCATATATCCTGTTATATTATAACGGAGATAATCAAACAAATACTCGGATTTCAGAGTGCGATAATTCCAGGGGTGTGTATAATCGGGAATCATACCGTAATCAACAAGTTTGGAATTTATCGTGTCGATCAGCGTCATTCTGTCGGCATATGGAAATCCGGTTTCCCAAACGCCGCCGCTGTATTCGAACGCTATCGCCACATAAAACCAATTATCCGACCCTACCTCTTCCTGCTCGATGAGTTTTTTTAAATTGCAATCGGAGTTACCCGCGGCAAAATCAGAAAAAACGTAGATATCGGCATTATTGCAAAATTCGGATATCTTCAGTCTTGCTGTATCAATATACTTTTCCTTGCTTGCTATATCTGTTGTGTTATATATTGCGTTTTCAGGCGGAGTGCATTCGGTGACCTCAAAGGGAGAGTTTGTAAGCTCAGTCAGTTTCGGTGAATCCTTGTTCAAATCGTTCATTTCTTTGGCATCTGTACTGTTGTTTGCATCGACCTTGTTAGTTGCACCGCTGTATTCCGAAGCTTCGCTATGCGCCAACGAGAACGAATCATCTTCTTGAACGCAGGAAGCAAGCGTGAATACAAGCAAAATTATAGTAATACTAATAGATAAAACTCTTTTCACGGCAACCTCCTATTATTCCCAAGTATTGCCATCTCCGCCATAATTCCATGTTATTATTGATATTGGGATTTGTAGATTATATATATATTCCCTTATCCCAAAAGGAAATCGGTAGCGAGCATTATACAAAAGCCGACGAGGAGCGAATAGGTCGCGCCGCGCTCGTTTCCGTGGGAGTGTGTTTCGGGTATCATTTCGTCGCTGATAACGTAGAGCATTGTACCGCCCGCAAAGGCGAGTGCGAAGGGCAACACGAATGTTGCTATGCTTACCGCGAAATAGCCGATGAGCGTACCGATTACTTCGATTAATCCGGTTGCCATTGCACAGACGAAGGTCTTTTTGGCAGACACACCCGCGGCTAACATCGGACCGATGATTACCATACCCTCGGGGATATTTTGAAGTGCTATACCGCCGGCGATTATTAACGCTTGTGCTGTATCGCCCGAGCCGAAGCCGACACCTGCGGCAATACCTTCGGGAAGGTTATGTATTGCTATTGCGGTTACAAAAAGCAAAACCTTTGAAAGTTTCGTATTTTCGTGGCGGTTATTGCAGCAGCTTTCCTCGCCTCCGACAAGCTTATGGAGGTGGGGAACGAGCTTATCGATAATATTTAAGCACAAGGCGCCGACAAAGATGCCGGCAACGGTGACGAGCAAGCCACCCTTGCCCCCATATTCGAGCGAGGGTAGAATTAAGCCAAGCACGCTTGCGGCAAGCATAACGCCCGCGGCGAAGGAGAGCACTATATCTGAAAATTTATGTGATATTTTTTTGAACGCAAAGCCGATTAACGAGCCGAAAATCGTTGCGCCGCCGACACCGAGTGCGGTTAAAAGCACCATTTCCATAAAAAACACCTTTTTTCGAGTTGGATATTTAAAAACACGGGAAGACGTTTAAATCTTCCCGTATTGACAGTTTATGCGTTATCGCTTGCAGGGGACATCATAAGCTCGGAAATTATATCGAGCACCTTTTGGTGACAGCCGCCACAGCCTGTAGAGCATTTGGTTGCGAGCTGAACGCCTTTGAATGCCTGCAAAACGTCATCAAAGGTGGGAAGGTTATGGAGCGCATCCTCGATATCGCCGTAGCTTACCTGCATACAATTACAAACGGTATAGTTTTCTTTCATTTTAATTGACTCCTACCTGTACTGAAAATCTGATTAAAGGTCTGCCTTCCACAAGCCGTGAAGGTTGCAATATGCATAGACGGCAACGGGAGTTTCATCGTTGAGTGCGAAAACAACGTTGGGTGCTTCGCCTGCTGCGAGGCATTTTCTTTGGCCGCCGCGGTTGGTTTGAAGATAAACCCATTCGATAAGGTGCTCTTCGGTCATCGGGTGGTCGACAGAGCCGATATTAACGGTTACCTTACCATCGGCAACGGTAGCGACGGGGATATGCTTTTCCTTACTTGCTTCGACGGTGCCGGGGACGATTTGCTGCATTTTTTTGCCGCAGCACATCATCGGGACGCCCGATTCGTTTATCATACCTACTAAATTACCGCAGGTTTCACATACGTAGAATTTTGTTTCTTTCATTTTGTTTTTTCTCCTTTTTGGTTGATTGGGTTTTTATTGTTAGTTATTTTTTCAATCGGTTCGAAATCCGCCGCGCCGTGCTTACACAAGGGGCAGACAAAATCCTCGGGCAGAGAATCGCCCTCGTAGACGTAGCCGCATATCTTGCAGATATAGCCTTTTGTCGCCTTTAGCTCGGGCTTGGGCTTGGGCTTTACGTTTTTGTGGTAGTAGCTGTAGGTCATCGATTCGTCCTTATTGACAACCGCCGCTTCCTCGACCTGACAGATGAAAACGGTATGGGTTTCTACCTCCACCTGCTGAATCACCTTTAACGAAATATAGGCGTTTATATATTCCGAAAGTACAGCCAGACCGTTTTCCGAGCGTGTGAAGGGGATATTTTGCATTTTATCGGTATCCCTGCCGCTTTTGAAGCCGAGTGCTTCGAAGAGTGAGAAGGGGGTTTTTACCGTTAAGCAGTTTATATTGAGCTTACCCGTATTTTTAATAACATCGTGCGAATAGTTGGCTTTATTAACGGTAACCGATACGATAGCGGGCGACGTGCTCGTTATCTGCAGCGCGGTGTTCACGATAAGGCCGTTATCCTTTACCCCGTCGTTAACAGTGAGGGCGTAGAGTCCGTACGAAATATTGAACAAAGCGGTGTTGTCGATATTTGCCATCTCTTGCTCCTAATAGTAATTATTCTTAATTTATTGTTTGTATTATATCACAGTAAATATGATTTGTAAAGGGGTTTTTAAAAATTTTATTAATAATTTTTATCATTAAGGGCTTTCGACAGTTCGAAAGCCCTTTGTTTGATTATTCAGCGTCTTGTTTAATTTCGAAGGTGCCGAAATAGTGGCGTGCGATAAGGATATAGTCGTATTGGTTAACGGTTTCGTCCTTATTAACGTCGCCGCGAACGAATTCGTCCGAGGTAAGAATACGGGTTTCGAAGTAGTGGCGTTTTACGAGGATATAGTCGTACTGGTCGATTTTTCCATCGTTATTAACGTCGCCGAGGATATACGTCGGGTTATCGGGGTTGTCGGGCTCTTCGCTGACAGCCGAAAGGTTTTGATAGGTAGCGATACAGACGTATTCTTCCTCGTACCATTCAACGTCGGAGGTGGTGGTGGGAATGGTTTCGCCGACTAAATCGAGGTTACCGAAGAGGAACCTATCCCCTATTTTCCAGCTTTCGCAGGACTTCATCATCGAGAAGCAGTTTTCGGAGGTATAGTCGGGCATATCGGGGAATTTACCGACAGTGTCGCCGGTTTCGTTAAGTTGAGGATAATTATTACCGGGGTTTATAGCGTAGATAAAGCCGCCCTCGACAAGAGTGGGCATTACGGCAGTACCTAACGATGCGCCGAGCGAGATTTCGACAAGCTCGTATTCGTTGGTGCCCGCAACCGGTGCGAAGGAATAATAGTTATTCCATACCGAATGCTTGATAGAGGTATCGGTTACTATAATGCCCGCGCCTTCTTTTTGAACGTTATTGAAGTGGGTGAGCCAAAGCATATTTTCGTAAACGGTCTTATCGTAGCTTGTATCGGGGTTATACTTAACGTAGTTTGCGGTGCAAACGTAACCGTCGTCGTACCAGTTTTTGTTTACGGTAGTGGTAGGAATGGTTTTATTGACGGTATCGATACCGCTGATACGGAGCATATCGCCAACCTTCCAGGTCAGTGCATCGATAATTGCGCCGGTACAGTTAGCCGAGGTATAGTCGGTGCCGCTGCCGTCGCCGTTGATTGTGGGATAGTCGTTACCGTAGTTAAGGCAATATACGAAGCCGCCGTTGGGGATAGCGAGCGGTGTACCGTCGCCAACGTCGGTACCGTCGGAGATTTCGATTATCTTATATACGTTTTCGATAGAGGTGGGCTCGAACGCGATATGGAGGAACCACGAGCCGCGGGTATACGCTTCGGTAAAGATTGTGCCCGCGCCCTCGGATGCGTTATCCTCGTAGTGAGTGAGCCAGAAGAGCTTACCGCCTTCGAGCTGTTCGACGTTATTATTGTTACCGCCGACAGAATCGGAGCCATTATTTTCGGAAGCCGAGATAAACGCGCCGATATTGATAAACGAGTAATTAACGTTGATACCGCTTAAATAAATGATATCGCCTTCCTTGCAGGAGGCAAGCTTTGTATAGTTATCGCCGCTATCGCCGACGGGGTCGTCTGCGCCGGCCTCCCAAGCGTGTGCCGCGATAAGTATTTCATCGTTTGCAAGTGTGTAGGTTACCGAAGCATCGCCCGAGCCGGCGGCTACGGTTTTAACGGTATAGGAGCCGTCCACGTTCTTCTTTGCAACGAGGTTCATAGTCCACATAAGGTTTGCGGCGTCGTACGCGGAGTTGATTTCGCCGTTATTATACGAGGGAGTGAAAAGAATGGTTTTGCCTGCGGTGACCTTATTATTAACCGCAGAGATATAGATACCGTCGGTAATATGCGAGCCGGTATAGCGCGCAACCTCGATTTCGTCTATCCAGATATATTTTGCGCCGTCGGAATCGTAGTTCTTGAAGGCGAATTTAACGTATCTTGCATCGACCTGCTTATCGCTCGTTGCGGTAAGAATATAGTTTGACCAGCCCGAATCGTATACGCCTGTGCCGCTTATCTGCATTGCCGCAGAGGAGCTTGCCGCTTTGGTGAAGTTTTGGTTATCGGTAGAAACGAGAACCTCTACGTATATGCTGTGGGGGAAATCGATGCCCCATTTACCTGCCGCGAGGTATGCGGAATAGGTATCGGTCTTTTGGACAGAGCCGAGGTCAACGACGATTTCGGTGCTTGCGCCGAAGCCCGAATATGCATTCGTGCCGCCGTCGGCGTTGCTCTTCGAGCCGTCGGTAAGACGTTTGCCGTCGTCATCGAAATCGTCACCGCGGGTTACGTTGGTTGCGGTATAGGACTTACCGGTCGAAAGAACGGTTTTGGTGCTTGTGTTCAAAACTGCATTAATGAGCGTTTTTGCGGCGGAATCGACCTGCGCCTGCGTAGCATTGCCGTCATTGTTTACGACAACTGCGGCATCGTAGGCAACGCGGAGCGCCTGAAGATTTTCGGCATTATAGTTTTTGTGCGAAACGCCGGATATGTTTGCAATAAGGCTTTGCAGCTGAGATTTATCGATCTTGGGACCGGTAGACGAAAGGAGCACGAACCAGTCGAGGTCGAGCTTACCGGTAGAAAGTCTGGATTGGGTTACCCAGCAGTCACCAAGACCGGTTGCACCGTAGGTTGCGGTACCGCGCGTGGAGCTGGGGGCACTGTCGTAGACGTGGAATTTATTCGTAGAGGAATCGTAGCCGACGATTGCGATGAAGTGGCCGGGAACGTGACCGATTGCAACGCCGCCGTTGGCGAGGTGGTTTTTGAGCTTACTGCTTGCTGCGGTAGCCCAATAGCCCGAGCCGCCGTTTACGTCGCAGGTGAAGCCGTACTGTGTGCCGTATTTTGCTTGGATACGGGGGTAAAGCGTGCTTCTGTCGGTACCGCCGAAGGAAGCGGTATTAAACGCGCCTATTTTATTTGCCCAAACGGCAACCGAATAGACGTCGGGCGCATCGCCGGTGAGATAGCCGACTGCGTTGACTATCGAAAAGATACCGCAGGCGGTATTATACATAGTTCTGCCGCCAACGTAGACAGACTTCCATTTGGAATCCCATTGGCGTTGAATGGTGAACGCCGCCGCGGACGCATTGATAACCGTACCTGCAATCATCGAAAACAGCATTACCGCAACGATGAGCAGACACAGAGATTTCTTCATAATCCTCATTGATAAACCTCCAAAGCTACACATATAATATACAACATTTTAATTATAGTCTTTTTTGTCCGTTTTGTCAACCAAAAAAGGCCAAATGAGTGTTTTTTGAACGAATATCACAAACAAGCAAGAGGTTTTTTGGTGATTATTCCCGCGAAATAAAAGAGCAGGCTTCCCTGCTCTTTATTGAATCGGTTATTTAAGCGCTTTTAGAAATGAATCGAGAGTATGTATTTCCAACCCGAAAAGGTTATCGCCGCAATTTACGATTATATCTGTGCCGTGAAATTTTTGATATTTGATTTCGAGCGGCTTAGGGGTTACAAGTATTATTTTCCTGATCGGCTTACGCGCGTCCGCAACGAAGGTGAAATCGGAAAGAGGCCTTGGTTTACTGTCGGTATATTGCAAATCGATGCTTTTTGAAGAAAGAAACGCATAATATTTCCTGATAAACCAGCATCCCGATTGCGTTATAAAGAATTTCGTGTTTTTTCTGTACGAGCCAAGAAGCTTTACCGACAAAAGCTCTTTTTCGGTTTCGATTAACAGCTCGGCATTTTTCGTGCTTTTGTTACGAAGATACCAAAGCGGGCAGGCGGTTTTAAGCTTAAATTTATTTCGGCATAAGCATGTGATTTTAATTGCAGTAAATAGCCGCGACAGCGCAAAGCGGAGCGCAATTACCGCAAAGCAAAAGGCGGCGAATGCCAAAATCCAGACGAAAAGCATATATTAATCCCCTTTATACGAAAGAAAAATAATAGGTGTTTTTCCGATTTCAACGTTATACGGCATTAATCCCTGATTTACGATTTCTTCCATTACCGCCAAGGGATATGCACGCAGAAGCCATTGTGTTTCGCAATGCCCGCTCCCGTCGACGTGCTTGGGCACGCGGCGTTTATTTGCATTACTCAGTCTTTCGAGGTCGGCACGTACAAATTCGATTATTCCTTTATACATACGGGTGATTGCGGGGTAAAAAAGGCTTTGCGTTATTTCCTCGGGAAGATAGGGTATATCGAGAAGCGCTTTGCCGTTTTTATCGGTTTTAACGATATGCAGCTTTTCAAAATCGGGAACGAGGTCGTATACACGGTTATCGTTCGGCGCTATACTGCATTCCGGCACGAGCGATGCATAGAAGCGGGCTATAGCCTGAAGACTTAATTTATACTTAAAGCCGTTATACGCCCAATGCGCCGTGCCGAACAGCGATTGCTTATCCTGCAATCTGCATATGAACGAATTATCCGATTCCGAAAAGCAGCTTACCGAAACCGGCCCCGAGCTTTCATATTTTATATTACGTCTGCTGTTGTTTTCGCAGGCCGTGCCGTATGCATACCATCTGCCGCCGTTTTTGCGTTCGGGCGGAAGCGCAGGTGCGTATTTACTTATACTGCATTCGGATACAACCGATTGCAGAGCGCTGTCGATTGCAAAAAGGCAAAGAGTTGCTTTTTGCTTTTCCGACATATTTTTAAACCGGTCGGTTTCGAAAATCGGAATTAATTGCTTATTTGCCGACATCCAAATTTGCTTTGCGTGGCGCTTTGCAAGCTGTTCCTGTGCCGAAATATCGCCAAACGAGGATTCGTAGCCGACAATAAAGATACGCGTATAGACCAGCCCGCCCGACGTTTTACCCATTAGCTCGGCAGATATAAGACGCTCGACTATCGGTTCGATATATGCCGTTGGAATACCTATCGATTCGGATATATTACGGATAGAAAGCGGCGATTCGTAGGCAAGAATAAGAATATTCTGCTCTATTTCGCCCCTGATTGCCGAAAACGGTTCGCCGTTTAGGCCTGAATTGCCCCAAATAGCTATCGACAAATATTTTGGCTTGTAGCTTATTTCGGAATACTTTTCCATTTTGGTTATTCCCTCCTTGATTTGCTTTCGCGCACTTGAAAGGCGTGTTTTTACCGTGCCGACCGAAATACCGAGCGAGCTTGCGATTTCTTCGATCGATTCGCCGCCGATATAGTGTCTTACCGTTACCTCGCGGTAAATGCTTATTAATCTTCCGATTTCGCGGCGCACGGCGGAATACTCCTCTGCCTTTGCTTCGGCATCTTCGATTTTTTCCAAATCCGAGCTTTCGGTGCAATAATCTATCGATTCGAACGACACGATACGGTTTTTATATTTTCTTCTTAACCATTCGTTATATTTATTTTTGAGCACCGTGGCAAGAAAGCCCTTTTTGTGCTCGACAGAATCGCCCGAGCGCTGCTTTACGAGCAGTGCAATAAGCGTTTCCTGTATTAACGAATCGAGCTCGGAGCAATCGCCGTATTTAACCGATGCGAGCTCATACAGATACAGCATATATTCTTTATATTCGTTTTCGAGCTTTATTTCGTTATGCACGGCGGCACCTCCTTTCCCTTACGCCTTATTTAGTTGCAAATCTGCCTTTCGGGTTTGCTGTTTTTTAAAAAAAGCAGAACGATTAAATTTCGTTCTGCTTTTTTTAGCGTGTGCTAATCCTTTAGAAATTCATCGAGCAGCGGGGCGAGGTCTCGCTTGAATTTGGGGATTGCCGTGCGGGAAATCCAGCTTGACCAGAAGGTATAGCCGCCGAGTGCGAGCGAGCGGGGGGTTGCGACGTAGTTATAATAGCCGCCGCATTGATCGACGGGAATCGTTTTCGTACCGGTAAAGCGCGAGCGCAACCAAAGCGACATATCGACCAGACTTTCGCCGGGGACGCCGACGAACAGATAGCCGCAGAAGCGGAGTGCGGAAACGTAGACGGTTACCTTATGGGTTTTAAGCTCTTCGTCGGTGAAGCCGTATTTCGCGCCGCGCACCATATGGTTAAGGTGGCCGGCACGCCAGAGGTCATCGATAATTCGCTTTACCTCGTAGGCAGGTCTGTCCTCGGCGACAGCCTGCTCGAATTCCTTTTGCAAGGCGTTGAATTTATCCCAGCATTTAGGCATATCGGCGTAATTATCGGGGATATCCTCGTTCATCGGCATAACTATTTCGAAGGTTTCGGTTTTGAACACCTTATCGGTATCGAGCTTAACAGCGGTTGCATCGAAGATTTCGCGTATACGCGAGCCGATTGATTTTGCAAGGCGTTTGCATTCCTCGGCAGACGATTCATAGGTGCCGTGGCCGGGCGAGCAATCCTTTTTGGTGGCAAGGTCGGCGCAGGGACCGTTGATATACATACCGATACCGCCGTATATTTCCGCCATATCGTCGGCAAGGTAGCCGGTCCAATCGTAATCGTAGTGGTATTCGGTTAATCTATCGGGGTTTTCGCTATGCTCGAAGAGTACGCCGACATCGGGATGTGCCGCAAAGCGCGAAACGGTACCCAAGGTTTCGCCGTTTTTGTTTTTGAACATAAACATATACGCCATTTGGTCGACGTTATTATCGAAATATATAGGCTTTTCGAATGCGGGAAGCTTTGGCTGATAGCCGCGCAGGAGCATTATATTCGGGTCTTGGGTATAGGGTCTTCCGTCTTTATCGAACTGCATACCGCGCCATACGGTTACTCCGCCTAAGCCTTCGATATACTGCTCGCGGTTGAAGGAATAGTCGGTACCCATATCGCATTCCGCGGCGTACACCTCGCATTCCTCGGCACGAGATATCATATCCTTTACCGTTTCGACAGATTTATCTATAAGGCGGTCCATCGCTTCGCCCGCAAGCATATCGTGATACGGAGCGGCGTGGATTTGGAGCTCGTGGTACCACACCGATTTTTCGGGGATACCCGTTCGCGCGGCAACCTCTCTTCTCCAGCGGTCCGCTTCACGCGGGTAGGTCGCATTGAAATCGAAGCCTGCGATAAGCACGCGTTCGTTTCCCTGCTCTATATACAAAAATCTGCCGTATATATCGGTACCGTAGGGCCATTCGGGCTTAAAGGTACCCTTGGTTGACATTTTTGCAAAGCTGCATTTCATAGTTAATCACCTTTCTTAGCCAATATCGTGTTTATCAATAAGCTCTATATAGGGCTCGCCCTTTATTCCGTCGGATTCGAAAACGACAATTTCGTTTTTGCCCTCTTTTAGCAGAGATGCGGGAAGGTAGAGAGTTTTTTGCGGTCCTATTTCCCAATATCTGCCCAAATTAAAGCCGTTTACCGTTACAAAGCCTTTTGTAAAGCTATCGAGCTTAATATAGGTATCTGCTGCATTATCGATTTCGAAATATCCGCGGTAGAAGCGCGATTGCTCCTCGATTTGCGTATTCGTGTAATCCACTTTTTCGAGATTATCCATCGGAAGCGGATATACCTGCCAATTAAAATGAATTTTATTGTTAAGCAGGCATCTGCCGTCTATTCCCTTTTTGCGCATCATCTTCGCACCGAAGTTGGCTCTGCCCATATTTTCGACGAGGACTGTAAGAATATCGCCCTCCTTTGCCGAAATATTTATCTGCAGGCTATCGTTGATATACAAAATGCCGCAAAGTGTTTTATTTATATACACCTGAGCTCTGTCGCCAAGAGATTCGAAGGAAAGAAGCGCGTTTTCGTAATCGCGGTTAAGGCGGGTGGTATATGCAATATAGCCGTAGCCGATTCCGTAATACTCCATACATCGAGGAACGTTTGAGCTTTGCGGGGAGGAAAGATTTGCCAAGTTATCGAAGATACCGGCGGATTCGGTCAGATTTACTCTGCCGTATGCTTTTTTTGCGCGGTTTGCGGGGATTTCGGGGAGCGGCTCTTTATTGTAGCGCGCAAACACTTCGCGCAGGGCGAGATATTTTTCGGTTATATCTCCGCTTTCGGTAAGCACCGCATCGAAATCGTAGCTGGTTACGTCGGGAAGGAATTTTTCGTGATGGTTTGCGCCGTTCATAAAGCCGAAGTTGGTTCCGCCGATGAACATATACATATTCAGGCTGCCGCGCGCAAGCATATCCGAAACGGTTTTGCTGTAATCGGTAGCAGAGGTGGTATGGTGATATTCATCGCCCCAGGCGTCGAACCAGCCGCACCACATTTCCATACACATTTTTGGCATATCGGGATACATTTCATCGTGGTCGCGGAAACGGTTTTCGACGTCCGAGCCGAAGTTCAGCGTTACCAATCCGCCTTCGATACAGCCGTCGAGCATTTCGGCTTTATTCGTACCGTCGGAGGTAAAGAGCGGAACCGACATACCGCGGCGGATATAGCCCTCTTTTAAATAAGCGAGGTATTGCTTATCGTCGCCGTAGTATCCGTATTCGTTTTCGCACTGAAGCATTATTATATTTCCGCCGTTTATAGAAAGCATGGGGCGGATTTCATCGAAAAGCTTATCTAAATAGCGGTCGAAATATTTAATATAGGTTTCGTTGAAGCAGCGGATTTCGATATCCGGCTCGGTTTGGATCCACCAAGGCAGACCGCCGAATTCCCATTCCGAGCAGATATAGGGACCGGGGCGGACTATTGCCATAAGCCCCTCCTCCTGCGCGACGGCGAGAAAGCGTTTTATATCGAGCATTCCCGAAAAATCGAACACTCCCTTTTGTTTTTCGTGCAGATTCCAAGCACAATAGGTTTCGACACAGTTACAGCCGAGAGCGCGAAGCTTTTTGAAGATATCGCGCCAGGTATCCGGCAGGTTGCGGAAATAGTGCACCGCACCCGACATTATTTTTATTTCCTGCCCGTCTTTTATAAATTTATTTCCCTGTATTTCAAAGGTCATAGCGTTGCCTCGTTTTTTTAAAATCGCAAGCTGATTATACACCGCGAGCAGACAAAAAGCAATGCATTTTGTTTAATATTATTTGATTTATTCACAAATTTTATGATATTATTAACAAATTGTTCTTGATATAGAGCGATTTATATTTTATAATTGAATTACAAAGGAGGGGTATATTATGAAAAGAAAGCTATTTGACTTTTTCGAATTGCGCGCTGTTGCAATTATTTTGGTTTTGCTTTTAGCGTTACCCTGCCTTTCCGCGTGCGGCAAGTAAGACGCGGATATGGAGGAGTTAAAGAGCCATATGCGTATAGCAAACAACTGCTTATGTCTGCACGAGATTTCTTTTAGTATCGAAAACGGAAGGTGGGACCATTATTTATCGACCCCCGACACCTACAACGACCCCGATTTTGCCGATATTGAAAAAGAAAAGCACAGCTACCGCGGGGTTGAATATACGCTTGAGCAGCCGATAAGGCGCAGTCTTGACTATATCGGAAGCGATACGATATATTCGTTTAAAGGAAAAAACGAGCGCGGTGAAACTATATATTGCAGCTACACCGACGAAAAGAAGGCTCCGCTGAGCTATTCGGTTACCGACGGAGTTCTTTACGGTAATGAGCGCAAGGAATTTAACGACGAGGACTGTATTTCGGTCGCGGCGGATTTTATTGAATATTTCGTTAACGAATGCTCCGACGACAGAATTGATATTTCCGACTATTCTGCCAAGAAGAACGAAAAATCGGAAAAACCGAAATTTGAATTCACACGCTATTACCGCGGTATTCCTATTCATACGATTACGGCAACGCTGAACGAAAAATGCCAGGTAACTGCTTTTTATATGAATTTGCCGATACTTGACGAGGACCTATACGAGCTTATACCCGAAATTACGCAGGAGCAATATACCGAGCTTGCACGCTATATTGTCGAGGATATGTATGCAAACGACCACCGTAGCTTTACGATTACCGATTTTAAAATAGACGGAACGCTTGGCGAAAACGGTTTTACTTTTAAGTATTCGCACTATTCCGACAGCTATATAATATCATACGAGCCGCAATTTACAATAACGCTTCCCGACGGCAAGAGCGAGGAAAGCCCGATGTTTTTGGTAAGCTACGTATTGGATCCGAAGCCTGAAAGCAATAATTAATAACGCAACCACGAAAAAGGAGAAGGTGTAAAACCCTTCTCCTTTTGAATTTTTTAAAGCTTTTCTGCCAATTCGAGAACCAGTTTTTCGGTTTTTTCCCAGCCCAAGCAGGGGTCGGTGATTGATTTGCCGAAGGTATGCTCGCCGATCTTTTGCGCGCCGTCCTCGATATAGCTTTCGATCATCAAGCCCTTCACGAGCTTTTTGACGTCTTGATTATAGCTACGGCTCGAAACGACCTCGTTTGCGATACGAATCTGTTCGAGATAGCGTTTGCCCGAGTTATTGTGGTTGGTATCGACGATAACAGTGGGGTTTGCCAAGCCCGAGGAGAGATATAGCTCGTTGAGCTTTACGAGGTCCTCGTAGTGATAGTTGGAAACGCTCTTGCCTGCGAAATCAACGTAGCCGCGAAGGATTGCGTGGGCATAGGGGTTACCCGCGCTCTTTACCTCCCAGCCGCGATAGATAAAGGTATGGCTTGAATGAGCGGCGCGGATAGAGTTCATCATAACCGTAAGGTCGCCGCCGGTGGGGTTTTTCATACCAACAGGGCAATCCAAGCCGCTTGCGGTAAGGCGGTGCTGTTGGTCCTCGGCGGAGCGCGCACCTACTGCGACGTACGCCAAAAGGTCGGAAAGATAGCGGTGGTTTTCGGGATAGAGCATTTCGTCGGCGCAGGTGAAGCCGTAATCCTTGAGCGCGCTCATATGCAGCTCGCGGATTGCTACGATGCCCTTATACATATCCGGCTTTTCGTCGGGGTTGGGCTGATGCAGCATACCCTTGTAGCCCTCGCCGGTGGTGCGGGGCTTATTGGTATAGATACGCGGAATAATAAAGATTTTATCGTTTACCTTATCCTGAAGCGTGCGCAAACGAGAAATATATTCAAGCACCGGCTCACGCGAGTCTGCCGAGCAGGGACCGATAACGAGAATGAATTTTTCGGATTCACCCTTGAAAATCGCCTGCACCTCTGCATCACGCGCGGCCTTTACAGCCTGCATTTCATCGGTTACGGGGTAATCCTGCTTTACCTGCTGGGGAATGGGGAGTTTGCGGAAAAATTGCATATTCATAATGATTTGCCTCTTATTTCTTTGGTTTATTGAATTTGCGGCGGCGGGCGGTGGAGAGGCGCATCATTTCGCGCATTTCATCGCGGTCTCCGTTTTTAATGGTATTATAAAGCTTATCGAAGGAATTACGGTAATTATCCATTTCGGCAAGCAGGGTTTCGCGGTTGGCGAGGAAGAGCTCCGACCACATTTCGTCGTTTATATTCGCAATTCGCGTTAAATCTCGGAAGGAGTCGCCGGTATAGCGTTCGAGATCGGGCTCGTCGCAGGCGCACATAAGCGAAACGGCGATACAGTGGGTCAGCTGTGACAAAAACGCTATCATTTTATCGTGCTTTTCGGGAGAGAGCACCGAAATTTCGCGGAAGCCGAGCGTTTCGCCCAGATCGCCGCAGAGCTCGACGGTATCGAGCGAATTTTTTTCGGTAGGCACGACGATATAGTTTGCGTTTTTGAAAATGCTTTCATCGGCGTATTCGACGCCCGCGGTTTCTTTACCTGCCATTGGGTGCGCCGCGATAAATTCGACACCCTTCGGAAGCAGCTCTTGGATTTCGTACACTATACATTGCTTAACGCCGGTAACGTCGGTAACGACGGTTTTTGGCTGAATAAGATGTCCGTGCTGCTTTATCCAATCGACGAAAACGTGGGGATAGAGCGCGAAAATTATCATATTCGCTTCTTTTATAAGCTCGGGGTCGACGAACGCCGAGCCTTTTGTTATTAAATTATGCTCGACCGCATAATCTATCGTCGATTGCTTGCGGGTTATCGCGGTGACGTAATAGCCCTGACGCGTTAGGCTTTGCGCATAGCTTCCGCCGAGCAAGCCCAAGCCGACGATTAATATTTTTTTATCCTTATCGAGTTTCATTTCTTTTCCAGCTTTATTTGTAGTTTTTCGATATCGTCGAAGAAGTTGGGGTAGCTTTTGCTTACTGCCTCGGCACCTTCGATTTCGCCGCCGACGAGTGTGCAAAGCACGGCGAGCGACATTACTATTCTATGGTCGTTATGTCCGCAGAGGATTTCGCGGGGGGCTTTTAGCTCGGCTTTGCCGATTATTACCTCGTTTTCGCCGACGGTTACGGGAACGCCGAGCTTTGCAAGCTCGGATTGCATTGCGGAAGCGCGGTCGCTTTCTTTTATTTTAAGTCTTGCGGTACCGACGAATTTTGCGCCGCCCTTTGCCGCGGCAACGGCAAACAGTATCGGTGCAAGATCGGGACAATCCGAAAGGTCGAATTCGTTGTTTCCGTTGCCGATCGCTTTGAAAATATCCTTATATACCCTATCGCCCTGAAGCGTATTCGGGTTTATACCCATTACCCTTACGTTTCCGCCGAGGTAATTAAAGGCTTCTAAAAATGCGGCGTTCGAGCAATCGCTTTCTACAGCGAACTGCGAATTTTTATATTTTTGGTTGCCGAGTATTACGAAGCGGTTTGCGTTACGTGTGATTTTTATACCGAACGCAGAAAGCGTTTGAAGCGTTAAATCGACGTAGGAGGCGCTTTCGAATTTGCCGGTTATTTCGAGTATGCTTATACCGTCGAGCAACGGAAGCGCGAACAGCAGACCTGTTATAAATTGGCTTGAAATATCGCCGCGCACACGGTAGCTGCCGCTTTTTAACTTACCGCAAAGGGTTAGGCTGTTTTCGTTTTTTTCGAACATAATACCTTGCTCGCGGCAGATATCCTCGTAGACGGTAAGTGGGCGCTCGAAAAGTCGCGGTGCGCCGGTAAGCGTGATTTTTTTGTTACACAGCAGGCAGAGCGGGATTAAAAAGCGCAAGGTACTGCCGCTTTCGTTACAATCGAGAGTTATATCGGTATTCGGGTTAAAGGGGTTAAAATTACCGATAGTAACCCTTTCGCCGTGCACGCATATATCCGCGCCGAGATGCATTAGGCAATTAAGCGTCGTGCCGACGTCGACAGAGCGGTGCGAGCCGTAGACGTTAGTCAGCTTACTTTCGCTTGAAAGCGCACCGCAGATAAGTGCGCGGTGGGAAAGGCTTTTTGACGGCGGTGCGTATATTTCGCCGTTTGCTTTTGATGGAAAAATCTTTAGGTTCATTTTATTCACCGATAAGGTAATCTATTGCTTCCAGGTAGCCCCCGAAGCCCTTTCCGCATATGGTTTTTTCGCAATATTCGCGAACGTAGCTGATTTGGCGGAAGGATTCGCGCTTGGAAACGTCGGATATATGCACCTCGACCGCCTTTATCGCAACCGCCTTCAACGCATCGAGCAGAGCGACGCTTGTGTGGGTATAGGCGGCGGGGTTGATAACTATGCCGTCGAAAACCGAATAGGCCTGCTGTATTTTATCTACCAAATCGCCCTCGTGGTTAGACTGATAGATTTCCACCTCGACCTGCTTTTTTTCTGCGTGTGCAAGGATAAGAGCACACAAATCTTTATAGGTGGATTTGCCGTAAACCTCGGGCTCGCGGATACCGAGCATATTCAGATTTGGGCCGTTAAGCACGAGAATTTTCATTTTTTACCTCTTTTAATATTGCGTCTGCGTTTAATTGCTTTCCGTCGACCGCAACTATACGGCAATCGGCGCATTCAAGATAGAGCGGATAGCGTTCGTTATAGCGTTTTTCGAGGTCGGCGCGGTTGGAAGACAGAGGACGGTTGACTGTAGTGCCGATATCCTTAAGCGCGCGGTCGAGAAAATATATTCTTCCGTTTTCGCGCAGGTATTCTGTATTTTCCTTGCGGAGTATTGCGCCGCCGCCGGTTGAGATAACGCAGCCCTGACGCTTGGAAATTTCTTTTATTACCGCGGATTCGATATCGCGGAAGCGGCCTTCACCATCGGTTACGATTATTTCGTGAGGATATTTTCCGGTAGCTTTATATATTTCATTATCGGTATCGACGAATTCGAAATTCATCGACTGTGCTATAAGCTTACCCGTAGAGGTTTTGCCGCTTGCGGGCATACCGACGAGAACTATATTTTGCTTTTTTAAAAGCATTTCGCGGTAGATTTCATCGATACGCGAGCTTTGAACCGACTTACCGACGAATTTTTCGGCAGCGAACGCCGCCTGTGCAACGAGCATATACAGACCGCCGACAGCCTTTATTCCCCTTTTCAACGCATCGCAAACCAGCTTACTGCGCAGGGGGTTATAGACCGCGTCGACAACGCCCGAAAGGTTGGGGAAGGAATTTATATCGATAGCGGATTTTGCTATATTGGGGAACATTCCGACTGGGGTGGTATTTATTATCACGTCGGCATCGGAATGGTTATTTATTGCTTCTTCATAGGTTATACAGCCGTCGTTGCCGTTTCTCGAAACGCGGTAAACCGCCAAGCAGCCAAGCTTTTTGCAGGTATGGAACGCGGTTTTCGAGGTACCGCCGCTACCGAGCACGAGCACCTTTTTATTCTTTATTTCTATTCCCTCGCGCTGAATCATCGCGGTTAAGCCGAGTATATCGGTATTATATCCGAACAGCTTATTTTCGCGGTTTACGATTGTATTAACAGCCCCGATTTCAAGCGCGGTTTGGTCGACATAATCAAGGTAAGGAATAACCGCCTGCTTATAGGGAATGGTTACGTTTACAGCGCAGAAATCCCGCGCAAGCATAAACGCTTCGAGCTCGTCGTTTGCTATTGCCTTTAGCTCGTAGGGGTAGCCGAAAAGCTTATCGTGTATTTCGGCAGAAAAGCTGTGACCTACCTTTTCTGCAATCAATCCGTACTTCATAGCGCCAACCAATCTGTGCCGTGCTTTACAGCCAACGCATCGGCAGTAACGAGTGCGGCAACGCAATCGACAACTATTCTTGCGCGGTGAACGATGCAGGGATCGTGTCTGCCCGCGGCGGCGAGCGTGCTGTTTTCGAGGTTTACATAATTTATGGTTTGCTGTTCCCTTGAAATAGTGGGAGTAGGCTTTATCGCCGTGCGGAACAGTATAGGCATTCCGTTGGTTATTCCGCCGTTTATGCCGCCCGAATTATTGGTTTCGGTATATACTCTTCCCTGCTCGGTACGAATCGCGTCGTTGGATTGCGAGCCGAGCATTTCGCTTACCGCAAAGCCCGCACCGAATTCGATACCCTTTACGGCGGGAATCGAGAAGACGGCGTGCGAAAGAAGTCCTTCGAAGCTATCGAACCAGGGCTCGCCGACGCCCGCTTCGATACCGATTATTGCGGTTTCGAGTATTCCGCCGACCGAATCGCCGTTTTGCTTTGCCTGCAGTATTTTATCCTGCATTGCGGTTGCCCTTTCTATATCGAGCACGGGGAACTGCTTATTCGACAGTTCTTTTATATCATCGGAAATATTTACAAATTCGCGGTCCTTTACTCCTGCACAGGAACGTATATGAGTACCGATATATATTCCCTTTTTATTTAGTGCGGGAAGCAAAATTCCGCCTGCCGCAACGAGTGCCGCGGTTATTCTGCCGCTGAAGTGGCCGCCGCCGCGGAAATCCTCGAACCCGCGATATTTTATATGTGCGGTATAATCGGCGTGCGACGGTCTGGCAAGACGTTCCATATCGCCGTAGTCCTTCGAGCGAGTATCGGCGTTCGGAATGGTTACGCATATCGGAGTACCGCAGGTATATCCGTTATAAACGCCGCTGTGGATTACGAATTCGTCCTTTTCGCTTCTTTGGGTGGATATTGCGCCCTGCGGTCTGCGAAGCGCAAGCAAAGCGCGGATATTTTGCTCGTCAACCATAATTCCCGCAGGCAAGCCGTCGAGCACGAAGCCGACCGAATTCCCGTGGCTTTCGCCGAAAATAGTTATGTTTATACTGTTGCCGAAGCTGTTTTTCATTACAAAGCCTCACTTATAATCTTTTCGAATTCCGCAAAGGGCATTTTTTTAAGCTCGTATTCGCCGACTTTATTTACAAGCACCACGGTTATATCGTTGCCCTGCAGCTTTTTATCGTGACGGCAGGCGTTTATAAGCGTTGCCTTATCGCTTTGCTCCAAGGCGGTCGGCAGGTTTAGCTTTTTCAGAACGCGCACGAGCCTTGCTCTTACATCGCTGCTGCACATCGGAAGCATACCCATTGCAACGCATTCGCCGTGGTAATAGGTCTGCATTGAATTGGCGGTTTCTATCGCATGGGCAAGCGTATGGCCGAAATTTAGTATACGGCGCAAGCCCTGCTCCTTTTCGTCGGCTTCGACTACCGCTTTTTTTATAAGCAGAGAGCTTTCGATAATTTTATCGTAATTATCCTCGATATTTTCATTTTCGAAAAGCTCGAACAAGCTTTTATCGCTTGTGAGCGACATTTTTACCGATTCCGCCAAGCCGTTTGAAATTTGTCTTTGCGGAAGTGTTTTTAGGGTTTCGGGATCGATAATTACCGCTTTCGGAGGATAGAATGCACCGACGATATTTTTTAACCCCATAAAATCGATTGCGGTTTTGCCGCCTATCGACGAATCGACCTGCGAAAGAAAGGTGGTGGGGATATTATAAAAATCGATGCCGCGCATATAGCAGGACGCAGTAAAGCCGGCAAGGTCGCCGACGACACCTCCGCCGACCGCAGCGACGCAATCTGACCGTGTGAAGCCGTATTCGACGAGCTTTGAAAGCAAAAGCTCGAGGCTGTTGATATTCTTCGTCGCTTCGCCCTGCGGAAGCGTAACGGTATACGGTGCTTTGCAGACGCTTGCAAGGGTTTGCGAATATATTTCGGGAACGCCGTTATCGGTAACGATAAGCACCTTGCGGTCGAGCTTTAAATATTCGTTTGCCTTTGACAGCGCGCCGCGTTCGAGAACTATATTATAGCTTCCGACCGAGGTTTTAACGGGAATTATCATAGAATTCATCTCCGAATATTATATCTTTATCTCTTTTTCGTAGCTTGCGATAATTTTCACGCTGCTGCAGCAGGCGGAAAGGTCGGCAAGCATTGCCTTGCCCTCGAAGGTGCCGAGATTGCCCTCGCCCTCTGCATAGAAGTAGTAGTCCCAGCTTAAATCCTTGGTGGGACGGCTTTTTAAGGCACGCAGGTTGAAGCCGTGCTCGCCTATAACCGAAACCGCTCTGCCGAGCGAGCCTGCGGTATTATTAACCGTGAACAGCATTATAAAATGCTTATCGTTTGCGGCGTAATCGCGGCGATTGCGCGAGAACACTGCGAAGCGGGTGGTATTATTCGAGCTTTCGTTTATATGGCCCTCTAATTTAACCAAGCCGAACTTTTCCGCCGCCTCTTCGCTGCCGATTGCGGCAAGGTCGCGCCTTTCCGATTCGGCGACCATCTTTACCGCAACCGCGGTATTGACCGCCTCGACCGGCTCGAAGCCGTGCTTTTCGATATATTGAGCGCACTGACCGAGCGCTTGGGGGTGCGAAACAACCTGCTTTATATCCTCGATCGAGGTGCCCTTCGGCGCAAGAAGGTTTTGGACAATTTCGGCCTCGTAAACGCCGTTTATATACAGATCTCCGAAGAACGCAAGATCGAGAACCTTTCCGACGTCGCCGTTGAAGCTGTTTTCGACGGGGAGCAGAGCACAATCGCATTCGCCCGAAAGAGCGGCATTATAGGCAGCGGCAAAATCGGGATATCCGACGCATATCGCGTCGGGGAAAATCTTTTCGGCGGCAATATTGGCAAAAGCACCCACGACACCGCTATAGGCAACACGCATACCGTCGAGCAGGCGGTGCTGGAATTTTTTGGAAATATCTATCGTACTGCGGAGAAAATCGACGTAATAGGAGCGGTAATCGTCGTTTTCGACGGCAGACGAGTTTTTTGCGATGATAGCGGCCTCTCTGCCCAAATCGTCAATCGGAAGTCCGTGCTCCTTTTTATAGTTTGCAACCATACGCACGGCGTCCATTCTTTGCTCGAACAGCTTTGCCATTTCTTTATCGGTTGCATTGATTATATTGCGTGCTACGTCAAGTTCGGTCATTTTTACGGTTCTCCTTTGAAAACAAAAAATCCGCCATTCGTATGCTTAAAAGAGCATAGCGGACGCGGACTGCCGTTTGTTTGATGCTTTAAAGCTTACAGAGCAGACGGGCAGTCCTTTATAAAATAATAAAAGTACGAATTGCAAAAGAACATTCCGTTTACTCCTTTCCAAAATCTTGTATGCTAACATATTAATACCCTTTTTGCAATTTGTCAAGATGCTTTTGCGATTTTATATGCACATTTTTATATATTTTATCTTTATTTTGCAATTTTTTAAAAATTCGGCTTCATAATATTTTACAATTTAATATGTTAGCACACTTGATTTTGTATGGTGTTTATTGTATAATGTATTTGGAAGAATATTTATTATTGAAAGCGAGGACCTATATGAAATATTCCGAAATTACGCCTTACATTGCGGAAATGGCAGAAAAATCCAACTGCAATAACCATATACAGCCGGAAATGTATATTCATCACAAAGTAAACAAGGGCTTGCGCGATATGAACGGCAACGGTGTCGTTACCGGTCTTACCGAGGTATCGAAGATTAAGGCAAAGGCTTTGAACGAGCAGGGCGAGGCTATTCCCTGCGACGGTCAGCTTTGCTACCGCGGTATCGACGTACGCGAGCTTGTTAAGGGATTTCAAGCCGACAACCGATTTGGGTTCGAGGAAACGGTATATTTGCTTTTATTCTCCGAGCTTCCGAACAGAGAGCAGCTTGCGAGATTCACGAAGGAGCTTTCGAAATATCGCAGTCTGCCGAAATCGTTTGTACGCGATATGATTCTTAAAGCACCCGGCAAGGATATGATGAACATACTTTCGAGATGTGTGCTTGCGCTGTACGCATACGACGACAATCCCGACGACATTTCGATACCGAACGTTTTAAGGCAGAGCATGCAGTTGATTGCAATGTTCCCTCTCCTTGCGGTATACGGTTATCAGTCGTACAGACATTACCACCGCGGAAAGAGCCTGCATATACGTTTGCCGAAGCCGCAATATTCTACGGCGGAAAACCTATTGCATATTTTGCGCAAGGACGGAAGCTTTTCCGACCTCGAGGCAAAAATTCTCGATTTGGCGATGGTTTTACACGCAGAGCACGGCGGCGGCAACAACTCGACCTTTACCACACACGTTGTAACCTCCTCCGGCACCGACACCTATTCGTCGGTTGCGGCGGCTTTGGGCTCCTTAAAGGGTCCCCGCCACGGCGGTGCGAACATTAAGGTGGTTAAGATGTTCGAGGATATGAAGAAGAGCATTAACGTTAAAAAGGTCGGCGAGATAGAGGACTATTTAAAGAGATTGCTCGACAAGCAGGCATTTGACAACGCGGGACTTATATACGGTATGGGACACGCGGTATATTCGCTTTCCGACCCGAGATCCGATATTTTGAAGGAATGCGCGAAGGCGCTTTCGAAGGAAAAGGGGCGCGAGGAGGAATACGCGCTTTACGAAACGGTTGCAAAGCTTGCACCCGAGCTGATTGCCGAAAAGCGCAAGATGTACAAGGGCGTAAGCGCGAACGTCGACTTCTATTCGGGGCTTATTTACAAAATGCTTAATCTTCCCAACGAGCTTTACACCCCGATTTTCGCGGTATCACGCATTGCGGGCTGGAGCGCGCACCGTATTGAAGAAATACAGAACGCGGGCAAGATTATTCGCCCCGCATATATAAGCGTTATCGACGACAAAGAATACAAACCGCTTGAAGAACGTTAAGAGGTAGAATATGCGCGGCAAAATATGCTTGATTCTTTGCATTGCTTTTATATTTGCGCTACTTCCCTTTTCGGCTTCCGCCGAAGAAATATCACCCGACGGCGATTGCGAGTTTACGGTTTTATGGACTACCGACCCGCAATGGTATTCTTTTAAATATTTCGATATTCTTACCAAGCAGAACGATTGGGTGGTTGACAACTACGACCGTATGAATATTCAATATATAATTCACACGGGTGATTTTGTCGACCTGCCGCACGAAAGAGCGCAGTGGGATTTTGTAAGCAAGGAATACGAAAAATGGGACGAAGCGGGGCTTGAATACGGTGTGCTTGCCGGTAACCACGACGTAGACGGAAGCAATTACAACGAATTTAAGGAATATTTCGGCACCCACCGTTTCGAAAACAAGGAATGCTACGGCGACGATTACGACGGCAACAGAGGGCATTACGACCTGCTTACGCTCGGCGGTATTGATTTTATATTCGTTTATCTCGGCTATGGCACACACGGCGATGCCGATTATGAATGGATGAACCGAGTTTTAGCCGAAAACGCAGGCAGGCACGCATTTTTGATGTTCCACGAATATTTAAACGCCGACGGCACGAGAACCGCTATCGGCAACGAAATATTCAAGCGTGTGGTTTTGAAGAACCCAAACGTTAAAGCGGTGCTGTGCGGTCACAACTATAATTCGACAAGGCTTGTTGATTATGTCGACGACGACGGCGACGGAATCGAGGACCGAACCGTTTATCAGCTAATGGCGAACTACCAGAACATTATAAACGGCGGCAACGGCTTTATGCGTTTTATGGAGTTCGATATCGACGGCGGATTAATTAAGCAACGCACCTATTCGCCGTATACGAACAGCTTTAACGCATTTGAAAACCGCGGCGACGAAGCAGACGAATACGGATACCGCGATGAATTTATTATACCCTTTGATTTTTCGGCACCTATGCAAAACAACGGCGGAGTCGGCAAGGTTATTGCCAAGCCCGCGGTTAGCATCGGCGGAAAAACGCTTGCGGTAAGCTATATTAACGAGCGAGTTGAAAACGGTGATTACGAGAACGCGGGTATTTACGATTCATCCTTTTCGCTCGACGCGCGCGACGTTTTAGCCAACCCCGAAAACGCTTATTTTATAACGCTTGATTACAAGGACAAGCTTGGATTTAGCGTTAAAGCGGTTTACGACGGTGGCGAAAGAGTCGTATCGATTCCCCAAAACAGCAGAGTAATAGTTATTTCCAAAAGCGCGCTTTATGAGAACGGCGGCGAATTTGATATTGACGAAGTGAAAATCGGCGATGCCGTATGCTTTAGGCAGGTTAACGGCTTGACAGAGGCGAAGGCGGCTAACCATATTAAGCTATATCTAAAGGGGCTTGACGGTGCTTTCGGCATCGACGGCTTTAACCGCGAGGCAAAGAGCGGCGAATGGGTTATTTACGACAGCGCTTGGGGCGGAAGCGTTGCGAAGGACGGAATTGATTTAAAAGGCTGTGCTTTGTTTGCGTTTGCGCCGACGGAAAGCATTGAAGGAAGATATACTGTTACCGAAATCGCCAACGAAAAGGATATTGCAATCGACGAAAACGGATTTGTGCTTGCCGTTAATTTACGCGGTAGGAGCAAAAACTATAAAGGCAGTATCGAACGGCTTATTACTTGCGGAAAGCAAGCTATATTAAGCGGATACGAGCTTGGAAAGGGATTGGTTTATTCTGGCGAAAGCATTATTTCGAAGGAAAAGAGCGATTGGGTAACGAGCTCGGACAGCTTTGTTTTTGAAAACGACGGCAGCGCGATATGCTTTTCGAACACCGACGGGCTCTGGCCCGATATGCGCTACACCCCGAGCGAGCCGATAAAGCTTAATATTAACACTCAAGGTATTTTTTACGATTTCGATATGGAAAAGAGCTCGCAGGCGAGCTTTGTGATCAATCTCGCATCGGGCGGATATATTAAGCTCAATTCCTATTTCGAGGGTGTTACAATTTCCTCGGGAAGCGGCGACGTTAAGGGCGAGGGCAACACGGTTAACGGAATTATAGACCTTTCGAAAATCGAATTCCCGAGCGGTGCTGTCGACAGCGACGGATTTATTCAAATAAAAAGCATACAGATATACGCCTCGGGCGATGCGGGAAAGAAGATTCATCTTCGCGAGCTGAGAGCCGTTGAAATGAACGAAACGGTGATTGAGTTGCCTGCCGACTTTTTGGAGGACGAAAGCGTTGTTGATTACGAATCCGCCGAAGAAAGCGATTCGGGCAAGCTTGCGGACGGCAAAACAAACGGCAAATCGCTTACGGTGATTATTATATCGGCAATAGTTGTTATTATTTCGATAGCCTTGATTATTATTATGAAACGGAAATAGAAATATGGAAAAAGCAAAAAAATCCATCTTACGCTTTACCGAGAAAATGAAAATTAGCTCGAAAGCCGAAATGCGTTGGTTTGTTTTTGCGGTTGCGCTTTTGCTTATATACACTATCACGGTACAGTTTTTTCAGCTTTTTGAGTATGAACTTGGAACGGTATTGATTTATACCGTTATTTCGGTTATTTTTTGTCCGATTCTTTTAATGCTTTTAAGAAAAACCGAGATAAAATTTATAAACCGCGAATACAGCAAAAAGCACAAGAGCTTGATCGCTTTTGCTATCGTATTCGTTGTTACCTTTTTGGTTTATTTCTATTGGCAAATAGGGTTTTGGCCGGGATCGTTTTCGCCCGATTCGTTAGAGCAATACGGTCAGGCTTTGAGCGGTGAATATAACGATTGGCACCCGGTTTTGCACACCTGGCTTTTCTTTGGGTTACCGATGCTGTTTTCGAGCTCGCCCGCTTTTATAGTCACGCTGCAGATTATTTGGTTTAGTCTGGCGGTGGCTTATTTGTATTTCGTGTTGTACCGAAGCGGTTGCGGCAAAGCATTTATGCTTTTATCGTATATATTCGTTATTACCAACCCGAACACCGCGCTGATAATGCTGTTCCCTTGGAAAGACAGCGCTTTGACGATATTTGCGACCGTGATTTTCGCACAGGTAATACGAATATACGAAACCAAGGGTGAATGGCTTTGTAAGCCGCAAAACCTATGTAGCTTTACATTGTTTTGCTTTTTTGCAAACGGGGTGCGACACAACGCGGTTTTAATTATCGCGCCGCTTATATTGATACTTTACGTATTCTTTAAAAGCGCACGCAGAAGGCTTATTTTTTCTGCAGTGATATTGATTGCGGCAACGCTGATTTTAAAGCTCCCGATATATTCGCTTGCGGGGGTGGAATCGCCCGACAGAAGACAGGCAGAAACACTCGGACTGCCGATGACAGTGCTTCAAAATATTTATATGGAGGACCACGATGCATTGAGCGAGGAAGCGATTGAATTTATGGATTCGCTTGCAACGCAGGAAAATTGGGAAAAATACCATCAGTTTTCGAACTTCAACTCGATTAAATGGTCGGACGGTGAAATTTCGTATAAAATCGAAGAAGAGGGCGCGGGCAAGATATTGAAATACACGATACAGGGTGCAGCAAATTCACCGAAGGTTGCCTTGCGCTCGGTTATCGCGTTGACCTCGATGGTTTGGAGCGTTGACGGCGGAAGCGGTTGGGGTATTTGGCCGAGTATAACGAAAAACGAGCTTGGCATTGAACCCGATTACGACGAAGAAAAAAGAGATGTGCTTTTATCCTACAGGCAAAGTGCAAGCAGCTATGCCACGAAGTATTTATTCAACTTCGTCGGAGTGATAATTTTGCTTCTTCTCTTCTCTGCCGTTGCAAAAATCGGCAGCGGCGGTTTGAAAAAGGCGTTTGCCGTTATACCGTTGATTTGCTATAATTTCGGCACGATGCTTTTGCTTACCGGTCACGATTTTCGGTTTTTCCATTTGAACTTTGTTATAGTTATTCCGCTTTTGTATATTCTGTTTTCGGCAGAAAAGGAAAATTAAACGGCAACACCTCGCTTCAGGTCACACTGCGGCGAGGTGTTTTTTTGCTATAAAAATTGTTAAAAAAATCAATTTTCGAAAAATCGTTGACACATCAACGTTCGTGTAGTATAATACCCTTCTGAATCGTTGATTTGTCAACGTTCGGCGCTTCTGACGATGCCGCTCGAAGCGATATATGAAAATCGGAGATGTTAAAATGGTCGATAGATTTGAAAAGTTTATTTTTATGATTTCGGAGATAGACAGATTTTGGCACAAGATTGCAGCCGACGAAATGGAAAAATACGGGCTCAAGGGGCCTTACGTCGTGTATCTCGTTGCGCTCAACCACCACCCCGAAGGCATTACGCCTATGGCACTTGCGGAGCTGTGCGGCAGAAACAAGGCAGACGTTTCGCGTGCGATGAGCGATATGCGGGAAAAGGGATTTGTTACCAAGCTTGCAAGCGAAGGCGGTGTTTACCGCGCAAGGCTTATGCTTACCGAAGAGGGCAAGGCGGCGGCAGAAAAAATTTGCTCGATTGCCGCAAGGGCGGTAGAGTTCGGCGGAAAAGGAATCGACGACGAAAAGCGCGCCGTATTTTACGATATACTCGGACTGATTTCCGAAAATTTGAAACGACTTGCCGAAGAAGGATTGAACTGAAATGGATTTGCACAGCAGCACTAACGAAATTCTTACAAAGCAAAGAGAATATTTTTTGAAGGGCGAAACGCTTGATATTAAATTCAGAAAAAATATGCTTGCAAAGCTATATTCGGCGGTAAAGAGGCACGAAGCCGAGATAAACGCGGCTTTGAAAGCCGATTTGGGCAAAAGCGCATACGAGGGGTTTATGTGCGAGGTCGGACTTGCGCTGACCGAAATAAGCTATATGATAAAGCATTTGAAAAAATTCGCAGGAAAAAAGAGGGTGCGTACCCCTCTCGCGCAGTTCGCCTCGTATAGCTATAAGCAGCCGACGCCTTACGGCAACGTGCTTATAATGAGCCCTTGGAATTACCCGTTTTTATTAACTATCGACCCGTTGGCAGACGCTATTGCGGCAGGAAACACAGTGGTGGTAAAGCCGAGCGCATATTCCCCCGCGACGAGCGAGGTGATAAAGGAGATTATCGAGGACTGCTTCCCGCCCGAATATATTGCGGTTGTAACCGGCGGCAGAAAGGAAAATGCCGACCTTTTGAATATGCCGTTCGATATGATTTTCTTTACCGGCAGCAAGGCTGTGGGAAAAGAGGTATTGAAAAAGGCTTCGGAACGGCTTACCCCTTGCGTGCTCGAGCTGGGCGGAAAGAGCCCTTGTATAGTGGACGACAGCGCAAAGATTAAGCTTGCGGCGAAAAGAATTGTTTTCGGTAAATTTCTTAACTGCGGTCAGACCTGTGTTGCGCCCGATTATATTCTTTGCGCCGGCAAAATAAGGGACGAGCTTGTGCGCGAGCTATGCCTGCAGATTAAAAAGCAATACGGCGAAAATCCTATTGAAAACGAGGATTACGGAAATATTGTTAACGAACGGCATTACGACAGAATAATTTCGCTTATCGATAAAGACAAAACGGTTATCGGCGGCAGAGGCGACAGAAGCAGAAAAAAGATAGAGCCGACGGTGATGGTAAACGTCGATTGGAGCGACGGCGTGATGCAGGAGGAAATTTTCGGTCCGGTTTTGCCGATTATTACCTATGAAAGCTTTGACGAAATAGTTCCGTTGCTTTACGAAAAGGAAAAGCCTTTGGCGTTATACTTATTTTCGGAAAACAAGAAGCATATTAAGGAAATTACCGAGAAATGCTTATATGGCGGCGGCTGTATAAACGACGTTGTGATACACCTTGCGACAAGCGAAATGAGCTTTGGCGGTGTGCACGAAAGCGGAATGGGCGGTTACCACGGCAAAGACGGCTTCGACGCGTTTTCGCACACGAAAAGCATTGTGGACAAGAAAACCTTTGCGGATCTGCCGATGCGCTATCAGCCTTATAAAAGCAAGACCTATGAAAGACTTTTGAGGATGTTTTTGAAATGAAAAAATTTATTAAGTTATTAACGCTTATACTTATTGCATTTACGCTTATATCGGGATGTTTTTATTATTTGCAGGGCGGGCTTTGGCTAAAATCGCTTACAAGCTTTGGGTTTGTTGCAACCGGACTTGCCAACCTTATTTACGCGCTAAAGGAAAAGGCTTGCGACAGATTTGTTATTTTTACGTTTTGCGGTTTATTTTTCTCGTTTTTGGGCGATATTGTTATTAACCTTTCGTTTATACCCGGAGCTTTGATATTTGCGCTCGGACACGTTTTCTATTTTGCGGCGTTTTGCAGCAGAGAAGGATTTAGCAAGCGCGATTTTGTTTACGTTGCCGCAATGCTTGTTATCTCTTTGGCAATACTTTTGCTGTATCCCGGATTTAATTTCGATACGCTTATTCTTTGCGTTTGCGTTTTCTATTCGATTATAATTTCTTTTATGGCGGGAAAGGCGATAAGCGGTTATTTTGCAAGCAGAAGCGCGGTTAATTTGATTCTTGCGATCGGAGCAATATTGTTTTTCAGCTCCGACGCGGCGTTGGTGCTGTATATGTTCGGCAACGCAGGCAAGGCGGCGGACACGGTTTGCTTGTTTACCTACTTCCCCGCGCAGTGTATACTTGCATACGGTATGCACAAATACCTTGCCAAAAAGCTTTAAGCTTATTTATGCGATTGCATTTTCTTCATACGTTTCTTCTCTTTGGAAAAGACAGTATCTGCGGATACTGTTTTTTCTTTAGGTTTATCGAACGAAATTTTTTAAAAGTAGTGACTTTTTCGTTTTAATATGTTATAATGCTTGCATCACGAAAAGCGAGGGCGCTTATATGAATATTTTTCATATGAAATATGCCGTTGAGGTTGCAAGGCTCGGCTCGATAAACAAGGCGAGCGAAACGCTCGGTATGGCACAGCCGAATATAAGCAGGGCGATAAAGGAGCTTGAATCCGATTTGGGCATTACCATTTTCGACCGTTCGGCAAAGGGTATGATGCTCACCCCCGAGGGCAAGGAATTTATTACTCGGGCAAAGAATATTTTAGGTCAGCTGGATAATTTGGAAAGCATGTTCCGCGAAGGGATTCCCAGCAAGCAAAGGTTTTCGGTTTCGGCGCCGAGAGCGGCTTACATAGTGGAAGCGTTTGCAAGCTTTACCCACGGAATAGACGGCGATTCGGCGGAAATCGTTTTTGACGAAACAGCCACCTACAACACGATTAAAAAGGTTATCGCATCCGATTGCAAGCTCGGCATTATTCGCTACGAGGAGGCTGCGGAGGAATATTTTAAAAAGATGCTCGATTCGAACGAGCTCGTATACAGCGATATTGTCGATTTCGATTACGTTATTATCACCAACCGCATAAGCGAGCTTGCGAAAAAGGGCGAAATTTACGACGACGACCTGCGCGCCTTTACCCAAATAACCCACAACAACCCATATCAAGCGACGCTTTCGGCATCCGACACGAACAAGGTCGAGCAGAGAGTTAGCTCGGACCGGCGTATTTACGTTCTTGACACGGCGGCACAGCTTGAAATTCTTACCAACAACCCCGACACTTTTATGTGGATATCCCCCGCGCCCGATTCGTTGCTTGACAGATACGGTCTTACACAGCTTGAATGTATCGACAAAAAGCGCAGATACAAGGACGTGCTTATTCACCGAAAAGCGCACAAGCTGACCGAGCTTGACAAGGCTTTTATCGACGAGCTTTTGAAGGCTGCCGAATTTTATAAAAATTATTAATAAGGACACACTGCGGTTGGGCGATTTATCACTATGGTGCATCGCCCTTCTCCGCGGTGTTTTTTTATCGCGCTTGCAGCAGGAAATATTAGTGTTTTTTATATTTGATATAGTGTATATCAATATATATAATATCGATATATAAAATTTATTATTTACAAACCGAAAAATGTGTGATAGAATTATGTCGATAAAATGCGTCTTAATATGTATATACATATTATTATATACAAAATCTGCCGAAGGGAGAGCCGAAAAATGAAGCAAATATCGGTTATGCGGTCGACGCTCGGAAGACTGCCGATTTATCTTGAATTTTTGCAAGGTCTTGATATTTCCGAAAACGAAAACATATCCGCCACCGTTATTGCGAAATCGCTCGGGCTCGGCGAGGTACAGGTCCGCAAGGATTTGAATGCCGTTAGCGGCGCGGGCAGACCGAAATTGGGCTACCGCACCGACGAGCTGATAAAGCGTATTTACGAGGTGCTCGGCAGAAACGATATTAAAAAAGCCGTAATTATCGGCGCGGGTAAGCTTGGAAATGCTTTGCTCGAATACAACGGCTTTAGGGATTACGGACTTTTGATAACCGCGGCGTTCGATATAGACGAAAGCAAGGCGGGTATTACCGAGGCGGGCAAGGAAATATTGCCGCTTACGCAGCTTGAAGAATACGTTCTGCGCGAAGGTGTGCGAATTGCGGTGATAACCGTTCCCGCAAGCTCGGCGCAAAGCATTTGTGACAGATTGGTAGGCTGCGGTATAGAGGCGATATGGAATTTTGCCCCGTGTGCTTTATGCGTTCCCGAGGGAGTTTTGCTCCAGCAGGAAAATTTAGCGCTTTCGCTTGCGCATTTAAAGCTTACGATGAACAACGGATAAAAAATAATTAAATACATTTTTCAAAACAAAAGGAGTATTTATCGTGAAAGTAACTATTTGCATCGGCAGCTCGTGTCATCTTAAGGGTTCGCGCCAGGTCGTTGAAACGCTTCAGCGTCTTGTTGCGGAAAACAATCTCGAGGACAAGGTAGAGCTCGGCGGCACCTTCTGCATCGGCAACTGCCAGCAGGGCGTTTGTGTCACCGTTGACGGCGAGTTCTTCTCGGTCAGCCCCGATACCGCAATCGAATTCTTTAACACCCGGATACTCGCAAAGGCGTAAAGCCTTGTTCCCTAATTGACTCAAAGGAGTTGATACTGTGCCTAACTGTTTAACACTTAAAAAATCCAATTGCAAAAACTGCTATAAGTGCATACGCTATTGCCCCATTAAAGCAATACGCTTTTCGGGCAACCAGGCGCACATTATCGGCAACGAATGCATATTGTGCGGCAGATGCTTTGTCGTGTGTCCGCAGAACGCGAAGGAAATAGTAAACGAAACCGAAAAGGTTAAGGTATTACTTCAAAGCGGCGACCCTGTGGTAGTCAGCCTTGCTCCCTCGTTTATCGCAAACTACGAAAACGTTGGCATCGCTTCGATGCGCAAGGCGTTGAAGAAGCTCGGCTTCCACGAGGTTGAGGAAACCGCTATCGGCGCAACGATGGTAAAGAACGAATACGAGCGTATTCTGCGTGAGGAAAAGCGCGACGTCGTTATTACCTCCTGCTGCCACTCGATAAACCTGCTTATTCAGAAGCACTACCCGAAAATGCTGCCCTACCTTGCCGACGTAGTATCGCCTATGCAGGCACACTGCAACGATATTAAGGCAAGAATCCCCAACGCAAAAACCGTATTTATCGGCCCTTGCGTTGCAAAGAAGGACGAAGCAGAGCACTACGAGGGTATTGTGGACGCGGTGCTTACTTTCGAGGAGCTTACCAAATGGCTTGAAAGCGAAAACATAGTACCCGAGCAGGAAATATACCCCAACGAAAACAGCCGTGCGAGATTTTTCCCGACCACCGGCGGCATTTTGAAAACCATGGCGGAGCAGCTTCCCGAATATACCTATATTGCGCTTGACGGTGTAGACAACTGTATAGAAGCGTTCAAGGATATAGAAAACGGAAAGATTCACAACTGCTTTATAGAAATGTCTGCCTGCGTAGGAAGCTGTATTAACGGACCTGTTATGGAAAAGTTCCACAAGAGCCCGATTAAAGACTACGCCGCTATTGCAAAATTTGCAGGCAAGAAGGATTTCGACGTGCTTCAGCCCGAGCCGCTTGCATTGAAAAAGTCGTTTGAATTTATCGAGCAGCGCTCGCCGATTCCCACCGAGGACGAAATACGCGAAATTTTACACCAAATGGGCAAATTCAAGCCCGCGCAGGAATTGAACTGCGGCTCCTGCGGATACAACACCTGCCGCGAAAAAGCTATTGCGATATATCAGGGTAAGGCGGAGATTTCGATGTGTCTTCCCTTCCTTAAGGACAAAGCCGAAAGCTTTTCGGATACTATCGTTAAAAACACGCCGAACGGCTTGATAGTTTTGAACGACAAGCTCGAGGTACAGCAGATTAACAACGCGGCGCTTCGTATTATGAACCTCCGCTCGCCAAAGGATATACTCGGCGACCAGGTAATACGCATTCTCGACCCGACTGTGTTTATGAACGTATTACGCACCGGCAAGGAGGTATACAACGAAAGAACCTATCTTGCCGAATACGGCAGATACGTCGAGCAGACTGTTGTGCCCGACAAGGAAAGCCGAATGCTTATATGCATTATGCGTGACGTTACCGACGAGGAAAGCGAACGCGAAAAGAAAGAAAACATTAGCCGACAGACTGTTGAGGTTGCGGATAAGGTAGTTGAAAAGCAGATGAGAATAGTTCAGGAAATCGCATCGCTTTTGGGCGAAACCGCAGCGGAAACCAAGATCGCTCTTGCAAAGCTCAAGGAATCGATCTCTGACGACAAAAATTAAACGGAGTGGTCCGATGGAAAAAATGAAGATGAGAAAATTTGATACCAAGGTGCAGCACCTTAAATACAAGGTACTGCGCGAGGTAGCGAGAAACGCTTGGGAGGATACGCTGTACGACAAGATACTTGATATCCCCGCGGCTATCTCGCCCGGCAAAACGCCGACTATGCGCTGCTGCGTATACAAGGAACGCGCAATACTTACCGAAAGAGTTAAGCTTGCGATGGGCGGCGACAAGGAAAACCCCAACGTTATAGAGGTAATCGACATCGCCTGCGACGAATGTCCCGCGGCGGGCTACGAGGTTACCGACTCCTGCAGAGGCTGTCTTGCACACCGCTGCGAAGACGTTTGCAAGCGCGGTGCGATAACCTTTGACCAGAACCACGTTGCGCACATCGACAAATCGAAGTGCGTTGAATGCGGTCAGTGTGCGAAGGTTTGCCCCTTCAGTGCGATTGCGAACAGAAAGCGTCCCTGCCAGAACGCTTGTAAGGTAAAGGCGATTTCGATTAACGCGAACAACGCGGCAAGCATCGACAACAACAAATGTATTTCCTGCGGTGCCTGCGTTTACCAGTGTCCTTGGGGTGCGATTTCCGAAAAATCGTTTATACTCGACGTTATAAGCATTCTTAAAAACAGCAATTACAGCAAGAACTACAAGGTTTACGCGGTGGTTGCCCCCACGATTTCGAGCCAATTCACCTATGCGAAGCTCGGTCAGGTTATTACCGGACTTAAGGAGCTCGGCTTCCACACGGTTGTCGAAGCGGCGCTCGGCGCGGATATGGTTGCGCTCGACGAATCGAAGGAATTGGTTGAAAAGGGATTCCTTACCAGCTCCTGCTGTCCCGCGTTCGTTATGTACGTTCAAAAGAACTTCCCCGATTTAGTTCCCTTTATATCGCACAACCCCTCGCCTATGACGGCGATTTCGAAGTATATAAAGAAGAACGAGCCGAATTCGAAGATAGTATTCATCGGTCCGTGCACCGCGAAGAAGATGGAATTCCAGCTTGACGAAGTTAAGCCTTACGTCGATTCGGTTATTACCTTCGAGGAGCTTCAGGCATTGTTCGACAGCAAGGGTGTCGATATTACCGAGCTTGACGAGGGCGTGCTCGACAACGCTTCCTACTTCGGAAGAATATTCGCAAGATGCGGCGGTCTTTCGGATGCCGTTTCGCAGGCTATTAAGGAGCAGGGTATTGAAAACTTCCTGCTGAAAGCAATTTCCTGCGACGGTATAGAGGAATGCAGAACCGCATTGCTTAAGAAGAGCAAGAACGTGCTTGACGTCAACTTTATCGAGGGTATGGCTTGCGTTGGCGGCTGTATCGGCGGTGCAGGCTGTCTGACACACGGCGAAAAGAACAAGGCCGAGGTCGATAAATACGGCAGAGAGGCATTGGAAAAGACTATTACCGACGCTGTAAGCGTACTTAATCTATAACTTCTCCCCAAAAATCCACGATTTTTCGGGGAACCCGATAACGATTAAAACGCTTATCCGTTTTAATCGGATACAGATGACCGTGCGATCGCGTTTCACTCACCGTTCGCGGTCATCGTAGGTATAAAAATCCACGCGAGTGACGCGGATTTTTATAGAAATTTTATTCAAAAAACGCCTATGCGCAAAGATATTTGCTTTATCTGTTACAGCGCGTACTTTTATTACGAATTAATTAAGGAGTTATTAAAATGACTAAAATTACCATTATCGGCACAGGCAGCGTTGGTTCCACCATCGCATACACTCTTACGGTTCAGGGTATTGCATCCGAAATCGTTATGATCGACATTAACGGCGAAAAGGCTATGGGCGAAGCGCTCGATATCCGTCAGGGTACCCCCTTCTGCCACCCCTGCACCATTTATGCAGGCAGCTATTCGGACGCGGCAGGCTCCGATATCGTTATTCTTACCTCGGGCGTTGCAAGAAAGCCCGGTCAGTCCAGACTTGATCTTGCGCAGGTAAACGTTAACATTACCAAGCAGATTATTCCCGAAATCACCAAATACGCTCCCGACGCAACCTACGTTATCGTAAGCAACCCCGTTGATATACTCACCTACACCTTCTGCAAGTATTCGGGTCTTCCCACCGAAAAGATTATCGGCTCGGGTACTATTCTCGATACCTCGAGATTGCGTTCGAGAATTTCGGAATACTACCACGTTAACCAGCAGAACGTTCACGCATACGTGCTCGGCGAGCACGGCGACAGCTGCTTCGTGCCCTGGTCGCTTGCAAACATAAGCAACGTTCCGGTTAAGGACTACCGCGAATCGCTTCTCGGCACCGAAGGCGTATACCCCGAGCTTAACGAGGCAGAGGTTGAGGAATACGTTCGCAAATCCGGCGCAAGAGTTATTCAGCGCAAGGGCGCAACCTTCTATGCAGTATCTATCTCGGTTTGCAGAGTAGTAAAAGCGCTTCTTTCGGGTATCGACACCACTCTTACCGTTTCTACCCTTTGTGAAGGCGAATACGGCATTAGCGACGTATGTCTTTCGCTTCTTAACATCGTTGGCAGCAAGGGCGCACACGGCAAGGTTCTGCTCCCGTTGAACGACAAGGAAATGGCTGCGCTCCACAACAGCGCAAACACCTTGAAGGATATTATTAAGGCTATTGAATTTTAATCTAATATATTAGGAAGGATATTTGCGAAATGGAATACCGTATAGAACACGATTCTATGGGCGAAATGAAGGTGCCTGCCGACAGTCTTTGGGCGGCACAAACCCAGAGAAGCCGTGAAAACTTCGAAATCGGCATTGGTATCGAAACGATGCCCGCAGAGATTATACACGCATTCGGCGTTCTTAAAAAGGCTGCAGCGATTACCAACAACGCATTGAAGCCCGAAAAGATGACCGACGAAAAGCTGGGCGCGCTTAAGCAGGCGTGCGACGAGGTTATGGCAGGTGCGCTCAACGCTCACTTCCCTCTCGTAGTATGGCAGACCGGCTCGGGCACGCAGTCGAATATGAACTCGAACGAGGTTATTGCTAACCGCTCGAACCAGATTCTCGGCAAAAAGCTGTTGCACCCGAACGACGACGTTAATATGAGCCAATCGTCGAACGACACCTTCCCCACCGCTATGCACATCGCGGCGGTTATCGCGCTGGAGGATAAGCTTATCCCCGCGGCAGAGGAGCTTATTGCAACTCTTATACGTCTTGAAGCCGAAAACGAGGGCATTGTTAAGAGCGGCAGAACGCATCTTCAGGATGCAACCCCGATTAAGTTCAGCCAGGAAATTTCCGGCTGGAGATCGAGCTTGCAGAAGGACGTTGAGCTTATTAAGCGTTCTATCGACCCGCTTCGCGAGCTTGCTTTGGGCGGCACCGCGGTAGGTACCGGTCTTAACGCACCCAAGGGCTTTGCCGAAAGAGTTGCAGAGGAAGTCAGCAACATCACCGGCAAGAAGTTTATTACTGCCGAAAACAAATTCCATTCGCTTACCTCCAAGGACGAGCTTGTATTCGCACACGGTGCTATTAAAGCGCTCGCTTGCGATATGATGAAGATTGCGAACGACGTTCGTTGGCTCGCATCCGGCCCGAGAGACGGATTGGGAGAAATCTTTATTCCCGAAAACGAACCCGGCTCTTCGATTATGCCCGGTAAGGTCAACCCTACCCAGTGTGAAGCGGTTACTATGGTTGCGGTTCAGGTTATGGGTAACGACGTTGCCGTTTCGATGGCGGCATCGCAGGGCAATTTTGAGCTTAACGTATTTATGCCGGTTTGCATTTACAACTTCCTTCAGTCCGCAAGACTTCTTGCAGAAGCAATTATTTCCTTTAACAGAAAGTGTGCTGTCGGCATTACCGCAAACCGCGAAAAGATGCACCACAATCTTCACAACTCGCTTATGCTCGTTACCGCGCTCAACCCCTATATCGGTTACGAAAATGCGGCAAAAACCGCAAAGAAGGCATACAAGGACAACATTTCGCTTAAGGAAGCCTGCGTAGAGCTTGGATTCCTTACCGCAGAACGTTTCGACGAGGTATTCCACCCCGAACAAATGGTTTAAATTTTGGTATAAACCGAAAAAATCTTTTATAGTTCCCGCGGCAAAGGCTTTGTACCGCAAAGCCTTTGTATGCGAGGTTAACAATCGGAGGTATTTTTTAAATGAAGTTCAGCTACTTCCCCGGCTGTACGCTTAAAAACAAGGCAAAGTCGCTTGATATATACGCAAGACGCTCTGCCGAAAAGCTTGGCGTTACGCTGGAAGAAATAGAAAACTGGCAATGCTGCGGCGGCGTTTTTACCACCGCGAAGGACGAAGTTGCCACAAAGCTTTCTTCGGTTCGTATTCTTAAGGACGCACAGAAGAAGCAGCAGGCGTTGGTTACTGTATGCTCTGCCTGCCACAACGTTGTTAAGCAGACCAACTATGCGATGCAGAACGACAAGGAATTTGCGGGCAAGGTTAACCGTTATATGTCCGAGGACGAATACAACGGCGAAACGCAGATTTACCACTATCTCGAGCTTTTACGCGACGTTATCGGCTACGACAAAATAAAAGAAAGCGTAGTTAACCCTATCGGCAAAAAGGTTGCGGCTTATTACGGCTGTCTGCTTTTGCGCCCCAACGCAGTTATGCGTATGGACGACCCCGAGAATCCCACTATTATCGAGGATTTGATTAAGGCATTGGGCGGCGAAGCGGTTATTTACGGCTACCGCAACGAATGCTGCGGCGGTTACGTTCGTATGGAAAGCCCCGAGCTTGCAGGCAAGAAGAGCCAAACTGTAATCGAAAGCGCAAAGAAGGCGGGTGCCGAGGTTATCGTTACCGCTTGTCCGCTTTGCAAATACAATCTTGAAAAATCGGGCTGCGATATTCCCGTAGTATATCTTACCGAGCTTCTTGCAGAGGCTTTGGGTGTTAAGGAGGATACGAATGAGTAACAGCAAAAAGTATCTTCAGGAGGAGATAATCCGCACGAGCGGAGTAAACCCCAAAAAATGTATGCGTTGCGGCAAGTGCTCGGCAACCTGCCCTGCATACGACGAGATGGAATACCATCCTCATCAGTTCGTTTATATGGTTGAAAGCGGTAATATCGAGCCGTTGCTCGAATCCGATTCGCTTTACAGATGTCTTACCTGCTTTGCTTGCGTGGACAGATGTCCGAGAAGCGTTGAGCCCGCAAAGCTTGTTGAGGCGGTACGCCTTGCGGCAATAAGAAAGCAGGGCAACAACCGTATGACCGCGAACGACGTTCCCGAGCTTATCGACGACGAAACACCGCAGCAGTTGATAGTTTCGGCATTCAGAAAGTACACTAAGTAAGGAGGAAAAGGCAAAATGCAAAGAATTGGTGTATTTGTATGTTGGTGCGGCAGCAACATTGCCGGTACGGTTGACGTTGTGGCTGTTGCCGAGGCTTTGAAGAAAGAGCCCGGAGTAGTCTTTTCCGCCAACTATCAGTATATGTGCTCGCAGGCAGGTCAGGACCTTATTAAAAACGCGATAAAGGAACACAATCTTACCGGTATCGTGGTTTGCTCCTGCTCGCCCCGTATGCACGAAGCCACCTTCCGCAAAACCGCGGCGGCGGCAGGTCTTAATCCCTATATGGTTGAGATCGCAAACATCCGCGAGCAATGCTCGTGGGTACACAAGGAAATGCCTATCGGTACCGAAAAGGCTATTATTTTGGGTAAAGCGGCGGTTGCAAAGGTTAACCTCAACACCCCGCTTGTTCCCGGCGAATCGCCGGTTACCAAGCGTGCGCTTGTTATCGGCGGCGGTATTGCGGGTATCCAGACCGCGCTCGATATTGCCGACGCAGGATTCGAGGTAGACATAGTTGAAAAGAAGCCGACTATCGGCGGTAAGATGGCACAGCTCGACAAGACCTTCCCCACGCTTGACTGTGCGGCTTGTATCCTTACTCCGAAAATGGTTGACGTTGCACAGAACGAAAAGATACGCATCTTCTCGTACAGCGAGGTGACCGACGTTAAGGGCTTCGTTGGTAACTTTGACGTTACTATTAAAAAGAAGGCTCGCTACGTTAAAGAAGAGCTTTGTACCGGTTGCGGTGCTTGTACCGAAAAATGTCCGATGAAGAAGGTCCCCAACGACTTCAACTTGAATATGGACACCAAGCGCGCAATTTACATTCCCTTTGCTCAGGCAGTACCGAAGGTTGCAACCATCGACCCCGATTACTGCAATATGCTTAAAAACGGCAAATGCGGCGTTTGCTCGAAGGTTTGTGCCGCAGGTGCTATCGATTACACCCAGAAGGATGAATTTATCGAAGAAAAGTACGGTGCTATAGTCGTTGCAACCGGCTTTAACCCCATTAGTATGGATAAGTTCGATGAATTTGCATACAATCAGTCGAAGGACGTTATTACCTCTCTCGAATTCGAGCGTTTGACCAACGCGGCAGGACCTACCGCGGGCAAGCTTTTGCGTCCCTCCGACCACAAGCATCCCGAAAAGATTGTATTCGTTCAGTGCGTAGGCTCGCGCTGTGACGCTTGCAACGAAAAGGGCAAGGAATACTGCTCGAAGATTTGCTGTATGTATACCGCAAAGCACGCGATGCTTACGAGAGATAAATACCCCGACACCGAGGTTTACGTATTCTATATCGACGTAAGAACTCCCGGCAAGAACTTTGATGAATTCTACCGCAGAGCAGTTGAGGAATACGGCGTTCACTATATTAAGGGTATGGTCGGCAAGGTAGTACCCGAGGGCGACAAGCTTATCGTTCAGGCTTCCGACCTGCTCGACAACAAGCAATTAAAGATAGAAGCAGACCTTGTCGTTCTTGCCGCGGCTATCGAGCCCGACAAATCGGCACGTCCGCTTGCAACGCTTCTTACCGCAAGCATGGATACCAACGACTTCTTTACCGAGGCTCACCCCAAGCTTCGCCCGGTAGAAAGCCCCACCGCCGGCGTATTCCTTTCGGGTGCCTGCCAGGGTCCGAAGGATATTCCCGAAACGGTAGCACAGGCAGGCGCGGCAGCTTCGAAGGTTATCGGTCTGCTTGCCAAGGATAAGCTTACCGGCAACCCCTGCGTTGCACATTCGAACGAAATGATGTGTAACGGCTGTTCGAGCTGTGAAAGAGTTTGCCCCTACGGTGCGATTACGTACGAGGACAAGGAATTCCGTATGCCCGACAGAACAACGCTTATGCGCCGCATTGCAGTCGTTAACCCTGCGGTATGCCAGGGCTGCGGTTGCTGTACGGTTGCCTGCCCCTCGGGCGCAATGGACCTTAAGGGCTTTGCAAGCGAGCAGATTATAGCGGAGGTAGACGCAATATGCAAGTAAAAGAATACAAGCCGCTTATCGTGGCGTTTTGCTGTAACTGGTGCTCCTATGCGGGCGCAGACCTTGCGGGCAACAACAGACTTAACTATCCCGCAGACGTAAAGATTATTCGTGTTCCCTGCTCCTGCAGAGTTAATCCGATGTTCGTGCTTCGCGCATTCCAGCGCGGTGCAGACGGCGTAATACTTTGCGGCTGTCACCCCGGTGACTGCCACTACACCTCGGGTAACTATTATACCCGTCGCAGAATGGCGCTTTTGTTCTCGATGCTTGATTATTTGTGCATTGAAAGAGAAAGAACGAGAGTTGAATGGGTTTCTGCGGCTGAAGGTGCGAAGTTTGCCGCAACGATGAACGATTTCGCCGAAAAGGTTGCTGCATTAGGCGAAAACAAGAGATTGGAGGACCTCCGATGCAAAAAATAACCCGTGATATTTTGGTCGAAAAGGCGGTTTCCCTGCTTGAAAACGGCACTGTTTGCTGTGTATTGGGCTGGAAGAAGGGCGAATTCGATTACGACGTTACTCCCGCTTTGTTCGAAAGCAAAGAGGAAATCGAAAAGGATTTCGTTTACGACGACTTTTGCGGCGCAAACTTTTCCAAATATCTTGTTAAAAAGACTATTAAGGCAGAGGGAAAGATTTTGGTCTTCCTTAAGCCCTGCGATACCTACAGCTTCAACCAGCTCCTTACCGAGCACAGATTTGACAGAGAAAAGGTATACGCTATCGGCATCCCCTGCGAGGGTATGGCCGACATAAACAAAATCCGCGCTATTGCAGGCGACGGTATTTCCGAAATCAAATGCGGCGAAAAAATCGTTGTTGACACCATTTACGGCGACAAGCACGAAATCGACGCGAAGGACGTTCTTCTTGAACGCTGCATTAACTGCAAGAGCAAGAAGCACGTGAATTACGACGAGCTTTTGGGCGACGAGGGCGAAGTGATTGAATCCAACCGCTTTGACGAGGTTGCAAGGCTTGAAGCGATGACACCCGACGAACGCTTTGCATTCTGGCAAAACGAGCTTTCGAGGTGCATTCGTTGCAACGCCTGCCGCGACGTTTGCCCCGCCTGCACTTGTGAAAAGTGCGTATTCGACAACCCCAAGAGCGGCGTTGAAAACAAAGCACCCGCAAACGAGTTCGAAGAAAAGATGTTCCATATTATACGTGCATTCCACGTTGCAGGACGCTGCACCGACTGCGGCGAATGCTCACGCGTGTGCCCCCAGCACATTCCCTTGCATTTGCTCAACCGCAAATTTATTAAAGACATCGACAGCTTTTACGGTGAATACCAGGCAGGCGCAGAGGTTGGCTCGCGCGCGCCGCTGGTTAACTACACCACAAACGATTTGGAGCCTTCCGAGGTATTTGAAGGGAGGGGCGAATAATGCTTAAATGCTCATACGATGCTTTGAACGGTATATTTGCCAAAATTGCCGAAAACGCAAAGCTTTATCTCCCCGCCGACAAGGACGGCAAGACAGATTACACCAAATGGGCTGAGGGTGTTGAATGGAGCAATGCTCTTAACACCGCAAGATCGCCCAAGGATTTCTTCTTCCCCCAGGTTGAAGACCTTATGAAATTCAAGGTCGAGGGCAAGAGCATTGCTATCGACGACATACGCGAGGAATCCGAGGATTTCGTTGTATTCGGCGTACGCGCCTGCGACGTAAGAAGCTTTGACATTCTCGACAGAGTATTCCTTATCGAGCCCTACGACAGCTATTACGCTTCGCGCAGGGAGCACGGAGTTATTATTTCCTGCGCCTGCACCAGACCGACCGAAACCTGCTTCTGCAAGACCTTCGGCATCGATTGCACCAACCCCGGCGGCGATATTACCGTTTGGAGATGCGAGGACGCACTTTATTGGCAGGCAAACACCGAAAAGGGCGAAAAGCTTTTGGGCACGCTCGGTCTTGAAAGTGCGGACGAAAGCGCGGTTAACGCCCAGAAGGAGCAGACCGCAAGGATTATGGAAAAGCTCCCGCTTGCAAAGCTTACCACCGAAGGATTCGGCGGCGGCAAAACAATGGAACTGTTCAACAAGCCCGAATGGAAATCGCTTTCCGAAGCCTGCCTTGGCTGCGGCACCTGCACTTTCGTATGCCCGACCTGCCAATGCTACGACGTTAAGGATTTTAACACCGGCAACGAAATAATACGTTATCGCTGCTGGGACTCCTGTATGTATTCCGACTTTACCAAGATGGCGCACGGCAACAACCGTTTGAGCCAGGTAGAAAGATTCAGACAGAGATTTATGCACAAGCTGGTTTATTACCCCGAAAACAACGAAGGAATATTCGGCTGTGTAGGCTGCGGCAGATGCCTTGCAAAATGCCCGATATCTATGAATATCGTTAAAGTTATGAAAACTATCGGAGGTAGCGCAGAATGAACACACGCAGAGAACCCTTGATACCCGTAGTCGGCGTTATAACCGACGTTCGTTTGGACACCCCCGATATTAAGACCTTCCGTGTCGTCACCCCCGACGGCAAGAAGGCGTTTGACCACAGACCCGGTCAGTGCGCTATGCTTTCGATTCCCGGTGTGGGCGAGGCGATGTTTTCTATCACCTCCTCCCCCACCAACACCGAATATATGGAATTTTCGATAAAGAAGTGCGGCTGTGTTACCGAATGGTTACATCAGGCAGAGGTTGGTCAGAACATCACCATCCGCGGTCCTTACGGCAACCCCTTCCCCGTTGACACCGAGTTTGCGGGCAAGAATTTGCTGTTTATCGCAGGCGGTGTTGCGCTTGCCCCCTTGCGCTCGGTTATCAACTACGTTCGTCATTACAAGGACAGATACGGAAAGATTGATATAGTTTACGGCGCAAGAAGCAAGGAAGACCTGCTTCAGTACCGCGAAATTATCGACGAATGGTGCAAGGACGAGGGAGTTACCGTTTATCTCACAATCGACCGCGAGCAAGCCGATTGGGACGGACACGTCGGCTTCGTACCCAACTACGTTAAGGAGCTCGGCTTTGATACCGACAAAACCGTTATTCTTTGCGGACCTCCTATTATGATTAAGTTCACGCTTGCAGGCCTTACCGAGCTCGGATTTAAAAAGGAGCAGGTTTACACCACTCTTGAATTAAAAATGAAGTGTGCGATAGGCAAATGCGGCAGATGTAACGTAGGCTCGAAGTACGTTTGCAAGGACGGCCCCGTTTTCCGTCTTGACGAGCTCGACGAGCTTCCCAACGAATATTAATAAAGGAGATTCCGAAAATGGCAAATATGGTCAACATTTTTCTGTTCGGCAAAAAGTACGAGGTTCCGGACAATTTAACTATAATGAACGCTATGGAATACGCGGGCTACCAGCTTGTTCGCGGCTGCGGCTGCAGAAACGGCTTTTGCGGTGCTTGCGCTACCATTTACCGCATTAAAGGCGACAAGGAATTGAAGGCGTGCCTTGCCTGCCAGACCAAAGTAGAGGACAATATGTATATTGCCACTCTTCCCTTCTTCCCGCTTGTTAAGCAGGTTTACGATATTAACAAGGTTCCGGTTACCGAAACGGTTATGATGCAGCTTTACCCCGAAATTTACGCCTGCATCGGCTGCAACGCCTGCACCAAGGCCTGCACCCAGGAGCTTAACGTTATGCAGTACATCGCTTATGCACAGCGCGGCGATTTCGAAAAGTGCGCAGAGGAATCCTTCGACTGCGTTATGTGCGGCGTTTGCTCGTCGCGCTGCCCCGCAGGTATTTCGCATCCTCAGGTTGCAATGCTTGCACGCCGTATAAACGGCAAATATCTCGCGCCCGGCTGTGAACACCTTAACGACCGCGTTCGCGAAATTAAGGACGGCACTTTCAACGAGCTTATCGAGGCTTTGATGCAGAAGCCTATCGACGAGATGAAAGAGCTTTACAACAACCGCGAGATTGAGAAATAAGGAGGAGAAAAGAAATGTATTCCGAAAAGTTTCAAAAATCCTTGGCGGCAGTTGAAGCGGCAAGAGAAAAGAACATTGCGCTCGAGCCCGCAAGAATGACCGCACAGCAGAAAACAGATCTTCTTGCAGAATATCATCCCGACTACAAGCAGGATGAATTCGAGCTTTTAAAAATCGGTCCCAACAAGGGCGACAAGGTTCCGAAGGAGCTTGCGGCTACGCTTCAGGCACACAGCCGTATAAACGGTGCCAATATCGACCTTGAAAACCCCGATTACGACGTTGACGTTTTGGTTATCGGCGGCGGCGGTGCAGGCTCTTCGGCCGCTATCGAAGTACACGAGGCCGGCGCAAACGTTATGATAGTTACAAAGCTTCGTATCGGCGATGCCAACACTATGATGGCAGAGGGCGGTATTCAGGCGGCAGACAAGCCCAACGACTCCCCCGCTATTCACTTTGTAGACGCATTCGGCGGCGGTCACTTTGCAGCAAAGCGCGAGCTTTTGCAAAAGCTTGTTTGCGATGCTCCCGAGGCGATCCAATGGCTTTCCGAGCTCGGCGTTGAGTTCGACAAGACCGAGGACGGCACTATGGTTACCACCCACGGCGGCGGTACCTCGAGAAAGCGTATGCACGCGGCAAAGGACTACTCCGGCGCAGAAATTATGAGAACCCTGCGCGATGAGGTTCTTAACAGAAACATTCCCGTTGTTGATTTCACCAGCGCAATCGAGCTTATTCTTGATGAAAACGGCAACGCGGCAGGCGCAGTGCTTTTGAATATGGAAACCAAGGAGCTTTTGGTTGCGAAGGCAAAGACTGTTATTATCGCGACCGGCGGTGCGGGCAGAATGCACTACCAGGGCTTCCCCACCTCCAACCACTACGGCGCTACCGCAGACGGATTGGTGCTTGGCTACCGCGCAGGTGCAAAGCTTCTTTATGCCGAAACGCTTCAGTACCACCCGACCGGCGCGGCTTACCCCGAGCAGATTTTCGGTGCGCTCGTTACCGAAAAGGTTCGCTCGCTCGGCGCAAAGCTTGTTAACGTAAACGGCGAGGTATTTATGCACCCGCTCGAAACGCGTGACGTTTCCGCGGCATCGATTATACGCGAATGCTCGACAAGAAACAACGGTGTTGAAACCGACCAAGGTCTTGCAGTATGGCTCGACACTCCGATGATCGAGGCTATCGGCGGCGAAGGCACTATCGAAAAGAGAATCCCCGCGATGATGAGAATGTTCGGCAAGTACGGCATCGACATCCGCAAGGAGCCGATTCTCGTTTACCCCACACTTCACTACCAGAACGGCGGTCTTGATATTACCCCCGACGGTATGACCACCAACGTAAAGAATCTTTTCGTTGCGGGCGAAGCTGTCGGCGGAATACATGGCAAGAACAGACTTATGGGTAACTCTTTGCTTGATATTATCGTATTCGGCAGAATCGCAGGTAAATCGGCAGGCGCGGCTTGCAAGGATATTACCGTTGGCAAGCTTAGCCTTGACCACGTAGCGAAATTCGAAAAGGAAATTGCAGATGCAGGCATCGTAACCGATACCGTTTCGCCGAAGCTGCTTCCCGATTACACCAGAAAGGTTAACGGTTAATTCGGAGGTATATTCACAATGAGTTTATTTGGAGGAGTTATCTCCATAAGCAACACTTCTACTCTGCTTTTCGTGGTTTTTGCCGTTTTAATGGCAGGCTACGCGTTGGGCAGAATCACCGTTAAGGGAATATCCTTGGGTGATGCGGGCGTATTTATAATCGCTTTGCTTATCGGTGCGCTTTGCTTCAGCGTTAACTCGGAAGGCGCGTTACTTTTTGCAGGCTCTGCAAAGGAATACGACTTCAACAGCGGTCTTTCGCTTATCGAAAGCCTTGGACTCGTTCTTTTCGTTACCTCGGTCGGCTTTATTGCGGGCCCGAAATTCTTTGGTAACTTCAAAAGAAACTTTAAGTCCTACGTGCTTTTAGGTCTTATTATCATCATCGCGGGCGGTCTTTCCGCCGCAGGCTGTATCGCTTTGGGCGAGGTTGTCGGCTACGGCGGCTCGATTACCGAGCAGGACGGCTTCGTTGCAATGATCGTAGGTCTGCTTTCCGGCTCGCTTACCTCTACCCCCGCGTTTTCTGCGGCGAAGGCAACGGTTGCCGATGAATACCAAGCGCTCGTATCGGTCGGTCACGGCATAGCATACATCTTCGGCGTTATCGGCGTAGTTCTCTTCGTACAGCTTATTCCCAAGCTTAACAAGGCGAATATGGAAGAAGAGCGCGCAAAGCTTGTTATTAAAGAGGAAGGCAACAAAAAAACCTTCGCCGGCAAGCTTTTTGATATCGACCATATGGGTATCGCGGCGTTCTCGCTTGCGGCTATACTCGGTACAGTTATCGGTCAGATTAAAATTCCGCTTTCGAGCGACGGCTTGAGCGGCACCTGCTTCTCGCTTACCACAACCGGCGGTTGCTTGCTTGTTAGCTTGGTTATGGGTCACTTCTCGCGCATTGGCAGAATTAACATTATGCCCTCGCAGCATACCTTGAAGCTCTTCCGCGAGCTTGGTCTTGTGCTCTTCTTGGTTGGTGCGGGTATCCCCGGCGGTGCGGAATTCGTTGAAAACTTCGATGCGATGTATTTCGTATACGGAATTATTATGACTATCGTTCCTATGATAATCGGATATTTATTTGCGAAATACGTGCTTAAGCTTAGTTTGCTTAACAACCTCGGCTCGATTACCGGCGGTATGACGAGCACCCCCGCGCTCGGTACTCTTATCGGCACGGCAGGCACCGAGGACGTTGCGGCGGCTTACGCGGCTACCTACCCTATCGCTCTTATTGCAGTAGTTCTCGTTTCGCAGTTCTTGATTATACTGCTTTAATTAAAAAATATTACGAGAGAGAAACTTTTTATAAAAAGTTTCTCTCTCGTGCTCTTTCTTCAAAAATTTTAAATTAAAAAACGATAAATATCGATTTCAAAACAATTATCAAAAACAAGTTTGTATAACAAAAAAATGACACACTTAAAACTTTTTATAATAAAAAGTTTTGAAGAGAGCACGAGAGGGACTTTTTCAAAAGTCCCTCTCGTATTCGTGAAAATTAGTCTTTTTTAGAATCAAGGAATTTATAAACAAGTGCTGCGAGTACGCCGCCGACGAGGGGTGCAACGATGAACACCCA
>JAFTTN010000072.1 GCA_017466805.1 Clostridia bacterium
CGGCGAAAAACGACGCTTGATCGGAATATCCCGAGCTATGATCGGGGTTGTTGCCCAAGCGGACTTCGTTAAAGCCCACGATATCGGCGTTTTGTGCTTTAACGGTCGAAGCCATAAGCGGAAGGTCGATAACGTCACCTTTAAAATTGTGGTTTCTTCCGTGTTGAATATTAAAAGTCATTAACTTTACAATCATATTACTTTCCTTAATACCACAAGCCGCCGTATGAAACGGCGGCTTGCATACTTTGTTTTTAAAACAGTCCCGAAATAACGCCGTTTTCATCGACGTCGATCTTTTCTGCTGCAGGAACCTTTGGCAGACCGGGCATTGTAAGAATATCGCCGGTTAGGACAACGACAAAGCCTGCGCCTGCAGAAACCTTGACGTTTTTAACGGTAACGGTAAAGCCTTCGGGAGCGCCAAGCTTTTGGGGATCGTCCGAAAAGCTATACTGTGTTTTTGCGATACAAACGGGGCATTTACCGAATCCAAGCTCTTCTAATTTTTGAATCTGTTTTTTTGCATTCGGCATAATATTTATTCCGTCGCCGCCGTACACCTTCTTGACAACCGCTTCTATCTTTTCGGCGATAGAGAGCTCATCGCTGTATGAGAAGCTAAAATCGCCCTGTTCTTCTTCGCAAAGTCTTACCACTTCCCTTGCAAGCGCTTCGCCGCCCTTGCCGCCTTCTGCCCAAACGGTAGAAAGAACGGTATTTACACCGAGCTCGCGGCATTTAGCGATAATGAATTCGATTTCTTTATCGGTATCTGTCGGGAAACGGTTTACGGCCACGACGCAAGGAAGCTTATAGACGTTTTTGATGTTCGAAACGTGACGGAGAAGATTGGGAATACCGCGTTCAAGTGCAGACAAATCCTCGGTGCCGAGCTCATTTTTCGCCAAGCCTCCATGCATTTTAAGCGCACGCACGGTTGCTACGACAACGACCGCATCCGGTGTAAGATTCGCCATACGGCATTTTATATCGAGGAATTTTTCTGCGCCGAGGTCTGCACCGAAGCCGGCTTCGGTAACCGTGTAGTCGCCCATTTTGAGCGCCATTTTAGTTGCCATAACCGAGTTACAGCCGTGTGCGATATTTGCAAACGGACCGCCGTGAACGAACGCAGGAGTACCTTCAAGAGTTTGAACGAGGTTGGGCTTTAACGCATCCTTTAGCAACGCAGTCATCGCGCCGTGTGCGTTCAACTGTCCGCAGGTAACCGGCTCGTTGGCGTAGGTATAGCCGACGATTATATCGGAAAGACGGCGTTTGAGATCGGTTATCGAATCCGAAAGGCAGAGAACTGCCATAATTTCCGAAGCTACGGTTATATCGAAGCCGTCTTCACGCGGGGTACCGTTTGCCGTACCGCCCATACCGTCGACGATAAAGCGAAGCTGGCGGTCGTTCATATCGACACAACGCTTCCAGGTTATACGGCGAGGATCGATACCCAAGCTATTGCCTTGCTGGATGTGGTTATCGAGCATAGCGGCAAGAAGGTTATTCGCTGCACCGATTGCGTGGAAGTCACCCGTGAAATGAAGGTTGATGTCTTCCATAGGCACTACCTGCGCATAACCGCCGCCTGCCGCGCCACCCTTTACGCCGAACACGGGACCGAGCGATGGCTCGCGGAGTGCCACGGTTACGTCCTTGCCGATACGCTTTAAGCCGTCGGCAAGTCCGATTGTGGTGGTTGTTTTACCTTCACCCGCAGGAGTGGGAGTTATTGCGGTGACAAGTATAAGCTTGCCATCTTCTTTATTGGTTTCTTTAAGGAGAGATAGATCTACTTTAGCTTTGTATTTGCCGTATTGCTCGATATATTTTTCATCGACGTGAGCTATAGAAGCGATTTCCATAATCGGCTTCATTTTACAGCTTTGAGCGATTTCGATATCGGTCTTGTACTGCATAATTCAAGCACTCCTTTTATTTGAAATATTTAACAGCGGCTTCGAACATTTTGATATCGTATTCGCCGGGAACGTTTTTATAAAGTCACGCACCGATACGCTCGCTATGCCCCATTTTACCGAAGACTCTGCCATCGGGAGAGGTTATACCCTCGATAGCACACATAGAGCCATTGGGATTGAAATGAACGTCGCCGGTTGCATTGTTTTCAAGGTCGACGTATTGGGTTGCTATCTGGCCGTTGGATGCAAGCTCGCGCACAAGTGCTTCGCTTGCGAGGAAGCGGCCTTCGCCGTGAGAAATAGGCACGTTATAAACGTCACCGACGTTTGTAAGAGCAAGCCAAGGCGATTTATTGGAAGCAACGCGGGTGCGAACGATTCTGGACTGGTGGCGTGCAATGGTATTAAAGGTAAGCGTCGGGCAATTTTCATCGGTATCGATAATCTTGCCGTATGGTACCAAGCCGAGCTTTATCAACGCCTGGAAGCCGTTACAAATACCGCACATTAAGCCGTCGCGGTTTTCGAGAAGATCGGCAACACCGTCCTTAACGGCGGCGTTGCGGAAGAACGCAGTAATAAACTTCGCACTGCCATCGGGTTCGTCACCGCCCGAGAAGCCGCCGGGGATAAACACCATTTGAGCGGTCTTTAATTCGTTTGCAAAGTTTTCGACGCTCTTTGCGATTCCGGAGGCGGTACGGTTATTGATAACGATAATTTGTGGCTCTGCACCTGCATCGCGCACTGCCTTTGCCGAATCGTATTCACAGTTGGTGCCGGGGAACGCGGGTATAAGCACCTTCGGCTTTGCAACCTTAACTGCAGGAGCAACGCGTTCTTCGGCTATATAATTATGAGTGGGAATATTGGTTGCGCTATCCTTGATATTGCAAGAGAAAACGCTTTCGAGCTTATCCTCGTAAATACCGAGTATTTCTTTTAAGCAGAGCTTTTCTTCGCCGTATTTGATAGCACCGGAATCGTTTACGGTACCGACAAGCTTGCCGCAATCGACATCTTCGTTAACCTCGATTACGAACGAGCCGTACGAATAGCCGAAGAGCTCATTTACAGTAAGCGCGGTATTATATTCGAAGCCGAGCATATTACCGAAGCACATTTTCATAACCGCTTCTGCTATGCCGCCGATACCCACGGTGTAGCAGGCAACGGCAATGCCTTTACGCATAAGCTCGGTAACCTTATTAAAGGTTGCGATGAGCGAATCGGCTTTGGGAAGACCGTCTTCGCCGTATTCGGCAGAAAGAAGGATAACCTTATTACCCGACTTTTTGAATTCGGGAGAAACAACGTCGCTCGTTTTGCCTGCGGTTACCGCGAAGGAAACGAGTGTGGGGGGGACATTTATATTCTCGAAGGTACCGCTCATCGAGTCCTTACCGCCGATAGAACCGATGCCCAATTCCATTTGAGCACGGAACGCACCGAGAAGTGCGCTTAACGGCTTGCCCCAACGCTTAGAATCCTTGCCCAAGCGTTCGAAATATTCCTGGAAGGTTAGATATACGTCCTTGAATTCCGCACCGGTAGCAACAAGCTTCGCAACCGATTCCACAACGGCAAGGTATGCGCCGTGGTATTGGCTTTGCTCGGTAACGAAGGGGTTATAGCCCCAAGACATAAACGAGCAGTTATCGGTATGCTTCTTTTCAACCGAGATTTTTTGTACCATTGCCTGAATCGGAGTGAGCTGATGCTTACCGCCGAAGGGCATTAATACAGTACCCGCGCCGATAGTCGAGTCGAAGCGTTCGGAAAGGCCGCGCTTCGAGCAGACGTTGAGGTCGGCCGCAAGTGCTTTGTAGTTTTCGGTAAAGCCACCGTTTACTTCTTTATCGATAGGCTTGCAAGCAGCGGTTTCGACGTTTATATGCTTATCCGCACCATTGGAATTAAGGAATTCACGCGAGATATTTACTATAGTGTTTCCGTTCCAATTCATTACAAGGCGAGGTTCTGCCGTTACGGTTGCAACCTGCACTGCAGAAAGGTTTTCGGTTTCTGCAAGCTCGAGGAAGCGAGCAACGTCCTTTGCCTCTACAACGCACGCCATTCTTTCCTGCGATTCGCTTATTGCAAGCTCGGTGCCGTCAAGTCCTTCGTACTTTTTGGGAACTGCGTTAAGGTCGATAAGAAGACCGTCGGCAAGCTCGCCTATAGCAACCGAAACACCGCCTGCGCCGAAGTCGTTGCAGCGTTTGATAAGTCTGCTTGCTTCGGGGTTACGGAACAAGCGTTGCAGCTTGCGTTCTTCGGGTGCATTACCCTTTTGAACCTCTGCACCGCAGGTTTCGAGCGAGGTAGCGGTATGAGATTTTGAAGAGCCGGTAGCGCCGCCACAGCCGTCGCGGCCGGTAGCACCGCCGAGAAGAATAACCGCATCGCCTGCTTCGGGACGCTCGCGACGAACGTTTTCGGCAGGAGCCGCTGCGATAACCGCGCCGATTTCCATACGCTTTGCGGCATAGCCGGGGTGATAAAGCTCGTCTACGATACCGGTAGCAAGACCGATCTGGTTACCGTAGGAGGAATAACCTGCTGCCGCGGTAGTAACTATCTTACGCTGAGGAAGCTTGCCCTTTATCGTTTCCGATACCGGCTTTAAGGGGTCTGCCGCGCCGGTTACACGCATTGCGCCGTAAACGTAGGATCTGCCCGAAAGAGGATCGCGGATTGCACCGCCGATACAGGTAGCCGCACCGCCGAAGGGTTCGATTTCGGTCGGGTGGTTATGAGTTTCGTTCTTGAAAAGGAGAAGCCAAGGCTCTGTTACGCCGTCAACCTCGATATCGAGCTTAACCGTGCAAGCGTTGATTTCCTCGGATTCATCAAGCTTATCGAGCTTGCCGTTCTTTTTGAGATATCTTACCGCGAGGGTTGCGATATCCATAAGGCATACCGGCTTTGTTCTGCCAAGCTCCTTGCGGGTTGCGATATAATCCTGATAGGTTTTTTCGAGAAGCTTATCCTCGAAGGTGACGTTATCGATAACGGTTAAGAAGGTGGTATGACGGCAGTGATCGGACCAATAGGTATCGATCATTCGGATTTCGGTGATGGTAGGATCGCGCTGTTCGTTTATAAAGTAGGACTGGCAGAAAACGATATCATCGATATCCATTGCCAAGCCGTATTCCTTTATAAAGTTCGCTAAGCCTGCCTTATCGAGCTTTATAAAGCCTTCGAGAGTACGTACTGTGGTGGGAATATCGTAATCGATCGCAAGAGTTTCGGGCTTGCAGAGCTCTGCCTCACGCGATTCAACGGGGTTGATTACGTATTTTTTGATAGCCGCAATTTCGTCTGCGGTAAGTGCACCGTAGAGCGCGTATACTCTTGCAGTACGGATAACGGGACGTTCGCCCTGAGATATTATCTGGATACATTGTGCGGCGGAATCGGCACGCTGATCGAACTGACCCGGGAGATATTCGACCGCAAAAACGACTGCATCGCCGAGAGAATCGGTATTATCGGTGACGATATCGAGCTGAGGCTCGGAAAATACCGTCTTTTTTGCATATTCGAAAAGCTCTTCGGAAATATTTTCGGCATCGTAACGGTTAAGAAGTCTTACGTTTTGAAGATTTTCGATACCGAGAAGCGTTCTTGCATCGGAAAGGAGCGAATTTGCTTCGAAGGCAAGTTCTTTTTTCTTTTCGACAAATACTCTGTAAACCATTTATTTTACCTCCCACGCCTTTAGTGCGCGTGCGCCGATATCATGGCGGTAATAGGAATTATCAAAACTGATTTTTTCAACCATTTTATAGGAAGACTTTATTGCTTCGGGAAGTGTTTCGGCAATAGCGGTTGCGCCCAGAACTCTGCCTCCGGAGGTAACGAGCTTACCTTCCTTTATTGTGCCGCCCGCGACAAACACGTTATCGGCAATTTCTTCGGGGATCTTGATTTCAAAGCCCTTTTCGTAGCTTTCGGGGTATCCCTTCGATGCCATAATAACGCAACAAGCGTGCTTATTACTGAACTTAACCTCGATTTCGCCCAAGCGTTCCTCGGTTACAGCCTGCATTACGGTGAGCAGATCGGTTTCCAAAAGCGGAAGAACAACCTGTGTTTCGGGGTCGCCGAAGCGGCAATTATACTCTATAACCTTGGGGCCGTCCTTGGTGAGCATTAATCCGAAATACAAGCATCCCTTAAAGCTTCTTCCCTCGGCGTTCATTGCATTAACTGTGGGAAGGAAGATTCTTTCCATACATTCGTTTGCAACGGCTTCGGTATAATAGGGGTTTGGAGCAACCGTGCCCATACCGCCGGTATTAAGTCCGGTATCGTTATCGCCGATACGCTTATGATCCATAGAGGAAATCATAGGAACGACAGATTTGCCGTCGGTGAAGGAAAGAACCGAAACCTCGGGTCCTTCCAAAAATTCCTCGACAACGATTCTTTCACCGCTCTTGCCGAACGCTTTATCGCACATCATAGACTTAACAGCATCGACCGCTTCTTCACGTGTGAACGCGATAATTACACCCTTACCGAGTGCAAGACCATCGGCCTTGATAACCGTAGGGATAGGCGCGGTTTCGATATATGCAAGTGCGGCATCGACGTTATCGAACACCTCGCAAGCGGCGGTGGGGATTCCGTATTTTTTCATCAATTCCTTGGAAAAGACCTTACTGCCTTCGATTATTGCGGCGTTCGCACGGGGGCCGAAGCAGGAAATTCCTTTTGCCTCGAGCGCATCGACGCAACCGAGCACCAACGGATCATCGGGCGCGACGATAGCATAATCTATTGCGTTTTCTACGGCGAAATTCACGATTGCATCGATGTCCTTCGCGCCGATATTTACACATTCCGCATCGCGCGCGATACCGCCGTTACCGGGGAGCGCATATATTTTTTGTACGTTCTTATTCTGCTTTATTTTGGTGATGATGGCGTGCTCTCTGCCGCCGCCACCTACTACGAGTATTTTCATTTATCCTCCGTATTAATGGTGGAAGAGGCGCATACCTGTGAACACCATCGTCATGTTATATTTATTGCAACAATCGATAACTGCATCATCGCGGATGCTTCCGCCGGGTTCCGCGATATACTTTACGCCGCTCTTCTTTGCGCGTTCGATATTATCGAAGAACGGGAAGAACGCATCGCTGCCGAGCGCAACACCATCGATAGAATCCAAATATTCGCGCGCCTCCGCATCGGTAAGGGGAGCAGGCTTTTCGGTGAAATATCTTTCCCAAACGCCGTCTGCGCAAACGTCTTCTTCGTTTTTGTTGATATAGCCGTCGATAACGTTATCGCGGTCGGCTCTGCCAAGATCGGAGCGGAACGGAAGATTTAACACCTTTTCGTGCTGACGAAGGAACCAGGTATCTGCCTTGGTGCCTGCCAATCGTGTGCAGTGAATTCTCGACTGCTGACCCGCGCCGACGCCGATCGCCTGGCCGTCCACGGCATAGCAAACCGAGTTGGACTGAGTATATTTAAGCGTGATAAGTGCGATAATAAGGTCGCGTTTTGCGCTTTCGGGAAGCTCTTTATTTGCCGTAACGCAATTATTAAGAAGATCTGCATCGATCTTGAAATTATTTCTTCCCTGCTCGAAGGTAATACCGTAAACCTGTTTATGCTCGGTTTCTGCAGGAACGTAGTTAGGATCGATTTTTACGATATTATAGCTGCCCTTACGCTTGGTTTTAAGAATTTCGAGTGCTTCGGGTTCATATCCGGGGGCAATAATACCGTCGGATACCTCGCGCGCGATCATTTTTGCGGTAGTAACGTCGCAAACGTCGGAAAGCGCAACCCAGTCGCCGAAGGAGCACATTCTATCGGTACCTCTTGCTCTTGCATATGCGCAGGCGAGCGGCGATTCGTCAAGTCCTTCGATATCATCAACAAAGCAAGCTTTTTTGAGCTTATCCGAAAGAGGAACGCCGACAGCGGCAGAGGTGGGGCTAACGTGCTTGAAGGAGGTTACTGCAGGAAGACCGAGTGCTTCCTTTAATTCCTTGACAAGCTGCCAAGAGTTGAAAGCATCGAGAAAATTAATAAAGCCGGGTCTGCCGTTGAGAATTTCGATAGGAAGATCGCTTCCGTCGTGCATAAAAATCTTCGCGGGCTTTTGGTTGGGGTTACAACCGTATTTAAGTTCAAATTCTTTCATCGTTATCTCCTCAAGCGTTTTTATTTACTATTCTTGTTTCGGTTTCGCCGCTTTCGATATCGATATATCTGACGAAAAGCGAAACTTTATTTTCTTCGTTAAGGTTGGTCCAGATAAGGTTTGTAAGGGTGTCTATATCTACGTCGGGAAGCTCGAGTGTTTTGGGCTCACCCTCGAAGGAAGGAAGCGGATCGCCTTCGCCGTTATAGGTATGAATAAACTTTGCCATACCTGCTTTGGGGTTGGAATACGCATAAGTGAATCTTTCGCAGGAGGAATCATCGCCCTCTGCGCTTTTAAGAATCGACATTGCGTAGTTCATTTCGCCGTTTTCTCTATGTATGATGCCCGAAATACGAGGAGTAAAATTAGGCTTATCGTCTTCGAATTCGCGTGTTCTCAATGCCTGCTCAAAGGTCATCTGCTTATCCATAAGCTCATAAATAGTATCGGTCTGATCACCGTTGGTTACGATGGTTTTATTACCGAGCACGCGCACGGGGTAATAGATGATAAGATGGGGATCGACCATTTTGGATTCATCGAACGCCTTCGTACGCATTGCTTCGCCTTCTGCCACGAAAACGCGGTTACGGCTGTTTACACTTCTACCCATAATGAAATATGCAGTTACAGCCTTTTTCGAATCGGCGGATTTGCCGATTATAATACCTCTGCCGTGATATTTAAGAGAGTTGAGCTCGTTTGCAATAGTAGATACCTTCATTTTATTCTCCTTTTATCGTTACTCTGTTATTTTCAACCTTAAGCTTCCCGTCACAGAAAAGCTTTACAGCTTCGGGAAGAATCTTCCATTCGGCTTGCTCCATAATTCTTTTTTGCAATACCTCGGGAGTATCGCCCTGCTTTACTTCGACAGCCTTTTGGAGCACTATCGGGCCGGCATCGCATTCGGGAGTGACGATATGCACTGTCGCGCCCGAAACCTTAACCCCCTTTTCGAGAGCGGCTTCATGAACGCGCAAGCCGTAATAACCCTTTCCGCAGAAGGACGGAATAAGCGCAGGGTGAACGTTTAGAATTCTGTTGGGGAACGCATTATATACCTGTTCGTCGATTATCGTTAAGAAACCCGCAAGCACGACCAAATCGATATTCGCATTTTGCATTGCTTCCACAAGCGCTTTTGAATAATCTGCTATGCTTTCATAATCCTTACGGGCAAGCACTATAGCTTCGATATTATTGCTTTTTGCTCTTTCGAGAGCGTACACGCCTTGCTTTGAAGCTATAACGAGAGTTATTTTACCGTTACCGAGCTCACCGCGTTTTTCTGCATCGATAAGCGCTTGGAGATTGGTTCCGCCACCCGACACCAACACCGCGATGTTTGTTTGAGATTTAGGCATAATGACTTCCCTTTCATAAAACAACAATAGGCATAGGCGGTTTTTGCCGCCTATGTCATTGCCTGATAGTATTAAACGATAGTAATTTTATTTTCGGCTTCAACGATTTCGCCGATAACGTATGCATCGATGCCGTTATCCTTAAGCACGGAAATCGCCTTTTCGACGTCGCTTGCGGGAACGACAACGCTCATACCGACACCCATATTGAAGGTATTGAACATATCGCGTTCCGAGATATTGCCTGTCTTTGCGATAAGATCGAAGATAGGAAGAACCTTTACTGCGCTTCTTTCGATCTTTGCGCCCAAGCCGTCGGGAATGCTGCGCGGAATATTTTCGTAGAAGCCGCCGCCGGTGATATGCGAGATGCCTTTAACGTCAACAGCTTCGATAAGCGCAAGAACAGGTTTAACGTATATCTTGGTGGGAACCAAAAGTGTTTCGGCAATGGTCTTGCCGCCAAGCTCTGCATTGGGCTTATAAAGCTCGGGATTATTATTATCGATATCGAACACCTTACGGCAAAGCGAGAAGCCGTTGGAGTGGATACCGGTGGAAGGAAGCGCGATAACGACGTCGCCCGCCGCCATACGCTTATTATCGATAATCTTCTTTTTATCCACCACGCCTACGGTAAAGCCGGCCAAATCGTATTCATCGTGAGGCATCATACCGGGGTGCTCTGCGGTTTCGCCGCCGATAAGAGCCGCGCCGGACTGAACGCAGCCTTCTGCAACTCCTGCAACGAGCTCTGCGATTTTTTCGGGATAGTTTTTGCCGCACGCAATATAATCGAGGAAGAACAAAGGTTTTGCACCTACGCATACAACGTCGTTAACACACATTGCAACGCAGTCAATACCGATTGTATCGTGCTTATCCATAAGAATGGCAAGCTTAAGCTTGGTGCCGACGCCGTCGGTACCCGAAACGAGAACGGGTTCTTCCATTCCCGCAATATTCAAGCCAAAGCATCCGCCGAAGCCGCCGACGTCGTCGAGACAGCCGTCGTTACGGGTACGTGCGATATGCTTTTTCATTAATTCAACAGCCTTATAGCCCGCAGTGATATCTACACCTGCCGCAGCGTAGCTTTCAGATCTGGATTCATTATGCATAATAATTATTCCTTTCCGCTCCAGCAATAAGTGCAGAGCTTGCATCTATCGATGCCGATTGCTTTGATTATTCCTTCGAGCGATTGGAATTCAAGCGAGGCAAAGCCAAGCTTTTCACAGATCGCTTTGCGGAATTTTTTACCGCGTTCGGTAGATGAATCGCTGTACTCTTCGATATATTTAAAGCCTTCCTCGCCTTCTAATTCAACTATAATACGTCTGCCCAGCAGTTCCATATCGTTCTTATTGCGCGAGAAATTCAAATATTTGCAACCATACATTATCGGCGGGCAGGCAGAGCGCATATGCACAGCTCTTGCGCCGTTTTCATAAAGGAAATCGACTGTTTCCTTTAGCTGTGTTCCGCGTACTATAGAGTCGTCGACAAACAGAAGGCTTTTATCGGTTATAAGGTCGTGCACAGGGATCTGTTTCATTTTGGCAACCTTACAACGCTCCGCTTGGCGAGAAGACATAAAACTTCTCGGCCAAGTGGGAGTATATTTTATGAACGGACGCGCAAACGGTATACGGCTTTTATTTGCATAACCTATTGCGTGGGGTGTACCCGAATCGGGAACGCCGCCAACGTAATCGATATCGTCATACAAGCCGGTAGCCATATCGGCTTCCGCCATTATTTCGCCGTTACGATAACGCATCACTTCGACATTAACGCCTTCGTAATCCGAAGTCGAATAGCCATAATACGACCAAAGGAACGCACAAACGCGCATTTCCTTGCCCGCTTCGGCAAGCACTGTAAGGCTTTCGGGGGTTACCTCGACTATTTCGCCCGGACCTAATTCCTTTTCGTCCTCGTATCCGAGCTTTTTATATGCAAAGGATTCGAAGGAAATCGCATATCCGTCCTCTGCTTTACCAATATGCACGGGTGTTCTGCCAAGCTTATCACGCGCGGCGATAATAGTACCATTATCGCGGAGAACAAGTATCGAGGCAGAGCCTTCGATAAGTTCTTGTGCATAACGAATGCCCTCTACAAAACCCGATTTGCGGTTTATAAGAGCAGCCAAAAGTTCGACCGCGTTTACCGCACCGCCCGTCATAGCATCGAAATGATCATAGCCCGTATTTAGGCAAAGCTCGACCAATTTATCGGCATTATTTATTGCGCCGACAAAGCAGAGCGCATAGGTGCCGAGATGCGAGCGAATAAGCAGGGGCTGAGGTTCGGAATCGCTTATACAGCCGATCGCCGCAATACCGCTCATATCTTCGAGAACGTGATCGAATTTAGTGCGGAAGAGAGAGTTTTCTATATTATGAATTACGCGCTGAAGCCCGATTTCTTTATCGTATGCCGCTATACCGCCGCGGCGTGTGCCGAGGTGAGAGTGATAATCGGTACCGAAGAAAACGTCTGCCAATGCATCATGCTTCGACGCTACACCAAAAAATCCGCCCATGGGGTTACCTTGCTTTCTTTATTATTGGTATCGAATTATGCGAAGAAAAGCTCGGAAAGAGTCATAGGGTCGATATATTCGCCATCTTTATATACACGCATATTACCGGATGCAATTTCGTCGATAAGCATAACCGCTCCGTCTGCATCGTAGCCGAATTCAAACTTAATATCGTAAAGCACGAGTCCCTTTTCCTTGAGATCATCTGCAACGATTTGAGTGATCTTTTGAGTCATCGATTTGATATCATCGTACTGTTCGGCAGTCATAACACCGAGATCCACCAAGCCGTCCTTAGTAACGAGAGGATCGCCCTTTTCATCGTTCTTGAAGGTGGTTTCAACGTATGCGGGAAGGTCCTGGCCGAGCTCGCAATAATCGCTGTAACGGCGGTAGAACGAGCCTACTGCTTTATGACGGCAGATAACCTCCAAGCCCTTGCCGAACACCTTTGCGGGAAGAACCTCCATCGTGGTGTTTGCGAGATCTGCGCTTACGTAGTGGGTTTTAATGCCCGCCGCGTTAACCTTTTCGAAGAAATAGATAGACATACGAAGGTTTACGTCGCCTACGCCGTCGATAGTAAGACCGACAGAGTTTTCACCCGGATCGAACACGCCGTCTTTGCCGGTGCAGTCGTCCTTGAATTTGAGAAGGTAATTGCCGTTGTCAAGAGCAAATACGTCTTTGGTTTTTCCGGTGTAAACAAGTTTCATTTTTTGTATCTCCTGTAAAATAGATTGTTTATTTAAGCCTATTGATTATATCTGCGTCCTTTGCCAGCACAGCTTCGGCATCGGTTGCGCGCTTTGCATCGAGCTTTGCGGCAAGCTCTTTATCCTCTACCGCAAGAATCTGTGCCGCCAGAAGCGCCGCATTGGCACCGCCGTTGACAGCGACTGTTGCAACCGGAATACCGGTGGGCATTTGAACCGTTGCGAGAAGAGCATCCATACCGTCGAACACGGGACCTTTGCAGGGGATGCCGATAACGGGAAGCGTTGTATTTGCCGCAACCGCGCCTGCCAAATGTGCCGCCATTCCTGCCGCCGCAATAATGACACCAAAGCCGTTAGCACGCGCATTCACAGAAAAATCACGTGCCTGTTCGGGAGTGCGGTGAGCCGAATACACGTGCACCTCGAAGGGTATTCCGAGTGCATCGAGCATATCGGTAGCCTTTTTTATGATAGGCAGATCGCTATCGCTGCCCATTACTATTCCAACTTTTTTCATTTCTTTCTCCTATTAAAAAACAAAAAGGGCGCACTTACTCAAGGAGCAAATGCGCCCAGACGGTCGGCAATGATTTCACCTCGAAAACACAGCTTCGAGGGTTCACACAATCGGTGAAAGTTCTTTGTTCCACAGTGGTGCTCCACTTTAATCCGTCAGTCGCAAAGAACCCTAAAACTTACATCGCTGATTATATCATATTGACGTTTTTGTGTCAAGGTACATCGGCACAAAATTATATCATTTTTTATTGAATTAATTCACCTTTTGCACTATTGCATTATTGCCGTTTCGCAGAACGCGCAACGCAGTCCCTCGTCGGTTTCGACAGCCTGGGGAACCAAGCCGCGTTCGGTTTTGCAAATACATCTATTGTTGCTGCAAGCATTCGCAGAAAGCATACGAGTGGGTCGCTTTGCTGCAACAGGATTACTCTCCGCTTCATTAAGAAGCTTGAGTATAAGCGATTTACGCATAATTTTGCCATTGAACACCTGCTTGAAGTAGCAGGCTCTCGAATCGGAATCGACGTCGACGGTTATTTCATCCACGCGAGGCAAAGGATGGAGAATTATCATATCCGACTTTGCACTTTTGAGCTTTTCGGGATCAAGCACATAACAATCCTTAAGGCGAAAATATTCCTCGGGATCATCGAAGCGTTCGCCCTGAACGCGAGTCATATAGAGCACGTCAAGCTCGGGGATAGCCTCATCGAGCGAAGTGGTTTCGTAATAGGGCATACCGTGTTTTTCGATAACGTCACGCTTAATATATTCGGGCAATGAAAGCTCATCGGGAGATATAAGAACAATCTTAATGCCGGTATAGCGCGAAAGCGCATGAATGAGCGAATGAACCGGTCTGCCGTATTTCAAATCGCCGCAAAATCCGACGGTAAGGTTATCGAAGCGTCCTTTTTCGCGATAAATCGTTAAAAGATCGGCAAGGGTTTGAGTGGGGTGAGCGTGACCGCCGTCACCCGCGTTAATAACCGGAATGCTTGCATTAAGCGAAGCAACCAAGGGTGCGCCTTCGAGAGGATGACGCATTGCAATAATATCGGCGTAGCAGCTTACAACTCGCGCAGTATCGGCAACGGTTTCGCCCTTTACCGTCGAAGAATTTTTCGCATCGGAAAAGCCGATGACATTGCCGCCGAGCTCGATCATAGCTGCTTCGAAGCTTAGGCGCGTACGAGTTGAGGGCTCGAAAAACAGAGTTGCGATTTTTTTACCGCGACAGCACTCCGAATACTTTTTGGGGCTTTCGATCATATCGCAGGCTATTGCGATAAGCTCGTTAATTTCTTCTACCGAAAGGTCGAGTATATCGATAACGCTTTTCATTATTTCGCTCCGTTAATTGCAAGATAATTCTTTATTCTTTCGACGTTTTCCTTATTAGATTCATCTTCTTCGAGATATTCGATAATATCGTAAACGTCTACTACCGAATATACGGGGAATCCGAATTCCTCGCCTACCTCCGCCATTGCGGATTTTTCGGTTTTACCCTTTTCCTTGCGGTCTACCATTACGAAGGTTGCGGCAACGCGTGCGCCCTCGATACCCGAAAGGATAGCCATACTTTCGCGGATAGCGGTGCCTGCGGTGATAACGTCTTCAACGATAACGATTTCTTCGCCCGCTTTGGGAACGTATCCGACGAAAACGCCGCCTTCACCGTGGTCCTTAACCTCCTTACGATTGAAGAAGAAGGGTACGTCCAAGCCGTTTTTTGCAAGAGCAACCGCCGCGGATACGGCGATAGAGATACCCTTATATGCAGGACCGTAAAGAACAGTCTTTTTATTGCCTATTTTTTCGAAATATGCTTTTGCATAGAATTCGCCTAATTTTTGTATCTGTTCACCTGTTTTGATTTCACCTGCATTGATGAAATAAGGAATCTTTCTGCCGCTTTTCGCGGTGAAATCACCGAATTTGAGCACGCCGGCAGATTGCAGGAACTGTATAAACTCTCTCTTATAGCCTTCCATAATTATTCTCCTATGATTATAACAATTTAAATTTATCGTCCTCGGTAAGAGCAAGCATATCTATTGCCCTTGCAAAGACTTGATTAACCTTTTCGAATTCTTGCGGGTGGTGTGCATCACTGCCCATATAAAACTTACAGCCGCATTTCTTTGCTATTTTGAATATACGAAGCACTGTTTCCGCCTCATTCGGTGCAAAGCTCATATCGGAAGCATTAAGCTCGATACCTGCACCGAGTTTTGCGCATTTTTCAAACAGCTCGCACAGCTTTTCTTCCGGCAGAAGCGACAAAACCTTTAGATATTCATCTCTTGTGGGAGCGATCAGCGACGTTGCAAGATGAGCAAAACCGATTTTTTCGAAAGGAAGATCCATACCGAGTACGAAATCGAATCTTTCGAGCCACACCCTTGCCCTGCCTTCAGCGCTTGCCGCATCCTCTTCGGATATAGTAAAGCCCTTCATATGCAGGTGCGTAACGGGTATTACTATAAAATCGAAATCCTCGAAACGCTCCTTCGGCATTCCCAACCGCATATTTTTATCGAGATCGGTTTCGCAACCGAAAAGGAAGCGTATGCCGTCTGCCTGCGGCAACGGCTTCGAGCGCGACACCCATTCGAAATTTTGCGGTGTATAAAAGCCGCTTGCACCCTCTATTTTACTATCCCAATAGTGATCGGTCAAAGCAACGGTTTTTAAACCGTTATCCTTGGCATATTGGAGGATAGATTCGGGGTTTTGTCTTTCGTCCTTAGAGCAGAGCGAAAGATAGGAATGTATATGCAAGTCGTTATCGAATATATAGCGCATACCGACTACACCTCGCAAACCGTGCGGTTATCAGTCTACAAATTCACGCACACAGCGTTCATATGCCGCAACGGGATCCTCTGCGGCGGTAATAGGTCTTCCGACAACGATATAATCGGAGCCGATTAATTTTGCCTGTTCGGGAGTCATAACACGCTTTTGATCCCCGATATCGCCGTCTGCAAAGCGAACGCCGGGAGTTACGGTGATAAATTCATTACCGCAGCGATCATGCACCTTACCTGCTTCAAGCGGCGAGCAAACAACGCCGTCAAGACCTGCTTTTTTCGCGTTTTCCGCATAGTGCATAACAACTTCATCGATAGGTGCTTTTATTAAAAGATCGTTTTCCATACTTTCCTGATCGGTAGAGGTAAGCTGTGTTACGGCGATAAGAAGAGGACGGCTTCCGTCGGGGCGGGTTAAGCCTTCTAGTGCCGCTTCCATCATACGAATAGTGCCGCCTGCGTGAAGATTGCAGATATCGACACCGAGATTGGAAAGCACAGCCATAGACTTTTTAACCGTATTGGGAATATCGTGAAGCTTTAAATCGAGGAAGATTTTATGCCCTCTTGCTTTGATTTCTTTTACTATTGCAGGTCCTTCCGCATAGTAAAGCTCCATGCCGATCTTCACGAACGGCTTTTTGCCGGTGAATTTATCGAGAAATTCGAAGGTTTTTTCTGCGCTCGAAAAGTCGCAGGCGATAATCACGTCCTTACCCATTGTGTGCAGCTCCTATTATATCTTTTAAATTTTCTATTCTGTATTTTTCCATTACTGCGGGAAGCTCTTCGATGATGCTCTTGCAGGCATAGGGATCGACAAGGTTTTGCGCACCGACCTCTACCGCAGTTGCGCCGGCAAGCATCATTTCGATAACGTCCTCGGCACAGCTTACGCCGCCCATACCGATAACCGGCACTTCGACGGCGGATGCAACCTGATATACCATTCTGACGGCCACGGGGAAAATCGCCTTGCCCGAAAAACCGCCCATTTTATTTGCTATAACAGGTTTTTTTGTACGAAGATTGATTCGCATACCGAGCATAGTATTGATTAAGCTGATGCCGTCCGCACCTGCTTTTTCGCACGCTTTTGCTATTGCAACTATATCGGTAACGTTGGGAGAAAGCTTTAATATTACCGGCTTTTTCGTAACCGACTTTACGGCACGCGTTACTTCTGCAGCCGCTTCGGGATCGGTACCGAAGGACATACCGCCGCCGTGAACGTTGGGACAGCTTACGTTGACCTCGAGCCAGCCGACGATATCGCATTTATCGAGCTTTTCGCAGGTGTAGGCATAGTCCTCTACCGAAAAGCCGGAAACGTTTGCCATTACTTTTTTATTAAAGCATTTTGAAAGCTTGGGAAGCTCTTCGGAAATAACCTTTTCGACACCGGGGTTTTGGAGTCCTACCGCATTAATCATACCCGAGGTACATTCGGCGATACGTGGTGTGGGTTTACCGAAGCGAGCATCCTGAGTGTTGCCCTTGAACGAAAAGGTACCAAGCATATTGATATCATACAGCTCGGCAAATTCATAGCCGAATCCAAACGTACCGCTTGCGGGAATTATCGGATTATCGAGCGTTATGCCGCAAAGCTCTACCTTTGTATTTACCATAAGATCTCCTCCTTTTCGAGAACGGGACCTTCCTTGCAGATACGCTTATAGCCGGTTACCGTTTTGCAGGAACAACCCATACAAGCACCGAAGCCACAGCCCATTCTTTCCTCGAAGCTGTACTGCCCCGAGGTTTTGGATGCGGCGAACACCGCTTTGAGCATAGGTTCGGGACCGCAGGAATAGGTATAGGTATAATCAGCATCCTGCATAAGAGCGGTTACGAATCCCTTCGTGCCGTGGCTTCCGTCTGCGGTGGTAACGCCGACGTTACATCCGAGCGCGCGGAATTCTTCCTCGTAGAATACTTCGTTTTTGGTATTAAAGCCGAGGATTACCGAAACCTGCTTGCCTTCGGATATAAGCTTTTTTGCGAGAAGATACATAGGTGGAACACCGACGCCGCCGCCGATCAGCAAAGGCTTTTCGCCCGAGAGCGAGGTGTTATAGCCGTTGCCGAGACCGGTTAATACGTCGAGCGTGCCGGATTGCATTTCCGCCATTTGCTCGGTACCCTTACCTACAACCTTATAGATGATGGTAACGGTATCTCCCTCGCAATCACAGACCGAGATAGGTCTGCGAAGAAAGAGGTTATCGAGCTTGATATTGATAAACTGTCCCGATGCTGTTATTGCGCTCGTATCGCCCTTTAGGCGCATACGCATAACGTTTTCGGTAAGCTTTACGTTTTCGGTTATCTGAAACAGAGATTGCTTCATACTTGCCGCCTTTTTTGTTGATTATGAATCTATCGTCGAAATAGTGAGAGTGGTTTCTTCCAACACGTCGAGAAGAACTCTTACCGTATCGAGCGAGGTGAAGATGGTTACGTTGTTTTCAGTAGCGAGGTGACGGATTTCATAGCCGTCGCTCGCCTGATCGGGTGCAGAAATATCGCGGGTGTTGATTATGTATGCGATATGTCCCTGACGGATAGAATCGGGAATTTCGGTGCTTCCGTCTCCGATCTTTTTAAGCACGTGGGTGCGTATGCCGTTGCTCTTTAAGAACTGTGCGGTACCTTCGGTCGCTTCGATATTGAAGCCGAGGTTATAGAATCGGCGAATAAGAGGAAGTGCTTCGTATTTATCCTTATCCGCAACGGTTGCAAACACGGTACCGTAGTTTTGGAGGTGCATACCGGATGCCTGAAGAGCTTTATAGAGTGCGCGGTTGAGCTTATCGTCATAACCGATAGCTTCGCCGGTGGACTTCATTTCGGGAGAGAGATATGCATCGAGTCCGCGAATCTTATTGAAGGAGAATACCGGAACCTTTACGTACCAGCGGTCCTTTTCCTTGGGATAGATATCGAATATTCCCTGCTCCTTCAAGCTCTTGCCGAGTATTACTTCGGTAGCGATATCCGCAAGGCTGTAGCCGGTTGCTTTGGAAAGGAAGGGCACGGTACGCGAGGAACGGGGGTTAACCTCGATAATGAACACGTTTTCGTCCTTATCGACGATGAACTGAATATTGAACAGACCGATAATGCCGACGCCCAAGCCGAGCTTTTTAGCATACTGAAGGATTATTCCTTTTACCTTATCGGAAATGCTGAAGGCGGGATATACGCTTATCGAGTCGCCCGAGTGAACGCCGGTACGCTCTACAAGCTCCATAATGCCGGGAACGAACACGTCTCTACCGTCGCAGATAGCATCGACCTCGACCTCTTTGCCTTCGATATACTTATCCACAAGAACAGGCTTGTCCTCGTCGATTTCAACGGCGGTACGGAGATAGCGGCGAAGCTGTGCTTCGTTCGCAACTATCTGCATTGCTCTGCCGCCGAGAACGAACGAGGGGCGAACGAGAACCGGATAGCCGATTTCGGATGCTGCCGCAATACCGTCCTCGATATTGGTGACCGCCTTACCCTTCGGCTGAGGAATACCGAGCGAGGAAAGAAGGTTTTCGAAGGAGTCGCGGTTTTCGGCTCTGTCGATAGCTTCACAATCGGTACCGATTATTTTAACGCCGCGCTTCATAAGCGGTTCTGCAAGGTTGATTGCGGTTTGGCCGCCGAGCGAAGCAATAACGCCTTCGGGCTTTTCGAGCTCGATTATATTCATTACGTCTTCGGGAGTAAGCGGTTCGAAATACAGCTTATCTGCCGTAGTGTAGTCGGTGGATACGGTTTCGGGGTTATTGTTTACGATAATTGCCTCGTAGCCCGATTTTTTAATAGTGGTTACGGCGTGTACGGTGGAATAGTCGAATTCGACACCCTGACCGATACGGATAGGACCTGCACCGAGCACAACGATTTTCTTTTTATCGGTAACTATCGAAGCGTTTTCGCCGGTATAGGACGAATAGAAGTAAGGAATATAGGCACCGGTATGGCAGGTATCGACCATACGGTATACCGGAAAGAGCTTGTTTTCCTTGCGCGTATTGAAGATATCAAGTTCGCTTACGCCCCAGTACTTAGCAATGATTTTATCGCAGAAGCCAAGCTTTTTCGCTTCGGCAAGCACTTCGAAATTGCCTGCGTTCGCTTTGAGCTTTTCTTCCATTTTCACGATATTATCAAATGCTTCGAGGAAGTAACCGGTAATCTTCGTGATATCGTGGATCTGTTCGATAGTGATTCCGCGGCGGAGAAGCTCGCACACCGCGAAGATATTATCGTCCTTAAAATCCTTGATATATTCGAGAATATTCTCGGTATCCATATTTACGAACTTGGGAATTTGGTAATGGTCTGCACCGGTTTCGAGCGAGCGCACAGCCTTTAGGAAGCATTCCTCCAAATTCGAGCCGATGGACATAATTTCGCCGGTCGCCTTCATCTGCGTACCCAAAGTATTGGGCGCGGTAGCGAATTTATCGAACGGGAATCTGGGAAGCTTTGCAATTACGTAATCAAGCGCAGGCTCGAACGCCGCATTGGTATTTGCTATTGCAATATCCTCGAGCGCCATACCGACAGCGATTTTTGCGGTAACACGTGCAATAGGATAGCCGCTTGCCTTTGAAGCGAGCGCGGAGGAACGCGAAACGCGGGGATTTACCTCGATAAGATAATATTGGCTGGAATGAGGATCGAGCGCAAACTGAACGTTACAGCCGCCTTCGATTTTAAGTTCTCTAATAATCTTTATAGCCGAATCGTTGAGCATTTTAAGATCGTGGTCGCTCAAGGTCATAATAGGAGCAACGACGACCGAGTCGCCGGTATGCACGCCGACGGGGTCGACGTTTTCCATACCGCAGATGGTTATAGCGTGGTCGTTGGAATCGCGCATAACCTCGAATTCGATTTCTTTATAGCCCTTAACGCTTTTTTCGATAAGCACCTGATGAACGGGAGAGAGCTTGAATGCATTAAGGCCGATTTCGATAAGTTCTTCTTCGTTGTTTGCAAAGCCGCCACCGGTACCGCCCAAAGTAAACGCAGGGCGAAGAACAACGGGGTAACCGATTTCCTTTGCCGCCTTTTTCGCTTCTTCGATATTATAGGTAATTTCGGAAGGAATGGTGGGCTCGCCGATAGATTGGCAGAGCTCTTTGAACAGCTCTCTGTCTTCCGCTCTTTCGATCGATTCACTGCTCGTACCCAAAAGCTCTACGCCGCATTCGCGGAGCACGCCCTTCTTTTCGAGCTGCATTGCAAGGTTAAGACCGGTCTGACCGCCGATACCGGGAACGATAGCGTCGGGACGTTCATAGCGAAGGATTTTCGCGATATATTCAAGAGTGAGCGGTTCCATATAGACCTTATCGGCTATAGTGGTATCGGTCATAATGGTTGCGGGGTTGGAGTTACAAAGAACTACCTCATAGCCCTCTTCCTTGAGTGCAAGGCAGGCTTGAGTGCCCGCATAGTCGAATTCGGCAGCCTGACCTATAACGATAGGGCCCGAGCCGATTATTAGAATTTTTTTGATGTCTGTTCTTTTAGCCATTATTTGCCTCCTGAATACTTCTATATATTGTTATTGATTTTGTTTGAATAAACCGCTTTACCGTTACAAACGGTTAAAACGCAGCGTCCGAAAAGCTTTTCGTTTTCGAAGGGGGTTGCTTTTCCGAGCGATAAAAATTCGTTTGGATCAACTGTGAATTCGGTATCTGTTTCCCAGACGGTAAAATCGCATCCCAGCGGAATTCCGAAGCGCTTGCGCGGATTGATGCAAAGCAGATCCACGAGCCTTTCGAGTGTTATAACGCCCGTTTTTACAAGCTTTGTATACAACACCGGAAACGCGGTTTCGAGCCCGACGATACCAAAGGCACTTTTTTCCAAGCCCTTTGATTTTTCCTCTGCGGAGTGAGGCGCGTGGTCGGTAGCGATCATATCGATCGTTCCGTCGAGGATACCTTCTATTAATGCTTCCCTATCCTCTTTTGAACGAAGAGGAGGATTCATTTTAAATCTTCCGTGCTCCTGCAAATCGGAATCATCGAGCACAAGGTAATGCGGACCGGTTTCGCAGGTTATATCCACACCCTGATTTTTCGCTTGACGTATAAGCTCGACGCTTTCCTTTGTGGAAATATGGCAGACGTGATAGGCGCAGCCGGTTTCCTTTACAAGCTCGATATCGCGCGCGATCTGTTCGTATTCACTAGCCGAGCAGATGCCGCGGTGGTTATTGGCACGGGCGTATTCGCCGTCGTGGATATATCCGCCCTTTAAGAGCGAGTTCACCTCGCAATGCGCAACGATCATTTTGCCCAAGCTTTTTGCTTTTAGCATTGCGGCGCGCATCATATCGTCCGATTGCACTCCCCTTCCGTCATCCGAAAAGGCGATTGCTTCATTTGCCATAGCAGCCATATCCGAAAGCTCGTTGCCTGCTTGGTTAACGGTTATAGTCGCGTATGGATACACGTTTATAACAGAGTCGCGCTCTATTATATCGGTTTGCATTTTTAAATGCTCGGCGCTATCGGGCGTTGGGTTTAGATTTGGCATTGTACAAACAGCGGTATAGCCGCCACGTGCCGCAGAAAGCGAGCCCGATTTGATTGTTTCTTTATAAGAAAAACCCGGTTCGCGAAAATGCACGTGCACGTCGCAAAAACCGGGAAAAACAATATATTCTTTATTTTGAGAAAAAAATTCCGAAAAAGAGAATAATGCACCCTCGAAAGAAAAAACGTGTTCGGGATGAGTTGCGGATCGTATGACTTTGTACTTACCCAATACGGACATTTTGTACCTCTTTCTGCGGAAAGCGCTATTTTTAAGGCGCCTGCTTATTTCAAAAAATTATATCACAATATAGGTATAATTGTCAATATGACATTTCGAACAAATCGAAATAAGACTTGTCCGAAATGTCGTGACAAAATAACGATTTTAACGTTGTGTGTTTAAAGCATTTCCTTGCGAAGCTCCTCGGCGCTCTTTATGCTTAAATAAGCAGGCGGAACGTCGAATACGGTTTTGCAACCGCATTGCCCCTCTTTATTCAATCTGTACGCCGCACGCGCATACGCAACGATTACGCTTGCGGTAAATTCGGGATTGGAATCAAGCTTAAGAGAATATTCGATAATATGGTTATGTTCGGAGTTTAAGCCCGTTTTACCGCTTCTTATTACAAATCCGCCGTGCGGAATACCGCTGTGGTCACGCTTTAATTCTTCGGCAGTGATAAAATGAACGGTGGTATCGTAATCTGCGAAGTAGTTGGGCATATTCTTGATTTCATTTTCGATACGTGCGAGGTCTGCACCCTCTTCGGCGACGACGAAGCATTCGCGGATATGCTTTTGACGCGTAGTCAATTCGGGGTTGGTGCCGCTACGGACAGCATCGAGTGCCGATTCGACGGGAATAGTATACTGCTTGCCGTCAAGAACACCTTCTACTCTGCGGATCGCATCCGAATGGCCCTGCGAAACACCCTTACCCCAGAAGGTATAGGAATTCCCTTCGGGAAGTATTGCCGAAGCATAAAGACGGTTAAGCGAGAACAAGCCGGGATCCCAGCCGACCGAAATAAGTGCAACCCTACCCGACTGTTTAGCAACCGAATCTACGTTTGCGAAATGCTCGGGAATGCGGGCGTGGGTATCGAAGCTATCGACAACGTTGAACAGCTTAGCGAGCTCCGGAGTTTGAATAGGCAGATCGGTAGCACTGCCGCCGCAAAGTATCATAACGTCGATATCGTTTATCATATTTTTGGCATCGTCGGTATGGCAGACCTTAACACCCTCGGTTGCAATTTTTACGGTTGCGGGGTCGCGGCGCGTGAACACCGCAGCAAGCTCCATATCATCGTTTTGGCGTATTGCGGCTTCTACACCTCTTCCGAGGTTTCCGTAACCGAAAATACCAATTCTTATACTCATAAAATTTTCCTCCGTGAAGCGAGATTTCGATGCCGTTATAATACCACAACATTTATCTGTTTTCAATATTAATTTGCATCGAATTAAGAGTTTATTTCTTATTTACGGTTTTCCAAGGTATCCTCTTGGTTACGGTAAACTACAAATTTGCAGAACAAGAATTCGAGAACGAGGTTGCTTATCATTGTAACGGCAAGCACAATATATTCGTTCACACCGGAATCTACGGCAAGATCGCCGAGCCAAGTGGAAAGAGGCGTGAAAACGGCGTAGAAGCCGAGCACCTTTGCCATTGCTATAGGTACGTTTGCGGCTGATTTGAAAGTGAATCTTCGATTAAACGTAAAATTCCACAGCACAGAAAGCAAAAGCGCAATCAGGTAAGAAACGTAGTATTCCCATTTGAACACCTCGAGAAACAACGCAGAAGCACCCGCCTGTATTATTGCAGCGGAAGCGGAAAACAAAACGAATTTTACAGCTTGAATTATTGCTTTTTTATTCATAATTTTCTCCTATTCGAGAACCGTATATTCGAGCATTTCATAGTGGAGCTTAGTGCCGATATCGACACCTTGCGGAAGAAGCGCGAGGGCGATGAAGAGTTCATCGGAAGAGATCCCTCCTATTTCACGTAGGTAGGCATATTCGCCCTCTATTTTTGTTATTATATAATCTTTAGGTATCATTTTTTCAATCCTTTAACTGCGTTTGTTGTGGGCAAGCGATATTGCACTTACAGAGATAAAGCAGATACAAACAGAAGTAGAAAAGCTGTTTGTGTCTTTTATGAAATCTATCGTTTGAAGCAATGCACTTACAGAAAACCCGAAAAGCGCAAGCAATTCAAAAACATCGATATACCAATCGGGGCAGTTTTTCAGCCTTGTAAACAATCTGATAAGAAAATACACGAATGCGAACCAAACGGCAGAAATAACTACCGACATAATAATAAGCAGCCATATATCCTCGGGCATACCGCCGCAAAAGACCGTGCCGAACGCAAGCATTACCGTTGCGAGCACAAGCGGCAAAATAAGCGAAAGCTTTTTGAAATAAAACAGTTTATCGAGTATTTTTCGGAGTATTGTTTTTGTCATATTAATACCTTTTTTGTTTTCGTCAGTATAACATATTCGTGCTCATAAATCAAGTGCGTTATTGACAAAACGAACGGTTCGGTAGTATAATTTACATAGTTTCGGGCGAGTGAGGTGTGCTTAAGTGTATAGCTTTAAAAGAATGAATATAGAACACACAAAAGGCAGATTGCTTGTAACAAGCGATATTCACGGGCATATCGAACACTTGAAGGCGGTATTACAGAAGGCGAGGTTCGACGGCGACGACCTGCTTTTGATAGTTGGCGATATGCTTGACAAAGGGCCGAAAAGCTTGGAAACGTTGCGCTATGTTATGAAGCTATGTGCCGAAGGGCGTGCTCTTGTTACGATGGGCAACGTTGATTATTTACGCTTAACGTCTATAAAATATACTATCGACAACCCCGAAAACGCACAGAATTTTTTAGACTATATTAACTATATGAACGAATGGAAAGGCACCTGCTTTTACAAAGAGCTTTTTAATGAAATCGGCATAGAACCAAGCAGTACTGAGGCAATTACCGAAAACATTGTTGCGGTTTGGGAGCATTTTAAAGAGGAATTTGATTTTATTAAATCGCTTCCGACACTGGCAGAGAGCGAAAAGTACATTTTTGTTCACGGCGGCATTCCGCACGATGAAAGTGAATTACAAAGCGAATGCAAAGACGCGATGAAGTATTTGAAGTCAGACGCGTTCCGCGACAGCGCGCTTCGCAAAGGCTTTCGCTTCGACAGACAGGTTGTTTGCGGTCATTGGCCTGTTTTGAATTACGGTGAACGCCTTTGCTGTTCTCCATTATTCGACAGCGCAACCCGAACTATTTCTATTGACGGCGGGTGTGGATTGGTACGGGAAGGACAGCTGAATTTACTAATCTTTCCTTCGGTTGATTGCGAGGTTGAGGACATCGAATATATATGGTACGACGGCTTCCCTACCGTTACCGCATTGCAGGAGCAAGAAGAATCGAAAGATGCATTTTCGATTTCTTGGCCCGAAAACGAGGTTACGCTTATTTCGCTTAAAGGCGACGTAGCAGAAGTTGAACATAACGCTACGGGAAAACGTTTGTTGATTACGGCTGATGCTCTTTGGAAAGACCCGAGCACTTTAAAAAACGGAGATGTTTCGCGAATTCGTCAATCTACCGATTTCAAGCTTTCGGTAAACGTTGACGATACCCTCTCGGTCATATGCAAAACAAGCGCTGGCTTGCTCGCAAAAAAGAACGGCGTTGTAGGCTGGTATTTCGGAAAATACGAATAAAGAAAAAGGCGCTTTTAAAGGTTCCTTCTCATAAGGATAATAAAACACCGACGGATTATAAGATCTGTCGGTGTTTTTACTATTCGATAAATTGGAATTTACGCTTCTAATATCATATTACAAAAATCTGCTATTTCATCAATTCTTCCTGCAACATCATCTTTATATTCGATTGAACATAAACCTAATTTGCCACACGCCTTAATTTCCAAATGTCCATAAAAATGTTCTATACTTCCTATTACTTTTTCACATTCCGGCATACTCGGTCCAGTTCTCAATGCAATCGTATAACCCTTTTTTTCACCAGAAAGTTTCGCGTGAGGTTCATGCGTATTGCACCAAGGTGTGCATCTGTCTATAAACACCTTGAATTGTCCAGGTATATCAGCCCAATATGATGGCGACACAGAAACCACTATATTTGCCCATTCATAATACTTCATAATTAAATCAACATCGTCGTGCTGAATACATTTTGCTGTATTATGACAGCTTCTACATCCCTTACAGAGACCAATTTCAAAGTCATCAATACAAATGGTTTTTACATTAAATTTATTCTTCAAATGTTCTGAAACAATATGTACAATTTCTGCTGTTGCGCCATTACGTACGGGGCTACAATTAATCACTAATGCATTCATTTTAATTCCTCCGTCAAATTCTTATTTATCGAACTGATTTAGAACCAGCATCGTTGTGCTATGCCCAAACCCATTATATCATAACAGTTTATATTATTCAAGTTTTATTCCTACTTCGTCGGAGTGATATTCTTTTGGAATACCTCGTCGCAGACGAGATATTTTCCAAAAGAATATCAC
>JAFTTN010000073.1 GCA_017466805.1 Clostridia bacterium
ATGAAAATCTCGATATGGTCGGCTTTTATTGGTTCGAGGAATACCTCTTCAATTACGAATATACTCTAGCCGATATCGAGCTTTTTAAATTCACGTCCGATTATCTCCATTCACTTGGTTTAAAGTTCATTTGGATTCCTTGGTATATGGCAAACGGCTCCAATCGCGCAAAAGAGCTCGGTATCGACGTTGCTTGTATGCAGCCCAACCTCTTTTGGTCAAATGATCCCGATTATAACAGAGTCAAAACAAGCATCGAATATTCCAAAAATAACGGTCTTGGTATGGAAATGGAGGTCGATCCTCTCGTTTTCCATAGCGCCGAGCATCAAAAACGTTATTTTCTGTATTTAGAGCAGGGAATGCAGTACGGCGCAATGGATTCGATAAAAATGTATTATCAGGATAAAAAGCCCGCGACCTTCGCAACTGCGTGTAAGTCAAAAGAGTTTAATTACAGAATAATTTACGATTTAACCTATAAATACGCAATGAAAACGCTTACTCAATCGGATATCGATTCGGCACGCAAAGGTGAATATCCCGAAATTCATTTCGATAAACCCGAAATCGAGCTAAAGCTTGGCGACGTAAACGCCGACGGTGATATTAATCAGTACGATTACCTGCTTGTTAAGCGCCATTATTTCGATACGCGCACACTTTCCGCCGACGAGCAAAGCAGGGCAGACGTCAACCGCGACAGCAAGGTAGACCAGTACGACTACATTCTCATCGCACGCCACTACTTCGGCACGTACGTTATTGATTGAGATTTTAGATTTTAATATTAGTTTTTTACGAGAGTTTTACGAGAGAACCCTTTTTATAAAAAGGGTTCTCTCGCGCTCTTTCCCAAAAACTTTTAGTTTAAAATAATTTATAGTGTGTTATTGCAGATTAATTATTGGGTTGAGGTAAAGAAAAGATAGCGTAGAACGCTTTTTGTGTTGCAAATATGATAGCTTTGTGGTAAAATAAATATATCTGTAATTTGGAGGTTTGCTATGAAAAAGCTGTTTTCGATCCTGTTAATAACTTCAATGCTGCTATCTTTAATGTCGGCGTTCTCTTTTAACGTATCTGCCGATTACCCAAAGCCAGAGGACGAGGCTGTAATGAACGGCTACGAAAACCTTTGCCTTACCTATACCTATAATCCCAACGCTGCGAATAACGGCAGACATCTTCCCGAGGATTTAAAGCCCTACGTCGGATATTACGGCATCGACGGTCAATTAAAGGACTTCTTTTTCGATAGCTATCTTTTCCTGCCCTGCGTTACGTATGGTGTTTCGGGTGCAAGATTGCACTACGATGTTAATCAACCCACCAAGGCAGAGGACTGGATCGCATACGTCAACGATACCTTTGCAGAAGGAGCAAACGTCGATGCGCTCGAAGTTGCCTTTGGCGAAGCAAAGACTGCGCTTAACGATAACGACCGCAAAGCCGGCGTTGTGCTTACTATACTTTATCCTGCCGATAACCAAACCGATTTTGGCTCGCTCGGCGGAAAAAATCTCGACTTCACAAAGCTCGAAGACCGTAAACTCGCTATCAAATGGATTATCGACGAGCAATTAAAGCTATATAACGAAAACGGTTATAAAAATCTCGAGCTTATCGGCTTTTATTGGCTCGAGGAATACCTTGTAACCACCGGTGACGCTATCGAAAACAAACAGCTGTATCAATACACCGCCGATTATCTTCATTCGCTCGGCTTAAAGTTCGTTTGGATTCCTTGGTTTCGGTCACACGGCTACAAGCAATGGAAGGAGCTCGGCTTCGATATTGCTTGTATGCAGCCCAATATGTATTGGGAACAGATTCCTACCGAAAACCGTGTAACCGATACTGCAGATGAATGTAAATCCTTGGGTATGGGCGTTGAAATCGAAATCGACGGCCGCGCCCTTACAAGCGCAGAATATTATAACCGCTATCTCGATTACCTCGAAGGCTGTATGAATCGCGGCGCGATGAATTCGGTTAAAATGTATTATCAAGATGCAAAAAGCGGCATATATTATAAAGCTTGGAAATCGACCGACGAACGTTCGCGCTCGATTTACGATTTAACCTATAAATATGCAAAAGGTACCTTAACGCAAGCGGACATCGATTCCTTCCGCAGTCCCGAATTCGAGCTTCCCAAAGACGTAAAATGGCGCTCCAACGGTAAGAAATATACCGCAACCCCCGCTTATTACGACGGTAACGGTGCCGGTTATCAGAATATCGACGGTAAAGAGCTTACCGACGGTATCATCGGCGCGAGCGAGCTCGATACCGAATGGCACGGCTTCCATAAATCAATACTCGACCCCGACGGCAGAATGAGCGTAACCGTCGACCTTTCGGCAATATATAAAGACCTCACACACTTCATCGCTCATTTCAGCCATATAGAAAACTACGGTATCGACGATCCTGCCGACGTTAAAATCGAAATTTCCACCGACGGAGAAAACTTCACTACCATTGCAACCCCCGAGATTCAAACGCATGACATTGCCGCATACGTAAGCTATCAATGTGAACCGGTGACAGCGCGCTACGTAAAGTTCTCGTTTATTAATTCAAATGCAAACTTCGTGTTCTGCTCCGAGGTTTTGGTCGGTGCGGGCGAAGCTCCGACAAACACTCCCGAGGCGTCTAAACCCGAATCGGTTGAAGGTAACGAATCACAAAACGGGTCCGAATCGGTTGAAGGCACCGAAAGCGAAAACGTTGGCGAAGCTTCTGTGACCGATAAAAACGAAGCCGATTCGCAAAGCAATTGGTATATTTGGGTAATCGCCGCGGCGTTGTTAATCGTTTGCGTAGTAGTATTTTTAACAATTAAAAAATCAAAAAAGCAATAAAACGTTAAAACGGAGTATATAATGGAATTAGTGGCAACCTGTCTTTTCGGCTTGGAGGGTATCCTCGGTGACGAGATAGATAATTTAGGCTACAAAAGAATAGAAACTATCGACGGCAGAGTGACCTTCGAGGCACCACTCGAAGCGATCGCACGCTGTAATATTCGCTTGCGTACCGCCGAAAGAGTTTTAATCAAGATCGGCTCGTTTAAAGCATACAGCTTTGATGATCTTTTCGAAGGCACAAAAAAGCTTCCTTGGAGCGATTATATCGCCAAGGACGACGCTTTTCCCGTAAAAGGTCATTCAATAAGGAGTAAGCTGTATTCTATCCCCGATTGTCAGAAGATAATCAAAAAGGCTGTCGTGGATTCGCTCGGCGCAAAATATAAAATCCGTATTTTCTCCGAAACGAATATTAAATATCAAATCGAGTTTTTTATCCTTAACGATAAGGTAACTTTGATGATCGATACCTCGGGCGCGGGCCTGCATAAACGCGGCTACCGTGCGCTTGCCGGTGCAGCCCCCCTGCGTGAAACTCTTGCCGCCGCAATGGTCAAGCTTTCGCGTATGCGAGATAACGTTATAATCTGCGATCCGCTTTGCGGAAGCGGAACAATCGCTATCGAAGCGGCGACGCAGGCTTGTAATATTGCACCGGGCTTAAAGCGTTCCTTCGCTTCCGAAGCATTTCCGATGCTTGATAAATATGTATGGATGAACGAAAGGGAAGCGGCAAGGAGCGAAATTGCCGCACCGCTAACCAAAATCTTTGGCTCGGATATCGATCCCGCAATGGTCGAGCTTGCGAACGAGAATGCCAAAAAAGCGGGTGTTGCAAATGCAGTCAGCTTTTGCGTTGCCGATGCGAAAAGGTTCGCATCACCGATAGAAAACGCCCGCGGAACGATAATCACAAATCCGCCGTATGGCGAACGCCTTGGCGATTTGTCCGAGGCACGCGAGCTCTGTAAGGCGCTCGGAAGCAACTTCAAAGCCGCTGTTCCCTCATGGCAAATTTATATCATCACCTCCGACGAGCTTTTCGAACGATACTTTGGCAGACGTGCCGATAAAAAACGCGTGCTCTATAACGGAATGATAAAATGTAATCTTTATCAGTTTTTTAAGCCTAAAAAGTAATTTTACACTTGCTTTTTATAAAAATATTATATATAATAGGCAAGGTGTGCGTATATTGCCTTTTCTGGCACTGTAACAGCACAAGAAAAAACAAAAACAGTCAAAATCAAATACAACGATTAGCACTCGCGGCAAACGTTTGCTAATTGTTTACAAATTCACCGATAAATGTGGTATATTTGTTCACAATTTCGGTGTATAACATATTTCGAAAACAAAAAGAAACACTTGGAGGTAATATTAATGAAACTCAAACCCTTGGCAGACCGCGTAGTCGTAAAAATGGTCGAAGCCGAAGAAACCACCAAAAGCGGCATCATTCTTACCGGCGCAGCAAAGGAAAAGCCCCAAATCGCCGAAGTAGTAGAAGTCGGCCCCGGCGGAAACGTTGACGGTAAAGATATCGTTATGACCGTAAAGGTCGGCGATAAGGTTATCACCAGCAAGTATTCCGGAACCGAAATCAAGCTCGAAGGCGAAGAATATATTATAGTCCGCCAAAGCGATATTTTGGCAATCGTAGAGTAATTTACGGAGGTATTCAGTTATGGCAAAAGATATTAAAAACGGCATCGAAGCGCGCGAAGCATTACTTCGCGGTATCGATAAGCTTGCAGACACCGTTAAAATCACCCTTGGCCCCAAGGGCAGAAACGTAGTTCTCGATAAAAAATTCGGCTCGCCCCTTATCACAAACGATGGCGTTACCATCGCAAAGGAAATCGAGCTCGACGACGCATTCGAAAATATGGGTGCTTCTCTCGTTCGCGAGGTTTCCACCAAAACCAATGATGCTGCAGGCGACGGTACCACCACAGCAACCCTTCTTGCACAGGCAATTATCCGTGAAGGTATGAAGAACGTTGCGGCAGGCGCAAACCCTATGGTTATTAAAAAGGGTATCGCAAAAGCAGTAGAAGCAGCTGTTGAATCCTTAAAGGCTTCCTCTCAAAAGGTTAACGGCAGTGCGGATATTGCACGCGTAGGCACCGTTTCTTCCGCAGACGAGGTTATCGGCACTCTTATCGCCGACGCTATGGAAAAGGTTACCGCAGACGGAGTTATCACCGTCGAGGAAAGCAAGACCGCCGAAACAAGCTGCGAGGTTGTCGAAGGTATGCAGTTCGACCGTGGCTATATCACTCCCTATATGGTTACCGATACCGATAAAATGGAAGCGGTTATCGACGACGCAGCTATTCTTATCACAGATAAAAAGATTTCCAACGTTCAGGAAATCCTTCCCGTGCTCGAGCAGGTCGTTCAAAACGGCTTAAAGCTCGTTATTATCGCCGAGGACGTAGAAGGCGAAGCACTCTCGACCCTTATCGTCAATAAACTCCGCGGCACCTTCACCTGCGTTGCCGTTAAAGCTCCCGGCTTTGGCGACAGACGTAAGGATATGCTCAAGGATATCGCTATCCTCACCGGCGGCGAGGTTATTTCCTCCGAGCTTGGCTACGAGCTCAAGGAAGCAACCCTTATGCAGCTCGGCAGAGCACGTCAGGTTAAGATCAATAAAGAAAATACTATTATCGTCGGCGGCGCAGGCGACGTAAACGAAATCAAGGGCAGAATCGCACAGATCAAAGCATCGCTCGAGGTTTCCACCAGCGAGTTTGATAAAGAAAAGCTTCACGAACGCCTTGCAAAGCTTTCGGGCGGTGTAGCCGTTATCAAGGTCGGCGCAGCTACCGAAACCGAAATGAAGGAAAAGAAGCTCCGTATAGAAGACGCTCTCAACGCTACCAAGGCTGCTGTTGAAGAGGGTATCGTAGCAGGCGGTGGCGTTGCACTTTGCGACTGCATTCCCGCTGTTGCAGCTCTCGTTGACGAAGTCGAAGGCGACGAAAAGACCGGTGTTAAAATCGTTCTTCGCGCTCTCGAAGAGCCGGTTCGTCAGATCGCAGAAAACGCAGGCTTCGAAGGCTCTGTTATCGTTCAGCGTGTAAAGAGCGAGCCTAAGGGTGTCGGCTTCGATGCATATAACGAAACCTTCGTTGATATGATCGAAAGCGGTATCGTCGATCCTACCAAGGTAACCCGCAGTGCACTTCAGAACGCTGCAAGCGTTGCATCTATGGTTCTTACCACCGAAGCACTCGTTGCAGATAAAAAAGAAGATCCTGCAACCGCGGCGGCTAATGCGGCAGCAATGGCAGGCGGCATGGGCGGCGGAATGTATTAAGTCGCTTCGCTCTCGGTCGAAAATGAATATAAAAGAGGCTGTTTTACAGCCTCTTTTGATTTTTTTAGCGTATGATATTGAGAGAAAAACTTTTTGTAAAAAGCTTTTCTCTCAAACTCTTTTTTCAAAAACTTTTAATACAATTCAATAATAAAACATTTTAAAATATAAAATATTTACTCAAAAACGGCAGTTTTTGAGCAATACTTTCTTTGAAGATACATAAGAAGGTTTCTTTGTAAAAGAAAGCTTCTTATGGTCGCATAATACGCCACTTTTAATTTCTGTTAACCTGCATTAAGCACATAATAAAAACACCGAAAAATGCACCCACGAATAAACCTAAAATAAACCAAACCATATATTTTTCTCCTTTTTCGTTATTGTTTGCGAAAAATAGAAAAATAATACAAAAATCCGTTGCGGTATGAAAAAGCCATAAGCAACGGATTTGTTTTTTTATTCAATAATATTCATATACATATTACCGCCGAAAAGGGTTTGCTCAAGCCATTTTATTGACCATTTCATCCATCTTGCAACGTAGGGAAGCGTGTATTCCTTCGTTCCCCAATCGGGCGCCGTTTCAACCGTACAGCGCGAAAGACCGTGTCTTCCTTCGGGGAAAATATGAAGCTCGCAGTTGATCTTGTGGTCGGTCAATGCTTTTGCCATAGCCAGCGAGTTCGCAACGGGTACTGCATCGTCGGTTGCTGTGTGCCAAATAAAGCAGGGGCAGGTGCGCTCGTTAACCTGCTCGTCGAGGTTTGCGAATCTGTTCAACTCCTCGCCTCGCTCAAATCCCAAAAGATAATTAAACGATCCTTCGTGCGTGGGAACGTTTTGTGTAACGACGGGGTAGGATAATATAGCCGCATTCGGCTTGCAAAGCTCGTTGTCGATTCCAAGCTTGTCCGCAATAAAACCACAGTGCCACTGCGTAGCAATAAATCCGGCAAGATGTCCGCCTGCCGAAAAACCGATAACCGCAATCTTGTCGGGATCGATACAGTATGCTTTCGCATTTGTGCGAACGTGTGCAATCGCCGCCGCGGCATCAAGCAACGGGTTGCAAACCTTTGCTCTGTCGCCGGTTATGTAGCGAACGGTAAAGCAGTTGTATCCCTCTGCAAAATATGCGCTTGCAATCGATTCTGCCTCGCGGTCGCTTGTAAACTGGTAACCGCCGCCGGGGAAAACTATCATTGCAGGGCGTCTGCCTTTGGTAAGCTCGGGCGATACACGGTGTACCATCAGCTCCATTTTTGCTTCAAACGCACCCTCGTATATTTCATTCTGATGCAGTTGAATTATTTCCATTTTTGCTCCTCCGTACGAATTTTAAATATTCGATTCCAATAATTAAAACTATAATTGCAAAAGAAATATAAAGAAATACGTCGCCTATAACACAGTAAACCGATTTATCCTCGATAGTATAAGCATTTCCGTATGCAATATCTTTAACCAAAGGCTCGGTTTTAGTAATAATCTCTCCTCGCTCGTTTATAAACGCCGTTACTCCGGTGTTCGCCGCGCGAAGAATAAAACGTCGGTTTTCAATCGCACGCAGCTGTGAATGGCGTAAATGCGTATAAGTACCCGCGCTGTCGTAAAACCAGCTGTCGTTTGTAACAACGGCAATAATGTCGGCGCCGTTGTTAACCGCTTCGGAAGAAAACTGCGGAAAAATCGAATCAAAGCAGACCAAAGGCCCTACACCGCCGTATTCGGTTTCGATAACGGTAGGGGTATCGCCCTCGATAAGCTTCGTGCGCGAAAGATTAAAAGATTCAATAAAAGGCAGAATCTGCGAAAGCGTGTCGGCAAAAGGCATAAATTCACCGAAAGGTACCAAATGCCGCTTGTCGTAGCGCTCCGAAAGCGTGCCGCTTCCGTCGGGAAGCACGGCGATAACCGCATTGTAGCTTTCCTTGGTTTCAACGTCGTAAAAATGTACCCCTGCAACGATCGTACAGCCGTATTCCTCGGCAATAACCGTTAGCTCGCGATGAATAACACCGTTCGGCACAAAAGCCTGCGGTATCGCGCTTTCGGGCAGAATAATCATATCCGCACCGTTCTTTGCGGCTTCGGCAGTCATATCTATATAGCGTTCCATTATACTGCCGTTGTTTTCGCTGTCCCACTTTTCGTTCGAAAGCACGTTACCCTGTATCGCCGCAACCGCAAAGCTTTCGTTCGTTTCAATAGGTATAAACCAAAGCAAAACACCGAAAACAGTGTTGAACAGAATCGCCGAAGCACCCAAAATTGCGTGTAGCTTTACTCTTCTGCAAACCGATATCGCAAAACCGCAGCAGCCAAACGCGGTTATAAAGGTAATAAAGCTTTTTCCAAAAATCGAAGCGGTTTGCAAATAGGGAAGAAAACCCGTCATCGAAACAGCAACCGATGCCCAAGGCAGCGCAAGCGTGCCGATAGATAAAACCCATTCCCAAATAACGCATAGCGCGGGCAAGCCGAAAAGCAGTGCCGCATTGCTTTTAAAATAACTGCAAACGCCCATAACGCAGGCAACGACAAACGCGTGTAAAAGCGGTATTGCAATGCAAGAGCAGATTAAAACGAATATTGCCTGCACCTTGCTGAATCCGAAGTTTGAATACGGATAAAGCTCTGATAAAAACAGATATATCGGTGTGAAAAAACCGATATAAAAGCAAAGCATCGGCTTGAATACCCGTTTCTGCACTTCCTTTTGCTTTATAAGCAAAAGAAATTGGCAAAACAGCGATATAAATGTGAATATAAATAAAGTTTCAATATAATAAGGAAGCGCACCCATTGCACCTGCCAAAAGGCAAAGCAACAGCGAGGTGCGCCTGCTTTCTGCGGCGCGCAAAATAAGCGCGCCGAGCTTTTTAATATTCGTCATTAAAGTCCTTCAATCATCGATCGAACCGCCTCTGTCGCTACCTTAAAAGCTTCAAAGGGTGTTTCAAATGAATAAACGTGGTGAATATCGTCCAACTTCGAAAGGCTCGAAAGCCCCGTAAAGTTCATTAAATGCGGCTCCATTGTTAAAATAACCTCGCCTTCGCGGTCTTCGTTAACCGCCTTCAGTATTTCCGCAAGGTTGGCAACACCTTTGCCGGGGGGAACTATAGCGCCGCTTTCGTCCGCGTCTTTAATATGGAAATAGTGAATGTAATCCTTCAAAAGCGGATACCCCTTCGAAGCATCCTCAAAGCAGAACGCAAAGTTTCCGGGGTCAAGCACCGCCTTTAATCTACCACCAAAGAACTGCATAAGCTCAAGCTCGCGCTCGGGCGAACAGCCGAAAATATCCTTTTCGTTTTCGTGGCAAAGTATAAATCCGCGCTCGTCTGCCATATCAAGCAGCTCGCCGATATAACCAAAAGCAATTTGCTTGAATTCTGCATCGTCCATATTCTCGGCAGGGTAAAAGCTAAACATTCTTAAAACTTTGCAACCGAGCATATCGCCGATATCCATAATACGCGTAAGCAGTATTTTGTGAGCTTCGAAATCACCGTCAACGTTCATCTTGCCGATAGGAGTACCGAGCGCCGAAAGAGAAATACCGTTTGCAATAAGCTTTTTCTTAACAATCTCTACCTCTTCGTCGCTAAGCTCGATAAAGCTTTTGCCGTCAACCCCGCGAAGCTCGATCATATCTATACCGAGCGCCTTAACACCCTCGATCTGCTTGTCAAAGCACGCATCGATTTCATCGGAAAATGCCGAAAATCTGAATTTAGCCATTCGTTTCACCCGCTCCTACGTTTATTCCTACCGCCTGACCTTCAATAAAATATCCCGTATAGGTTCTGCCGGTTGTAAAGGTATATACCGATTGCTCGCCGTGCACGTATTCGCCCTTTTCGTTAAGAACGAAATTACCGTTTTCGTCAACCGTGCGCGTGTCCATAAGGTTGTTTCTGAAAGTGCCGTTGTAGCGCTCGCCGTTGGTCCACATATAAACACCCTTTTCGCCGTCGCGCTTGTCTTCTTTAAAATAACCTTCGTAACGGTCGCCGCTTTAATATGTCATAACGCCGTAGCCGTGCTTTAAATCGTTTTCGAAATAACCGTTGTAGGAAGCGCCGGAAGCCCATTTGAATTCACCCTTGCCGCTTCTTACGTCGTTTGCAAAGCTGCCGATATAGGAATTTCCGTTGGCGTAGGTAAATTTGCCGGTGCCGTGCTTTTGCGAGTTAAGGAACGAGCCTTCGTAAATATCGCCGTTTGCATACTTAAATACGCCCGTTCCGGTGATTTCATCGTTTTGGAAATAGCCTTCGTAAATATCGCCGGTTGCGGAATAGCTCATAATTCCGTGACCGTGTCTGCATCCGTTAACAATTTCGCCGATATAAACGTCGCCGTTTGCATAGTTGATCGTGCGGTTGTAGTAATCAAGCGTAGCTTCGGTGTCGTTTTGGTATTTAATAGTGCCGCTAACAGGCTGACCGTTTTCGGCTTCACCCAAAAACTTCGCGCCGTTCGGCAACGTGGTGTAGCGACCGCCCATAAGCATAATAACGCCGAGTGTGATCGCAACCAAAACTACCGCCGCAATAAGAATTATAAGAATAGGGTTAGTCTTTTTCATCGACCGTTGCCTCCGTCACCGAATAATTCGCCGAATCCGGCACCCGCACCGTTTAAAAGGTCGGGTAATATATGGTTTAATGCAGCGGCAACAACAACCAAACCCAAAAGACATATCAACAGAAAAACAATAGTCGTGTCTTTACCGCGGTATTTGGTTTTCGCCATGCTCAGTCTGTCGGGCGCAATATAGTATCTGTCGTCGGCTGTTTTTAAAACCGTTTGCGAAAAACTCGTGCCGGGACGAAGCGAGTATTTAAGCGCAGGCGTCATCTTTAAATCAAGCTCGTCTAAAGACAACGCGGTTTCGGGGCTCGTTGCATCGATTTCGATAAGCTTTCGAACCAGTCTGCCCAAAAAGCGCGAATTGTAATAGCAGATACACATTGCAACCGAAGCGCCGAGAACGAACATCCAAATTAAAGTAGTAATTTCCATTGCATTATACCTTTAAAAAGTTGAAATTATTTAATAATCGTCTTGCCGAGCATATAGGGCTGAAGCGCCTCGGGAATGTTAACGCTTCCGTCCTCGTTAAGATTGTTTTCAACAAACGCGATAAGCATTCTGGGAGGTGCAACCACGGTGTTGTTAAGGGTGTGTGCAAGATATTTGCCGTTTTCACCGTCAACGCGAATTTTGAGTCTGCGTGCCTGCGCGTCACCGAGGTTCGAGCAAGAACCGACCTCGAAGTACTTCTTCTGTCTGGGAGACCAAGCCTCAACGTCAACCGATTTAACCTTCAAGTCTGCAAGGTCGCCCGAGCAGCATTCGATAGTACGAACCGGAATATCGAGCGAACGGAAAAGATCAACCGTGTTCTGCCAAAGCTTGTCGAACCACATCATAGAATCCTCGGGCTTGCAGATAACGATCATTTCCTGCTTTTCGAATTGGTGTATACGGTAAACGCCGCGTTCTTCTATACCGTGCGCGCCCTTTTCCTTTCTAAAGCAGGGCGAATAGCTGGTAAGAGTCTTGGGGAGCGCCTTTTCGGGAATAATCGTGTCGATGTATCTGCCGATCATCGAGTGCTCGCTCGTACCGATAAGGTAAAGGTCCTCGCCCTCTATCTTGTACATCATCGCTTCCATTTCCGCAAAGCTCATAACGCCGGTAACGACGTTGCTGCGGATCATAAAGGGAGGAATGCAATATTCGAAACCGCGTTTGATCATAAAATCGCGTGCGTATGCAAGAATAGCCGAATGAAGCTGTGCAAGATCGCCGGTAAGATAATAAAAACCGTTGCCCGCAACCTTTCTTGCGCTGTCAAGATCAAGACCGTTCAGGCGTTCGAAAATTTCTGCGTGGTAGGGAATATCGAAATCGGGCACCAAAGGCTCGCCAAAGCGTTCTACCTCAACGTTTTCCTCGTCGTTTTTGCCGATAGGAACCGAAGGATCGATAATATTGGGAATGCGCATCATAATGGTGTTTATCTTTTCGCCGACTTCCTTTTCCTCTGCGGAAAGCTCGTCGATTTTGCCGCCGTCTGCAGCAACGGCGCGTTTGACCTCTTCGGCTTCCTCGCGCTTGCCCTGCGCCATAAGCATACCAATCTGCTTCGAGGCTTTGTTACGGTTTGCGCGCAATGCCTCTACCTCGGTCTTTATTTCGCGGTTGCGCTTATCAAGAGCAATTACCTCGTCGACCAATGCGAGCTTGTCGTCCTGAAATTTCTTTTTGATGTTTTCCTTAACAGCATCGGGGTTTTCGCGTAAAAATTTAATATCAATCATTTTATGTTTCTCCGTTTTTAATTATCGTTTTCAAAAAAATCGTTTCCGCAAATAGCTTTTATCAAAGCTTCCAAATCGTCGGATCCGGTAAAGGAAATCGTAAGCTTGCCCTTGCCGTCCGCTCCCTGCTTAATGCTTGCTTTTCTTCCGAGCGCTTCGCTCATATCGTTTTCAAGCTTTCGGTAATAAGCCTTGCTCACAGGGTTTACCTTTGTGTCGCTCTTTTCGTTTCGGTTAAGGAGCGATTTAACGTATTGCTCGGTTTGCCGTACCGATAGGGAATTGTTAATAATGAATTCTGCGTGCTTTAAAAGCTCTTCCTTGTCGCATATCTGGGTTAAAGGTACAAGCGTTCTTGCGTGCCCGTACGAAAGACTGCCGTCCTCGATAAGTAAAAGCACGTCCTCGGGCAGCTTCAAAATTCTCAAAACGTTGGCAACCGCCGTGCGCGATTTTCCAACTCGCTCCGCCGCCTCCTCCTGAGTCAATCCGAACTTTTCCATAAGGTCGCGGTAACCGCGCGCTTCTTCAACTGCGTTCAGGTTTTCGCGCTGAAGATTTTCTATCAAAGAAAGCTCTGTGGCAGTCTGCTCGTCAACCTCGCGTATAAGCGCGGGGATTTCGCTCAAGCCTGCAATCTTCGATGCGCGCCATCTGCGCTCGCCTGCAATAATTTCGTAATATCCGTTTGGCTTCTTGCGTACCGCAATCGGCTGTAATATTCCGTGCCGCCCTATCGAATCGGCAAGCTCCAAAAGTGCGGTTTCATCAAAATTCGTTCTCGCCTGCGCTCTGTTGGGCTCGATATCGGATATTTTCAGCATCGTAACGCCGCTTTTATCTCGTTCCTCAATAGCGTTGTCGGCAAGAAGTGCGTCGAGCCCTCTGCCTAAACCCTTTTTTGCCATATATTTCCTCCGTTATTTTTCACATCTTCTTATTATTTCGAGCGCAACCGCAGAATAAGCCGCCGCCCCCTTGCCGTTTTTGTCGTAATCGGTAATCGGCATACCGTGGCTGGGCGCTTCGCTGATTTTTACACTTCGGGGAATGGGTGTTCTGAACAGCTTGTCGGCAAAGTATTTTTTAATCTCCTCCAGCACCGCTATCGAAAGATTAAGTCTGCCGTCAAACATATTTACCAATACGCCCAAAAGTTCTATTTCGGGGTTGTAAAGCTTTTTAATCTGCTTTATCGTCGCGGTAAGCTGCGATAAGCCTTCAAGCGAATAGTATTCGCAAAGCACGGGGATAACCACCTGCTTCGCGGCTGTAAGCGAATTAATAGTAAGTAATCCCAGCGAGGGAGGACAGTCGATTATTATGTAATCAAATCTTCCGTCTGCGTCAGCCAACGCTTTTTTTAGCTTGAATTCTCTGTCGCTTTCGTCGACAAGCTCAAGCTCCGCACCGACTAAATTCATGCTCGAAGGAATAATCGAAAGTCCGCGTACGTTGGTCTTAATAACCGCTTCGTCCCATTTAAGCCTGCCGATAAGCAGATCGTATACGCTGCCCGAAATGCTGCGCTTTTTAATTCCTATGCCGCTCGTTGCGTTGCCCTGCGGGTCGGAGTCGATAAAAAGCACACTCCTTCCGCTCCGTGCAATACAAGCGGCTATATTCAAAGCACTCGTGGTTTTGCCTACTCCGCCCTTTTGGTTAGCGAAGCAGATTATATGTGATTTACTCATATAAGCCTCAGTTTGTAATAAAGGTATATAATTATAATATAGTATAACAAATTGCGCGGAAAAGTCAATATTATGCTACTATTTTTCGAATTTTGTTTACCTCAAATTCATATATATCCTCAAAAATGCGATTTTTGTTGACAAGTCGGCGATAATTGTTTATTATAATATTTTGAGTAAGTATATTTATTTCGGAGGTATTCCGCAATGGAACAGATATTAAACGATTTGTCGGCTCTGATCGTGCCGTTTGCAAAAGATTTCGTCGCGGCTCTCGTCGTATTTTTCGTCGGATTCAAGGTGGTTAATTTCATCACAAAACGAATCAAAAACGGCAAGCTTTTTAAAAATCTCGATAAATCCGCCGCAAGCTTTATCGGAAGCTTTATTTCTATTTTTTTAAAAATCGTCGTAATCGTGTCGGTCGTCGCAATTCTCGGCGTGCCGATGAGCTCTGTCGTAGCGCTTATCGCTTCCGCCGGCGTTGCTATCGGTCTTGCAGTTCAGGGGGCGTTGTCAAACCTTGTCGGCGGTATGATGATATTGCTCTTCCGCCCCTTCCGTGTCGGCGACCATATCGAAGCCGAGGGCGCCTCGGGCAAGGTGCGCGAAATATCGGTTTTCTATACCGTTGTTGCAACCTTCGATAATAAAATCGTAACTGTTCCCAACGGAACCCTTACCAATTCGGTAATCGTAAATTATTCCACCGAAAAGCTTCGCCGTGTCGACGTTGAAATTACTGCCGATTACGATAGCGATGCCGAAACGGTTAAGCAAACTATACTCGACGTTGCGTTCTCCTGCGAGTTCGCGCTTTCAGACCCCGCTCCCGTTGCAATGATGACCGAATGCGGCGACAGTGCAATAAAATACGTTCTGCGCGTATGGTGCGAAAATGCGGATTATTGGAAGGTTCGTGAATTTTTGTTAATCGGTGTTCGCAAGGCGTTCAAGAACGCAAATATAGAAATACCCTATCCTCAATTAGACGTAAGGATCAGAAAAGACGTATGAAAAATTCAAAAGTAATTGCATTAATAGCTATCGGCGTTGCCTTTCTTACCGTTTGCCTTATCTGTATTCCGCAGATATTCGGTAACGATTATGAGGTAAGCGTCTATTCGCCGGTTTCGGTAACCCCTCCTCCCGAAAACGTTTCGGCTCCCGATGAGGTATCTAAGCCTCAAAACCTAAATTCGCTTTCGCTTGCGATAGAGTATATTATCGAAAATAAAGCATCGCTTGAAACAAGCTTCAATTCGCGTATTGATAAAGATTTTCTTTCGCTAATGGCTGAAAAAATAGGCGACGAAGCGGTCGAAAGCCTTGCAAACGCACTCGAAAATGGCAAGGTAAAGAGCGAGGATTTGCTGAAAATAATAGGCTATTCCGAAAAAGCTCTTTTATCTTTAATCGATAACGATTTAAATCGTACCACGATTCTCGAGAATACCGAAAACGGTGTAACCGATCTCGTTTTCGTCGGTGACGTAAGCTTTTCCGACGGCTACAGCGTTATGAATTATTATAACAAAAGGGCAAAAGGCGCCGAAGGCTTGGTTTCCGAGGAGGTGCTCGGAATACTGCGTTCCGCCACGGTTGCAATGGCGAATAACGAATTCACCTTAACCACACGTGGTAAGCCGATTCCCAACAAAATCTGGACCTTCCGCGGCAAGCCCGAAAACGTTTCGATTTATCACGAAATGGGTATCGATATCGTTGGCTTGGCAAACAATCACGCCTTCGACTACGGTCCCGATTCGCTCACCGATACTCTTGCGACACTCGACGGTGCAGGCATAGCACGGCTCGGCGCCGGCGAAAATCTCGAGGAAGCCAAGGCACCCTATTTCTATATCGTCAACGGTATAAAAATCGCTATCGTTGCAGGCTCGGCAATCGACCCCTACAGTACCCGCGGTGCAAGAGAGAATCAAAGCGGTGTTTTCCAAATCTTCGATACCGTTTCTATGTCGCGTGAGATTACTGCCGCAAAGGAAAAAGCAGATTACGTGATTGCATACGTTCACTGGGGTATAGAAAATACAACAAACCTAACAGGCGGTCAGAAAAGTATGGGCAAAGCGTTCGTCGATGCGGGCGCGGACGTCGTTATAGGTATGCATTCGCACTGTATGCAGGGCGTTGAATACTATAAAGGCAAGCTTATAGTATACAGTCTTGGCAACTTTACCTTCTCCAGCCACGATTTAACATGCTCTATGCTTAAAACAAGCATCACACCCGACGGCGAGATAAAGAACGTCTATTATCCTATGATGCAAAAGGATAATTTCACCTATATCAATTCCGGCGAAGCCGGCAAAAGTCAGTTTGAGCTGTTAAAATCTCTGCTTATTAATACAGAGATTTCAGATGACTACGTGGTAACCGAAATTAATTAAATATAAGGGGTATTTATGAAAAAAACATTTTTCGTTTTTCTTGCAATCGCAATGCTTTTGAGCGTGTTTCCCTGTGCGTCCGTTTCAGCTGCCGAGGAAGATTACTGCTTAAATATCGCTATCGATTCCGTTAATGGCGAGCGTACCGCTGCAAGCGTTGTCGTATATACCGATGAATTCGGCGAAAGCACCAAAACAAAGGGGAACGGTGTCGAGCTTTCGGTAGATGAAAACGGTATCGTGGCAGCTATCGATAAAAACGATTCGCCTATTATCAAAAACGGCTTTGTAATAAGCTTCGGCGCTACCAAAAGAAACCTTGTTTCAATGTTAAAGGTCGGCGCGCACGCCTATTTCGATAAGGAGCATAATGCCGTTACAATCGTGTCCGAAGGGTATAATCCTTTCACCTCCACGGTTATCGAATACGATGCCATAAACGCTATCCGTGCCGAAAACAAGCTTATTATCTACCGCGATAAAGCCGAAACAGGTACGAATACTTGGGGCTTAGAGGCTGTTGTTAATGCCGACGGTTACGTTGTATCTGTCGGAGGAAACAATAATGCTATTCCGGATGGAGGATTTGTTATTTCGGGTGTCGGAAATAAAAAGCAAATCATCGAATCCGCTTGTAATTTGGGCTACAAAGCCGTGCTCGATGAAGCCTCGCGAACAGTAACCGTTTCGTATGAAAAGGAGAATGCACTCGAAAGCTACGTGCTTCGAAAGAATGAATACTATAAAGCTTACGAAAATGCACTGAATAGCTTTTCGGATATTCAGCACGAAGCCGTAAAAAGCTCGATTGCAAAGCTTGAATCGCTCTGCGAAAAAATGAAAACTCCCCTCGAGTCCGATAATATCGGGGAGTTTATGGCACTTGCCTATTCGTTCGAATGCGAAGCCGCTGTCTGTGCAGATACATTGGTGCCCTTCGTGCCCGTTGAGTCAAGAGCTCTCTGGCTGCGTATCCCGACAAAGAACGATACCGCTACCGTAGAAAAGACGGTAAAGGAAATACACGAAATGGGCTTTAATTCGGTGTGTATCGAAATTCTTTTCGATTCCACCACCATAATGCCGATGCCCGAGTCGTCGCTTTTTGAGCAGAATCCTGCATTCAAGGGCAACGATATGCTAAAGCTTTATATCGATGAATTCCATAAATACGACATAGAGGTGCACGCCTGGATGTCCTGCTACCGCGTGGGGCACGACGGCTCCTCCAACGTAAAATATTCAGTTGCAAAGAAAAAGCCCGAATGGCTCAATACCGACCAAAACGGCTCGACTACAGTTAACAACGAATACGGAAACGCATATTTTCTTAATCCCGCTCTTACCGAGGTGCGTGAATTTCTTCTCGAAACCTATCGTTATATTCTCGAAAACTACGCAATCGACGGATTCCAGCTCGATTACGTCCGCTATCCCGAAAATACTAAAGTGAACTACGGCTACGACGAATATACGATTACCGAATTCTGCAAAAAATACGCAATGGAAAAAGCACCCACCGCGTCTTCGCAAAAGGGTTGGAACGAATGGTGCGAATTCCGTGCTTCCTTCGTAACACAGCTTGTTACAGAGGTTGGTGCTTTAATCAAGGAAATCCGTCCCGACGTGCTTTTCTCCTGCGACGTTGCGCCCGATTATGCAACAAGCAAAACCAAAATGTGCCAGGATTCTCAAAAATGGATTTCCGAAGGCTTGGTAGATATAATCTATCCTATGGCTTACGGCACAACCGATGCCGTTGCAAAATGGACGGGTATAACCGTTGACCTTGCGGGAAATAAGGTGCAAACGGTTATCGGTCTGCGTGATAACGGTGCCGCTATCTACCGCGAGCAAATTATACGCGCTCGTGAATGCAATGCCGACGGTACGGCATTCTTCTCGTACAGCCAATACGTTGCGGGCGATTATGAAGAATTCATTAAAAACACCGTATTCTCAAAAGAAGCTTTCTGCCCGTCATATAATGCGAAAAATGCGGTGATCGCACAGTTGCTTCATATCTGCGAAACGGTAGATAAACGTATGCCGCTTGCTCTCACAAGCGTTCCGCAGGATATCAAGGATTATGCAAATGCGCTTTCCACGCTTGCGGATAAGCTTAAGGACAGCGATATAAATGCTCAAAAAACCGAAATCGAAAACGCGGTTAAGGACGGATATGCGCTTGCCGATTTATATAAGAGCTCCGAAAACGGTATTTCGGAATATCTCGAGTCCGCTTTGCGTGTCGTAGAAAAAACGTTTCTGAATTCGCGTGATGCCGAAAAAGCGGCGTATGCTGCCGAGAATACGCCAAAGCAAGAGGAATCGCAAGAAAACGATGAAGCTTCTTCTGACGATGACGAAACCAACGAGCTCAGCGTTTTCGAACGTATAGTTCAAATATTCTTTATTATCGTTATGACAGTCGGCGTTTTGGGCTTGCCGGTGTATTATTGGCTCAATGCGCGAAAAAAGCGCATAACCGAATCTGATTCTGTTGATAACGGCGACGATTCGTGTGACGAACCCAAAGAAGACGCGGAGATAGAAGAAACAGTAGAAACTTCCGAAGAGACCGAAGAATAATTACAAAAACAAAATGAACCGAGAGGGAAGTCCTCTCGGTTCTTACTTTTATCTGCCTTCAATTGCATCCATTGCGTCGGCAATGCAATTGTTTGCCTTTTCGAGTTCAAGTGCTGCACGCTCTCTGGCGCAACCGGTTTTTTGACAAATCATTCTTATTGCACGGTCTACAAGCTTTTTGTTTGAAGGAACCATATATGCCATATAGTTGCCTCTGACTCTTCCAAAGCGCACCATTGCACCGGTAGAAAGCATATTAAGTATCATTTTTTGCGCTGTGCCGGCTTTCATACGTGTGCTGCCGTTAATTACCTCGGGGCCGACTTCGGCAACGATAGGAACATCGACCATCGGAACAAGATCGCTGTTCGGGTTGCAGGAAACGCATATCGTGTATGCACCGCATTCTCTCGCATAACGTATTGCGCCCTTAACACAGTTTGCACTTCCGCTTGCACTGATTGCAATAAGAATATCACGTGCATCAAAACGGCGCTTTTGCATTTCGGAAACTATGCTTTCAAAATCATCCTCGGCAAACTCGCGTGAAGCGTATAGTGCTTCCACACCGCCCGCCATAAGACCAACGACTGTATCTGCGCTAACGCCAAAGGTGGGTACGCATTCGCTTGCGTCGAGCACACCCAATCTGCCCGAGGTTCCTGCGCCGCAGTAATATATATGACCACCGGCTTTGAGTGCGTTGGCAATCGTCTCGATCCCCTCGGCAATCTGCGGCAAAGCCTTTTCGACTGCAAAAGCAACCTTTTTATCCTCTTCATTAATTGCTTTTGCAATTTCCAAAGGACTCATTTTATCGATATTTGCTGTGTTTTCGTTAAAGCCCTCGGTGGTCAACTTCGAATATTCGGTCATACTGTTTCCTCCACGGATTATTATGACAGAATTTTAGCATAACTGATTTTTGTTGTCAACAATATGTTGAAAAATCGTTTGCCGTTATTGACAATCATAGTGCATTGTGTTATATTAACTAATAGATGTAATAATAAGAAAGCGGTCGTATTTGCTATGAAGAAAGAACTTATAAGTGTAATTGTTCCGTGCTATAACGAAGCAGAAGCCTTGCATTATTTCTTCGAGGAGCTCGACCGCGTTATTTTTGATATGCCCGAATATGATTTCGAGGCTATCTACGTCGATGACGGCTCGAAGGATGCAACACTTGAAATACTGCGTTCCCGTGCATCTGTAGATAAAAAAACAAGATACGTTTCTTTTTCGCGCAATTTTGGTAAGGAAGCCGGAATGCTTGCGGGATTGCGCTCCGCAAAAGGCGATTATGCGGTTATAATGGATGCAGATTTGCAGGATCCTCCCTCGCTCCTTCCGCAAATGATGTCGATTTTAAAAGAAAAAAAGGTCGATTCGGTTGCAACCCGCCGCGGAAACCGCAAAGGCGAACCGCCTATACGAAGCTTTTTTGCAAAATGCTTCTATGGCATTGTTAATAAAATATCAAAGGTCAAGCTTGTTCCCGGTGCGCGCGATTATCGCTTGATGTCGCGCCGTATGGTCGATGCCGTGCTTTCGCTTTGCGAGTATAACCGCTTCTCGAAGGGTATTTTCGAATGGGTTGGCTTTAAGACCGAATGGATTTCTTACCAAAATATCGAACGTGTTGCAGGTAAGACGAAATGGTCGTTTTGGGGCTTGTTTAAATATTCTCTCGAATGTATCGTTGCGTTCTCGACCGCGCCTCTTGCAATCAGTTCGCTTTGCGGGTTTATGATGTTTATCGTTTCGATAATCGGGGCGTTAGCTATAGTAATACGTAAAATCATCGACTCATCCTCGGCTGTCGGCGGTTGGGCTTCTACTATATGCGTTATTCTTTTCGTCGGAGGACTTCAGCTTCTCTGTATCGGCGTGCTCGGTCAGTATCTTTCCAAAACCTATATGGAAACGAAGCGCCGTCCGGATTATATAATTGCCGAAACCGAAAAGGACGAAGATAATTAATTATGTTTGGATTCAAAAAGAAGGATAAACCGCCCAAGGATACGAATAGTCCCGAATTCCGCCTTTATATGTGTCGCAAGCTCGACGGTATGTCGCTTAAATACGTTCTCGAGCGCGATGCGGTTAACGGCGATAGGGTTATAGGCAAAGGCGGTGTGTTGAGTCTGTTCGAAGGCGATTTTTCGGTAATCAGCGGCGGAAAAACGCTGTTTAGCTGCAAGGCAGACGAGCTTCGAGCTTGGGAATTTATGTCGCTCGACGGCGCAACTTTAACAGGCTTCGATAAAATACAGGGTAAAGAACGTACGGTTATGGCGTACTATACATACTACAGAGATTAATTAAGGAGGCTGCGCCCCTTCGGGCGTGTAAAAAACAATGGCTGAAAAGTTAAGAATTGGTATCATCGGCTGCGGTGGTATCGCAAACGGTAAACACCTTCCCGCACTCAAAGCACAGCCCGATGCGGAAATGGTTTGGTTCTGCGACATTATCAAAGAAAGAGCAGAGCAGGCTGCAAAAACCTACGGCACACCCGATGCAAAGGTTTGCACCGATTACCGCGAAATTTTAGAGGATAAGACTGTCGATATCGTTCACGTACTTACCCCCAACCGCTCGCATAGCATTATCACCGTTGATGCGCTCGAAGCCGGCAAGCACGTAATGTGCGAAAAGCCTATGGCTATAAATGCCGCAGAAGCAAAGAAAATGGTTGATGCCGCAAAGCGTACCGGCAAAAAACTCACTATCGGCTATCAAAACCGCCACCGTCCCGATTCGCTTTATCTTAAGACCGAAGCAGAGCAGGGCACCTTCGGCGATATTTATTACGCAAAGGCTACTGCTATAAGAAGAAGAGCGGTTCCCACCTGGGGCGTATTTATGAATGAATACGAGCAAGGCGGCGGTCCGCTTATCGATATCGGTACACACGCGCTCGACCTTACTATGTGGTGTATGAACAACTATAAGCCCAAGTACTGTGTAGGTACTACCTATCACAAGCTTGGCGACAAATTCCCCACAGGTAATGCTTGGGGCGATTGGAAGCCCGGTGAACTCACCGTTGAAGATTCTGCATTCGGCTTTATCGTAATGGAAAACGGTGCAACCATTATTCTCGAATCGAGCTGGGCTCTTAATATGCTCGACCCGCGTGAAGCTATCACTACTCTTTGCGGTACCGAAGGCGGCGCGGATATGCTTGACGGACTCCGTATAAACGGTATTCGCAATGGCAGACCGTATATTCTTAAGCCCGGTCTCGGCGCAGGCGGTGTTGACTTCTATGACGGCTCGGGCGATGAAACTCCAGCAAACCGCGAAGCAAGACTTTGGCTCGAAGCTGTTCGTAACGACACAGAACCCTTCGTAACACCCGAACAGGCGTATGCAGTCAGCTCGATTCTCGAAGGTATTTATACCTCCGCGAAAACCGGCGAACCCTATTACTTTAACAAATAAAGAGGTAAAACCCGATGAAATTAGGTGTTATAACCGTTCTTTTCGGTGACAGACCGCTCGATGAAGCACTCGCGTATCTCAAATCTCTCGGTATAGAGGAATTGGAGGTCGGTGCGGGCGGATATCCCGGAAAGGCTCATTGCGATCCTGCTGTTCTGCTTAACGACGAAGCAAAGCTCGAGGAATTTAAAGCAACGTTTGAGAAATACGGTCTTAAAATAAATGCATTCGGATGCCACGGTAACCCCGTTCATCCCGATAAGGCTATCGCCGAAAAATACAGAAGCGATTGGCGCAACGCCGTGCTTCTTGCAGAAAAGCTCGGTATAAAAAAGATCATCGGCTTCTCCGGTTGTCCCGGTGATTGCGAAAACTCCAAATATCCCAACTGGGTAACTTGCCCTTGGCCCGAGGACTATCTCGCGGTGCTCGAATATCAGTGGAACGACGTTCTTATTCCGTATTGGAAGGAAGAAGCAAAGTTCTGTGCAGAACATGGTATAGAAAAGATTTGCTTCGAAATGCACCCCGGCTTCTGCGTATATAATCCCGAAACGCTTCTTAAGCTGCGTGCGGCCGTTGGCGATATTATCGGCGCGAATTTCGATCCCTCGCATCTTATCTGGCAGGGTATCGATCCCGTTGCGGCTATCCGTAAGCTTGGCGGTGCTATATACCACTTCCACGCAAAAGATACCAAGATCGATCAACTCAATACTTCTGTAAACGGCGTTCTCGATACAAAGCACTACGGCGATGAAATCAACCGTTCGTGGATTTTCCGCGCTGTCGGCTACGGTAACGATATGCAGTATTGGCGCGATATGATAAGCAATCTCCGCTTGGTAGGCTACGATGATATTCTTTCTATCGAGCACGAGGACTCGCTTATGACAAGCGAAGAGGGTCTTGAAAAGGCTGTTGCATTCCTCAAACAGTGCATTATGAAGGATCCCGCGCCCAAAGGAATGTTCTGGGCTTAATGAACGTTCTTCTTGCGCCCGATTCGTTCAAAGGCTGTCTTACCTCATCAGAGGTTTGTGCGGCTATGGAAAAGGGTATTAAACAAGCAGATAAAAGTATAAACGTATTGCGATTCCCCTCGTCCGATGGCGGTGAGGGGTTTTGCGATTGTATGAGGAATGTTTTCGGCGGCGATGCTATCGAAAGAGAAGTAACGTGGCCCCTCGGCGACCGAGGTAAAGCAGGTTTCATATATAATAGCATTACAAAAACTGCCTATATAGAGCTTGCATCGGCTTCGGGCTTGATGCTCGTTCCAAAAGAAAAAAGGAATATCTTGAATTCTTCAACGCTCGGCACGGGCGAGCTTATAAAGAACGCAATGGATATCGGCGCAAAGACGATTGTTGTTGGTCTCGGAGGTTCTGCCACAAACGATTGCGGTATGGGCTTGCTTTATGCTCTCGGTATGCGGTTTTTGGATTCCGCCGGCTTTGAATTAAAGCCGGCTGCGCGTTCTATGGCACGTGTATCTTACGTTGTTAAGGATAAAATGGTCGATATAAGCGCGGTTAACTTCGTTGCGGCCTGCGATGTGAAGAATATTCTTTGCGGCGAAAACGGAGCGGCAGAAATTTTTTCTCGCCAAAAGGGTGCAAGCGAAGAAGAGGTTGCTTTTCTCGATAAAGCTGCTGCGCGTTTTGCGAACGTGCTCGGAATAGATTCGAATTTGCAGGGTGCAGGAGCCGCCGGTGGTGTCGGTGCTGCTATGCTTTCGGTGCTAAATGCAAAATACGTAAGCGGTGCAAGTCTGCTCGTTTCGTCACCATCTTTTCAATCCGCTTTGCGCAAAGCAGATCTTCTTATAACAGGCGAAGGTAACACCGATGCTCAAACTGCTTTCGGCAAGCTTGTAAGCGTTGTCCTTGCTTCCGCGAAGACAAACAACGTAAAAGCCGTCGTCCTTTCTGGCGGTCTTTCGGATGGATATGAAAAACTGCGTGAACACGGTGCAATGGCGTTTTATTCACTGACCGAAAGCGGATACGACGTTGATTACTGTATTGCACACGCGGCTGAATTAATTTCAGATGTTGTGAATAGAATCGTTCGAAATCATTATTGACAAAGAACGTATTTAGTGATAAAATTTATACAGTGTATATAGGTCTCTGCAAAAGCAGATATTAAGTAATCATGACGTAGAGTGATCCACCCTGCTTTTGCGGGGTGGATTTTGTTAAATTGACACGTGCTGACGAAAGGAGAATAATATGAAAAAAGTTTGTGTGCTTTTGCTTGCATTAATTTGCGTGCTTTCTTCTTGTAAGTTTGAAAATTCATCTGACGATTCAAATGAGATTCTGTATTTTGACAATCTTGGATACAGAAAAAACGGTTATAATTCTTATCAATTAGTAGATATTTCGCGGTACACAAAATCTGAAATTGTTATACCTGAAGTTTTGCCAAACGGATGCATTGTCGAATCCCTTTTCGTTAAAGATGCTCCGAACATTGAAAGCTTAATAATGTCAAAGCATGTTATGAGGATACAATGGGACCAATGGCATTTAAAGCATCTTTTTGTAGGAGAGGCATTTGAAGACATTAGTCAACTTGAAGGTTTTAGCCGTACATTAGAAAGTATAGAGGTTAGCAAGTCAAATCCTTTCTATTACTCCGAAAATAATTGTGTGATTGAAAAGCGAACAGAAACTTTGGTATTGGGATGTAAAAACAGTGTGATTCCCGATAACGTTTGGATAATTGGGCGATTTGCTTTCGCGAGTAGTGATATTACCTCAATTGAAATTCCTGATTACGTTGCGCGTATTTGTATCAGCGCATTTGCGAACTGCAAAAAGTTAGAGGAAGTATATTTGGGGAAGAACGTTATACGCATAGAACGCTCTGCTTTTTATGGCACTCCGGATTTAATAATCAATTGCGAAGCCTCCGAAAAGCCTTCCGGATGGGACGAACAATGGTGCCAAACCGAAAGGGCTGATAAACTGGGCGCGAAAACAATTAATTGGGGTGTCACACGAGAAGGATAATATTTAGAGAGCAGAAAAAAAGACCTCGTTTGAGGTCTTTTTTGCTTTATAATCCCGCTTTAAAGCTGCTCTTTTGGTATAAACGCCGTAAGCACTCCGTGAAGAACGTAACGCTCGTCATCGTTTGAAGTTACGTTTGCACAGGTTATTAAAGTTACTATTCGTGAATTTTCATTATAACTGTTGGTTATGCTTAATTCGTTTCTCGAAACGATTTTGTCAAGGAAGGCCTTGTATTCGGCGGTTGAACCAAATACCGTCTGCGCATAGTGGTTGTCGTCATTGCGATAACCGCTTAATACCTTGTAGATATATAAGCCTTCTTCGGTGTATATTTCAATATTCATCGCCCTTGCCTTTGTGTTGCGGTTTGCGCTTTCCATAAAGGTTTTAAGCGATCTGAACATCGTGCCGTTTTTCATACAGTGACCGTAAATTACACCGTTCATATTAGCGGCATAGTTGTCCGAAAGGTTAGAATCTGCCGTAATGCTTCCGTATGACGATTCGGCACCGTCTATTGTGTGCGTCATATAATAGTTGGTGAACGGCCCCTTCATAACAGGATAATCAACCTCGGTAAAGTTGACGTATATCCAAGCGTACATATCGGGATATTTCGCAGTCTTGCTTATATAGTTTCTGTAATAAGAACGCCTTCTTTGTGCGTCATCAGCCGAATCGCCGAGCATATCGCTGTATACGTCGTTGCCTCCGTTGGCATCAAGCGCATCCTTCAAAGTAAGCATCGAAGCAGGCTCAAGCAGGGAAGGCGAGTGTTTGATTGCAGAAGAGCTTGCGTCGGGCCGAAGATTATCGTAAAATTCGTTTGCCTCATCGGTTTCAAGCGCGCTCGAAGCTATCATAAAAACAGCGTATCCGAACAATGCAATGCACAAAGCAATCATAACGCAACGTATTATTAAAGAGGGCAATAATGCACGTTTATCGCCGTCTGAATCGCCCTTTATATCGAGATGTGAAAAAGCACTAACCGATTCTTCGAATCTGTTTCTGTTGTTTTCGGGCATACCTTCGCCTCCTTCCGCAGTATATTATATACAAAGTTGCACTAAAAATCAACCTCCGAAACGTTATATTTCAAAAATCGTTACAAAACGTTCAAAAACAGATACAAATTACTAAAAAGGCTTGACTTTTAGGGGATTTTTGTTAAAATGAATAGATGTAATAATATGATTATTTGGAGGATCTATAATGGCAGCTATTAAAGCGAAAGAGATCGAAAAGAACAAGTATGAGTTTGAATTTCTCATCGAAAAGGAAGTATTTGACGCAGAGGTAAACAAGGTTTACCGCAAGAACGTTTCGAAGATGAACGTTCCCGGCTTCCGTAAGGGTAAAGCACCCAAGCATATTATCGAAAAGCTCTACGGCACGACCGTATTTTATGATGAAGCACTCGATAACCTTCTTCCCACCGCATATGAAACCGCTCTTGCTTCCACCAAGCTCGAAGCAGTAAGCCGCCCCGAAATCGATATCGTTTCTATCGACGAAAAGGGTGTTGCTCTTAAAGCACAGGTTTGGGTAAAGCCTGTTGTTGAAATCTCCGCATACAAGGGCTTGGAGGTTGTAAAGGAAGCTGTTGTCGTTACCGACGAAGACGTTATGAAGGATATCGACGCAACTCGCGAACGTAACTCCCGTATGCTTACCGTTGAAGGCAGATCTGCACAGAACGGTGACCAGGCTGTTATCGACTTCGAGGGCTTCCTCGATGGCATTGCATTCGAAGGCGGTAAGGGTGAAAAGTATCCCCTCGAGCTCGGCAGCGGCAGCTTTATCCCCGGCTTTGAAGAACAGATCGTTGGCAAGAACGTCGGCGATGAATTTGATATCGACGTTACCTTCCCCGAAGATTACGGTGCAGAAAACCTCGCAGGTAAATCCGTTGTATTCAAGATCAAGCTCCACGAGCTCAAGGTAAAAGAACTTCCCGCGCTTGACGACGAATTCGTTAAGGACGTTTCTGAATTCAACACCGTTGATGAATATAAGGCAGACATCAAGGCGAAGATTACCGAACGCCGTGAAAAAGAAGCCGAAAGCAAGCTCGAAAACGCAATTCTTGATGCACTTCTCGCAAATACCACCGTTGATATTCCCGCATGTATGATCGAACAGGAAATCGACGGATATATCCGCGATTACGAATATCGCCTTAAGTCGCAGGGCGCTTCTCTCGAAATGTACTTCCAGTACACCGGTATGACTATGGAGAAGTTCCGCGAAAGCTTCAAGGCAGAGGCAGAAAAGCAGGTTAAAACCAGACTCGCTCTCGGTAAGATCGTTAAGCTTGAAAAGATTAAGGCGCTTAAAAAGGATATCGAAGCTGAATACAAGAAGATTGCAGAAGGCTATAATGTAGATATCGAAACCGTTAAGTCCAGCATTCCCGAATCCGGCATTTCCGAAGATATCGTTCTTCGCAAGGCTGTTGATCTTATCAAGGAAAACGCTGTTATCACCACAAAATAATCGAAAGGTTGATCTAATATGTCTTTGGTACCGATGGTTGTCGAGCAGACTACGCGCGGCGAACGTTCATACGATATTTTTTCGCGCCTGCTCAATGACAGAATCGTTTTCATCGGCGAACCCATTACAGATACGGTTGCTTCGCTCGTCGTAGCGCAGCTTCTGTATCTCGAAAGTGTGGATCGCGAAAAGGAAATATCGCTGTATATCAATTCTCCCGGTGGCTCTATCAGCGCGGGTATGGCGATATACGATACGATGAACTTTATTAAATGTCCTGTCAGCACTATCTGCATCGGTATGTGTGCAAGTATGGCGGCTGTCCTTCTCGCTTGCGGCGAAAAGGGAAGACGTATTGCTTTGCCGCATTCGAAGATTATGATTCACCAACCCCTTATAAACGGTCATTTCCAAGACCAAACCACAAATCTCGAAATCGAAGCGGCTGAAATGGAGCGTATCCGTAAAATGCTCAACGAGCTTCTTGCCTCTGTAACGGGTAAGAGTATCGAAGAAATCGAAAAGGATACCGATCGAAATAATTATATGGATGCGCTCACCGCTAAGGAATACGGCATTGTGGATAAAGTGCTCGAGCAGAGAGATTAATTAAAGTATGGCAGATAAAAGAAATATTTGCGGCTTTTGCGGCAGACCATCTTCGCACGTTACGACTTTGTCAATACATGGCAATCATATCGATTTCTGCGATGAATGTTTAAATCTGTGCTGCGAAATCTCGGACGAGTATAACGAGCTTTTCGCATTGCCGGAAGAAGCCGAGCTTATAGAAGAAAATTCCGAAGCGCCTTTAAAGCTTCCCAAACCTGCAGAAATTAAAGCAGAGCTTGATAAATACGTTATCGGGCAGGATGAAGCAAAAATAACGCTTTCGGTGGCAATCTATAATCATTATAAGCGCATAAATGCATTAAACGAAAAGAATGAAAAGAAAAGCGCAAAAAATTCTTCCGAGGAATTTTCGGATGTAGAATTAAGCAAATGCAACGTTCTTCTTCTTGGCCCGACAGGTGTTGGAAAAACGTTGCTTGCTCAAACGCTTGCGCGTATGCTCGACGTCCCCTTTGCAATAGCGGATGCTACGACCCTTACTGAAGCGGGATATGTCGGAGAAGACGTCGAAAACATACTCGTACGTCTGCTTCAGGCAGCCGATTTCGACGTAAAGAAGGCAGAACGCGGGATTATTTATATCGATGAAATCGATAAGATTTCCCGCAAGAGCGAAAATCGCTCTATCACCCGCGACGTTTCGGGCGAAGGTGTTCAGCAGGCTTTGCTGAAGATTGTCGAAGGTACCGTTTCCAACGTTCCGCCACAAGGCGGCAGAAAGCATCCCAATCAGGAATTTATACAAATAGATACCTCCAATATTCTGTTCATCTGCGGCGGTGCGTTTGATGGCCTGCGCGATATAGTAGGAACGCGTCTCGGCAGACAAACGGTTGGATACAATGCGCCGACCTTAACGTCGGAGGAGCGTAAAAAAGGCGCCGATCTAAAAAAAGTAACCCAGCAAGATATCGTAAAATACGGTCTTATTCCCGAGCTTGTAGGCAGAATACCGGTTATCGCAACTCTTGAACCGCTCGATAAGGACGCTCTCGTGCGTATTCTTAAAGAACCGAAGAATGCACTTATTAAGCAATATCAAAAGCTATTTGCATACGACGGTGTCGAGCTCATCTTTACCGATGAAGCGATCGAGGCTATTGCCGAAAAGGCATATAAGCTTCAAAGCGGTGCAAGAGGCTTGCGTGCTGTTACCGAAGGAATAATGACAAAATATATGTACGAAATCCCCTCAGATGCAACCGTAAAAACACTCACCATTACAAAAGAAATGATAGTTTAAAGGAGAGTTATTATGACAGCTGTTATCCTTGCAGCAGGTCTGGGAAGCCGCTACGGCGGTTTAAAGCAGATCGATCCTGTAGGACCTCGTGGTGAATTCATAATCGACTATTCTGTATACGACTGTATCCGTGCAGGCTTTGATAAGATAGTTTTTATCATCAAAGAAGAAAACCTCGAAGCCTTTGAAGAAACGATAGGCTCGCGCATTAAAAACATAAAAATTGAATATGCGTTCCAAAATATGAACGATCTTCCCGATGGTTTTTCCTGTCCGGCAGATAGAATAAAGCCGTGGGGAACCGCACACGCACTTCGTGCTTGCCGTAATATTGTTGACGATAAGTTCGTTATCTTCAACGCCGATGATTTTTATGGCAGAGAATCCTTCGAGGTAATGTACGATTATCTAAAAGAGGTTAATTCAAAGCGTTTTGCAATGCCGGGCTACGTTCTATCCAATACGCTATCGAGCAACGGTCACGTTGCCCGCGGAGTATGTGTAACCGAAAACGGCAACATAAAGCATATACGTGAACTCAAAAAGATAATGCGTGTAGACGGTGTTACAAAATACGAAGAAAAGGGCGAATGGCACGAAATCGATGAAAATTCACCCGTTTCGATGAACTTTTGGGCATTTACGCCCGACGTATTTAAGCACGTCGAAGAAGGATTTATCGAATTTTTAAAAAATCCCGAAACCGATCTTCTTACAGACGAATATTATATTCCCAACGTTATCGACGAAGGGATCACAAAAGGCGAATTCGAATGTAAGGTCGTGCACACCGATGCTAAATGGATGGGTGTTACGTATCGTTCGGATAAGCCCGAATTCGAAAGCTTCTTGAATTCAAAAATCGAAAGCGGCGATTACCCCGCAGATCTTTGGAACTAATAAATAAATTAACGGCTCTGCTTCTGCGGAGTCGTTTTTGTCCTAACGAAAGGTATGTTATGAAAGTAAACGAAATCGTTTCAAAAACGGAGATAAAAAAAGGCTGGTCGAATGATAAGAAGTATCGCGCGATTGCACAAGACGGCAATATTTACCTCCTGCGCACCTCTGATATTTCACAGCTTGACCGCAAGAGGCAAGAGCACGAATATATGTCGGTATGTGCCGAAATGGGCTTGTTTATTTGCAAACCTATTTCGTTCGAAATTTGCGGTAATGAAGTGTGCACGATACAAAGCTGGATAGAAGGCGAAGACGCCGAAGCGGTTATTTCAGGGCTTGCGCTTAAAGAGCAATACCGTTTTGGAGTAGTAGCCGGTAAAATTTTGCAAAAAATACATTCCATACCTGCACCAAAGAACACGCCCGAATGGTCGGCTCGTTTTAACGCAAAAGCAGACCGTAAGATAAAAATGTATAATGATTGCCCGATAAAATACGATAACGGTGATGCGTTTATCGAATATGTAAATTCCCATCGTAAGCTACTCGAAAACAGACCGTTTTCGTTTCAGCACGGCGATTACCATATCGGCAATATGATGATCGGAAATGATAGGGAATTATACGTAATAGACTTTAATCGCTTTGATTTCGGAGATCCTTGGGAAGAGTTTAACCGTATCGTTTGGAGTGCACAAGCTTCGCCGCATTTTGCAAGCGGAATGGTAGACGGTTATTTCGATAACGACGTTCCTTATCGATTCTGGGAACTCCTTGCTTTGTATATTTCCTGCAATACCCTTAGTTCTATCCCTTGGGCAATCCCTTTTGGCGATAAGGAGATAGAAACAATGAAAAATCAAGCGAAAGAAGTACTGCATTGGTATAACGGTATGCAAAACGTAATTCCCTCGTGGTATATAAATAAATAAAAGTCCCATATGGGACTTTTATTTTTTCTTTTTAAATAGTTTAGGCACGACAATTACCAAAGCGCCCAAAAACGCCCCCAACGCGTTGCAAATAACGTCGTCGGTCCAAGCCTCACCTAAATGGAAAAAGTATTGTGAAAGCTCGATTATTAAGCTTAAAAGTGCACCCGCAACGCTCGAAACAAAAACAGTGACACCTGCTTTGAATTTGTGCGACAATGCGCAAGACAAAAACATTCCGAACGGTAAAAACATAATCACGTTCATATAAAGCTGACGTATCATTTCGCGCTGTGTTTTTGCCACAACAAATGAATAAAAAGGAATAAGCTCTACCTTGTAGATATTTCCGCTGCGAACAATCAGCGTGTTATAAATAATCAAAAAGCACATTACACAAAAGCATATTAAATTAAATATCAGCCAAATGTTCGTGCCGCGTCCGTTCTTTTTAACAGTAACGTATTTATAGTTTAATACTGCCCAAATTAAACATACTGCAAAACAACATAACGTTACAAATAACAGAGGTAAGAGGTAAATAAAAAGCAGCATATTATTTTTCGTCTGCTATTAAATCGATAAATTCGCGAACAGCTCCGCAGCCGCCGTCGCGCTTGCAAATGTGGTCGACCTCACGCAATACTTCAAATACAGCATCGGCAGGGCAGGCGGTAAAGCCGCAAAACTCAATACACGCTAAATCGTTCAAATCGTCGCCGATATATGCAATTTCCTCGGACCGAAGTCTCATTTCCGTAGCTATGGATTTCAGCATAGCGAGTTTATCGGAAATACCTTGGTAAACGTGTGTTATGCCCAATTCAGTAGCGCGCTTTTCAACAATTTTAGAGCTTCGCCCCGTTATAATAACCGGTGTTATCGAAAGCTTGGGTAGTATTTGTGCAATGCCGTATCCATCTTTTACATTGAACGCCTTGCATAATTCGCCGTTTTCGGATGTGTATATTTTTCCGTCGGTTAGGGTTCCGTCAACGTCCATAACCAAAAGCTTAATGTTGGACATATTATTCCTCGTAAAGTGATTGAGTCAAGAAGGTGACGGGAAGCGTAGCACGCAGTCTCCGCACGTATTCTTTAAAGTATTCGTTTCGCAAGCGTGCTTGCTCCTCGCTAACCGGTCTACGCATGGTTTTGTCGTAATAGTTTGTGTTAATATCGACCGAAAAACCGTCAAAGCCGGCCAAAACAAGCTCACTTGCACCGCAAGCAGTCATCAGCTTCAAAGCAACGATGCCGGAAGAATCGTTTACGCCGTTTTCGAGAGTAATCCATTTTTCGTAATCGATTACATAAACTCTGTCAGATGGTGTGGCAGCAATACCGCTCGTGGCTATAATTCTTTTGCCGTTCACAACCGCATCGTTGTATGCATCAATTCGTGTTGTTAACACAAAATCGGTCTCGTATTTATCAAAAGCGTTCAGAGAAATGCTGACAGTATCATTGCAGGAAAGCAATTCTCTTATTTTTTGGTCTGCATCGGTCAAACGCTTACCCGGGGCGAGCAACAGAATACGCCTTCCGTTAATAATGCTCGTAAGCTCTTTAATAACGGGGTCATCGTTTGCGTGTTTGCGTGCATTAAATGAAAGATAAAGCTGTTCTGCATATTCCTTATCGAACGAAACCTTTTTTTCTTCGGAGATCATTCCCAAAAGCTCTGCGACCTGCTCAACGGGAAGCATATGCTTTTTGTAAAAATGACCGGCGTAGCTGGGCGTGCAGTGGTTTACCGAAGATAGATAGTATTCAATAGAGTAACCCCAATAAAATTCAGCGCGAATGGTGTTTACAACTTTGTCGATAACCTCTAATAAAGGCTGGATTTTATAGTTCTTGTTAAAATATAGGTTCAAATGCTCCAAAAATAACTCGGTGTTTAAATTTCCTGCACCCTTGCCCATACCGAGAATAGATGCGTCGATTATAAGATTTCTCGAAGTAAAGAACTGTAAAAGAGTAACTGCGTTGGAATAAGACAATTGAAGGTTGTTATGCGAATGGAAGCCCATTTGAATGTTTTGATCGAGATTACGGTCGACAAGATGAACGATACGGTTTAGGTCGTTCATTCGCATTTCGCCAAAGCTGTCGACAATGTAGAAAGCTGTAGCATCGCTTAATTCACGATTGACGACGTCGATTAATTCTAAAAGCTCGGCGTCTGAATATCGCATTATTGTCATCGGCTGAATAAAGAGCTTGTAACCCTTTTTCAAAACAGCTTTTGCTGTTGCAAGCATATTCAAACGGTCTTTTTTGTGGAAGGCAATTCTTAAACCGTCTATTCCGCTACCGTCATATTCAGAGAGTAATTCAGGATCGAACTTTCCAAAATCGAACATAGCAACGTATTCAACGTTGCTTTTTTTGCGTTTTAAAAATTTCTTAATCGCAATTTCGTCACAAAACTGTGTGCGTCCTTCGATACTGCCTTTTTTGGAATCTATATATCCAAGTTCTATAACGTCGACCTCGGATTTTTCTAACGAATCAAGTATTTGATTCATATACGATTGTCCGAAATTAAAGTCGATAACGCATCCGCCGTCGCGTAACGTTACGTCCAATACCTTAACAGATTTCATTGCTTCTCCTTAAAGGTCTATACCGACCATCGCTTCTGCTAATTTAAAATCCTCGGGGTTGTTAATATCAACCGCTTCTTTAAAAGAAACCTCTTTAATATAGGGCTTCTTGCCGATACGTCTGCGGTATGCTTTGAATACGTCATTAGTGAACACGTACACCCCCGATGTTTCGCGGTAAATCGGCTCGATGTCTTGGCTGCGAGGGATATTCATCGCATCGAAATTCAATGGCTCGCCGTCTTTCCATAAGAAGTCTTGGATCTTTACCGCACAGAAAGCCGAGTCAAATTCGCCGCTCAAAACTGCATTTACACATTCTTTAATCGTTTCGACACTGATAAATGGGGCAGTTGCGTGCACGTATATATAAACGTCAGCAGGCTTTTCGTTTGAAAACGCTTCGAAAATCTGTGAAAAATTCGAGGTGGGGAGGTCAAGATGTTGCGATCGCTTTAAAAATTCAACTTTTTGGGGCAAATATTCGCACACCGCCTCGTTGCTGCAATACACGTATATTTCGTCGGCAACGTTTGCTTCCCTAACTGCTTCAAGCTGGTGTTGAAGCAAAGGCTTTCCACCGAGCACCATAACGTTCTTGCCGGGTAAACGCTCGTTATTTAACTTAATTGGCATTATAGCGATGATTTTCATATTAACCTCGTTAATATTTCTTGGGTTTTCGTTTGAATTTTTCTTTAAGCTTGCATATTTTTTGGAATAGCCAATAGATATAATAGTTGTGCATTCTGACTACGTGCATAAATATAGCGCTGTCGTTTTTGCCGCTCGCATGCGCAACACAGTATCTGAACTCTTCGGTTTTCATCATTTTGTCGTTATATCGCATCTTTTGCCAAAAAGACATTGGATTCCGCTTGTCCATCGTGTTGTCGAGCAGTGTAACGAAATAATGGAAATAAATATCGCAAAAATCCGCAATTTCGTTTTCTTTGATAAGAGGGAGTCTGATTTTAAATAATTTTATGTAAATGCCTAAATGATCGCTGTGGTAAGAGTGGGTAAGGCTGCTATTTACGACTCTGTAAAAGTATAGCGGAGAAGCGATGAAAATTTTCGAATCTGTTTTTAAGCAGTATGGGGTATCAAAAGGAACGTCTTCGGCAAAACGAATGGTTTCGTCAAATCGAATTTTGTGCTTGCGTATAATTTCATGATTGTAAATTTTGTTACAACAACTACCTGATAGAGATAATTCAAAGGCGGTACAATATGTTGGGCTGTTCAAAAACTTTTTGTGTGCTATTTCGCTGTTCGAGTCGGTGAGCGGGATATCGTTTTCATCAACGCGACATATGTTGCAAAATACCCAAGCATTTGGTTTGTTGATAATGGCTTCATACATTAATTCACAAGTATTCGATGTATAATAGTCATCACTATCACAGAACATTATAAACTTGCCGTTTGCGATATCTAA
>JAFTTN010000074.1 GCA_017466805.1 Clostridia bacterium
AATATTCGTCGCCGTTGCGGTAAAGCATTTTGCCCTCGCCCTCGATTTCGCCGCAGACGAATTCGCCCTCGTAGGAAATTCGACCGTCGTCCTCGGGGAAGTAAAGCTTGCCGCGCCCGTGGTATTTGCCGTTTTCGTATCCGCCTTCGTAGCGGTATTTGTCGGTGTGCTCGTTTTTGCCGATAACACCGTAGCTGTCGCGGATTTGGGCGATAAGCTGCTCGATATAGCCCTTGCCGTGCGCCGAAATATAGGTTACCTCGTCGGGAAACGCGGTGGAAAGCGTGCGTATCCAGGTGGTGCCGAGCCCGCGCTTGACAATGTCGGGCATAACCTCGGCAATAATTTCTATCGGAAGCTTTTCGGTAAGGTTGACCGAGAAGTGATTAAGCGGCTCCAACCCCTCGATAGCGTTGCCCTTTTCGTCCACACCGAGAATGCAGGGCAGCTCGATGCCGATGACCGATTTGCTGAGGAATAGATTTTCGCTCAAAAACAGCACCGCGCCGATGCAGCTTTCACTGCGAATGATGGCGGTGACCTCGTCGTTCCATTCCACGCCCGCGGTTAGCCCGCTGTCGTACCAAAAACGAACTCCGCTTGCATACATATGTGCGATAGCCTTGTAGACCTGCTTGTAATCGGCGTGCGCGTAGCTTATAAATATGTAATTTTCGTTTGCGCGCAGCTTCGGGTTGGGCACCTTCGGGCATAGATTAATGCTTTCCGACGCCTCGAGCTGCGCTAAATATTCGTTAAGGTTAAAATCGATCATATTAAATAATAAAAAAATAATAGATAATAGATAATAGATAATAGATAGTGCTTCGCTCTATAAAAATTTTTGTCCTAAAAATTTTTTGGAAAGAGCGCGAGAAGACCTTTTTTATAAAAAAGGTTTTCTCGCAAACCTATTCGCAAACCTATCTCGTAAAAAACGCTTACCCGACGAATTCGCCGTTTTTCCATTCGCCGTCGAGGATTTTGCCGCTTTTGAAGGTGTATTTGCCGCGGCCGTTCTTTTTGCCGCCTTTAAATTCACCCTCGTATACGTCGCCGTTGCTGTAATGGTAAACGCCGAAGCCTTCGATGTTGCCGTTGGTGAAATCGCCTTCGTAGCGGTTGCCGTTTGCGAAGGTGTAAACACATTTGCCCTCGCGCTTGCCGTCAACCCAGCTTCCTTCGTAAATGTTGCCGTCGGCATAAAGCATTTTGCCGTGTCCGTTTATTGCTCCGTTTGCAAATTCACCCTCGTATACGTCGCCGTCGGCATAGCGTATAATACCCTTGCCGTGCTTTTTGTCGTTAACCCAATCGCCGTCGTAAAGGTCGCCGTCAGAATAGCTGTATACGCCGTGCCCCTCGAACATACCGTTTTTGAATTCGCCCTCGTATGCGCTTCCGCTTTTGAAAATATATGCGCCGTAGCCCTCGCGCTTGCCGTTTACCCATTCGCCGTCGTATACGTCGCCGCCGGAGTATGACATTTTGCCCCTGCCGTTGCGCTTGTCGGCTTTGAATTCACCCTCGTATTTTTCGCCCGAAGCAAAGGTGTAAACGCCGTAGCCTTCGAAAAGACCGCTTGCCCAGCCGCCTTCGTATATATCGCCGTTGGCGTAAACCATTTTACCGTTTCCGTGGCGGTTGCCGTTTGCAAAATCGCCCTCGTATAGCTTGCCGTCGGAATGGCGCATAACGCCGTAGCCGTGCGTTTTGTCGTTTTTCCATTCGCCGTCGTATACGTCGCCGTTGGCAAAGGTGTAAATCCCCTTGCCCTCGAAGCAGCTGTTTTTGAATTCACCAACGTATTCGTCGCCGTTTGCATAACGGTAGGTTCCGAGGCCTTCATATTGGTTGTTTTTAAAGCCGCCCTCGTATACGTTGCCGTTTGCGAAGGTGTAAATACATTTGCCCTCGCGCCTGCCGTTTACCCATTCGCCGTCGTATACGTTGCCGCCGACGTAAGATATTTTGCCGTGCCCGTGCGCGCTTCCGTTTGCGTATTCACCCTCGTATATATCGCCGCTTTTGTAGCGGAAAATGCCCTTGCCGTGCTTTTGGTCGGCCTTCCATTCGCACTCGTATATATCGACGGAGGCGTTGGCATAAACGCCAAAGCCCTGCTTTTTGTCGTTAACCCAATCGCCGTCGTAATATTCGCCGCCGGGGTAAGACATTTTGCCTTTGCCGTGGCGTACGTCGTTTTTAAAATCGCCCTCGTATTTTTTGCCGTCGGTCCAAAGGAAAATACCCTTGCCGTTCTTTTTGTCGGCCTTCCAATCGCAATCGGCAACTCTGCCGTCGGAAAAGGTGTAAATACCGTGCCCGTCGAATAAGCCTGCCTTCCAATCGCCCTCGTAGGTCGCGCCGTTGGCGTAAACCATTTTGCCGCGTCCGTGGCGGTTGTCGTTTTTCCAATCGCCCTCGTATAGCTTGCCGTCGGAATATTGCATTTTTCCGTATCCGTTAAATAAACCGCCTTCCCAAGCACCCTCGTAGACATTGCCGTTTTCATATATCATTTTGCCGTTTCCGTGGCGCTTGCCGCCCTTGAATTCGCCGCTGTATATATGACCGCTTTCGTAAACGAAGCGCTCGCAATAGGTAAGGTTGCCCTTCGAATAGGTGCAGACGGTGCTCGAGCCGTCCTTGTAGCGAAGCTCGCATTCACCCTCGAGCGCGCCTTTTATCCAAACGCCCTCTAAATATTCGCGGTTGTCGGATTCGGGGTAATGGTAACGTCCGGCACCGTCGCGCAGGTCGTTTTTAAAATTGCCCTCGTGCGTTGCGCCGTCGGCATAGCTGTGAACGCCGTAGCCGTTCTTTTTGCCGTATTTCCAATCGCCCTCGTATTGCTCGCCGTTGCGCCAGCGCATAATACCGTGGCCGTTTCTTTCGTCGCGCTTGTATTCGCCCTCGTAGCATTCTATCGATACTTCGTCGCTGTAGGTATATTTGCCGTTGCCGTGCTTGCAGCCGTCAAGCCATTCACCCTCGTATATATCGCCGTTGGTGTAGCTGAATTTGCCGTAACCGTTTTGCTTGTCGTTTTTAAAATCGCCCTCGTATTTTCTGCCGTCGGCAAAGATATAAATACCCTTGCCCTCGTATTTGTTGTTTACCCAATCGCCCTCGTAGCTTCTGCCGTCGGCAAAACGGTAAACACCCTTGCCGTTGCGGCGGTCGTCCTTAAAATCGCCCTCGTAGCTGTTGCCGTTTTCAAAGACCATTTTGCCCTTGCCGGTCTGCTTGTCGTTTACCCAATCGCCTTCGTATATATTGCCGTTGGCGTAAACCATTTTGCCGTAACCGTTAAGCTTGCCGTTTGCCGAGCTTCCCTCGTAAAAATCGCCGTTTTCGTAAAGATAACAGTCGAATTCCTTAAGTATGCCGTATTCGTAAACACGCCTTGCGCTTCTGCCGTTGCGGTATTTAAGCAGTGCTTCGCCGTTTATGTTGCCGTTTACCCAAACGCCTTCTAAATATTCGCGGTAGTCTTTTTCGGAGTAATGGTATCTGCCGTTGCCGTGCCTGGTGCCTTCCTTCCAGCTTCCGTCGTGAATACAACCGTCCGACCAGGTGTAAGCGCCCAAACCGTCGTATTTGCCGTCGAGCCATTCGCCCTCGTATATATCGCCGTTTGCGCGCAGCATTTTGCCGCTTCCGCAAAATACGCCGTCCTTAAAGCAGCCGGTATATCTTCTGCCGTCGGCAAAAATCATTTCACCTAATCCGTTCTTTTTGCCGTTTGCAAAATTGCCCTCGAATATATCGCCGTTGCGGTAAAGCATTTTGCCCACACCGTCGAATTCGCCGTTCTTAAATTCACCCTCGTATGAAATATGCTTGTCGTCGGCAGGGAAGTAAAGCTTGCCGCGGCCGTGGTATTTGCAGTTTTCATATTCGCCCGTATAGCTGTATCTGTCGTCGGCGTTTCCCAAGGTCATAGCAAAATCGACAACGTTAAAGCTGTCGCTTATCTGTGCAATAAGCTGCTCGATATAGCCCTGCGCGTGCGCCGAAATATAGGTAACCTCGTCGGGAAACGCCGTTGCAAGCGTTTTTAACCACGAGGTACCGAGCCCGCGGCTGCGAAGCTCGGGCATAATGTCGAATATAATGTCGCTCGGGAGCTTTTCGGTAAGGTTGACCGAAAAATGATTAATCGGCTCTGCCCCCTCGACAGCGTTGCCCCTTTCGTCGATACCGAGAATACAGGGGAGCTCGGTGTTAATAACCGACCTGCTTAAAAACAAATTGTCGCTCAAAAAGAATATCGCGCCCGAGCAGTTGGGGTGGCGGATAACCGCTTTTACCTCGCCGTCCCATTCCAAGCCCGCGGTAAGACCGCTGTCGTACCAAAAGCGTACACCTCTTGCATACATCTA
>JAFTTN010000075.1 GCA_017466805.1 Clostridia bacterium
CCTTTTCGAGCACGTCGAGTGCTTCGAACAGTTCCTTATTCATCTTCCTTCTCCTCGTTTTCTTCTGCCAAATCGATTTCGGTTTCGAATTCGGCGTTTATCTTTGAAATTTGTTTTTTATCAAAAGTGTGCTTTTCTTCGCCTTCGACTATAGTCAGCGTTTCGCCGTCGTATTCCTCGATAATGCCGGAATATTCCTTTTTGCCGTCGACCGCAACGTAAAGCTTAACGGTTGCTTGGAGCTTGTTATCGCAAGCAAGCTGAATATGCTCGTCCTTATCGAGCGGTCTTACCGTGCCGGCAGAGGATACCTGCAGGCAATAGCTTTCTTCGATCGGGTCCAGCTCGTCGATAATCGGTTCGATAAGTCTTGTAACGGCAGAGCAATCGTTAATCGAAATACCGCCCTGCTTGTCGATGGAAATTTCGAGTATCATTTCGGGGCCTTCTTTATAATAAGAAACGTCCCAAACCGAATAGCCTGCTTCGACAATAACCTCTTCTACTGCGGAACGAACCTTTTCGGCAATATTTTTCGGGTTAGCCTTCGCGGCTTTTTTCTTTGCTTCGGCCATAAATCCTCCATTCAAGACTCAAGAGAGGGCTTGCACCCTCTCTTGATAGCTTACTGTTCTTTATAGCGGTATTATACCACACATCTTTTGCTTTTACAATAGCTTTTTTAAAATTCGTTTGCCGAATCGATATATTTTTCGGCTTTTTCCCAATCAACGAACAGCATTTTTTGTTTTTTGCCCTTCGAATTCGCAATAGCCCTTTCCGAAATAACGTCATTTTCCATAAGCTTTTTAACAGCGGCAGCTATTTTTTGCTTCGGGACGCCGCGGTGCTTCTTTGCCGCAACCTCTATTGCCTCGTCAAGCCTTGGGCGTTGGCTTGTTTTAAGATAATCGAACACGGTTTTATAATAGCTTCCGTTTAAATCCTGCTCGGTCGGCATGGTATAAAAGCTGTTGGCGGTTTCGCGCAGCTGCTTCGAAAAAGAGCCGTTTACGCCATAGATAACCACCTGCTTATGATAAAAGTTCTTCAAAAACGAGGTGACCGAGCTGAAATGTCCATCGCCCGAGAAAAGAATAAACACCTCGATATCGTCCGAAGAAAGCGCCTTTTGATACATATTATCGAGAATTATAAAATCGGTAAAATCCTTTTTGACACCGTTTGGACTGCGCGTATCGATTATCTTGTTCGAGAAAAGACGAATACGTCCTATCTCGTCCGCAAGACTTTTGTGCGAGAAATCTGCGAAGAAGTTTACTTCGATAAGATTAAATTTGGAATTAAGGTCCTCGAACCAGCCCTTTATATTGGGTGCAAGCCCATAGTTGTTTTTGAGCGAAATATACCAATGCTCGTAATCTACGAAAGCAACCGCCTTCGGAAGCTGTGATTGGACCGAATCGTTCTTCGCGTTATCTCTTTTGAATAACCCTAAAATACAAAAACCTCCTTTCTTTATATTAACGCTTTAATTATACACTTTTCGGCGATTTCTGTCAATAGCTTTGATTTTTAAGGTACTCCTTAAGCTGTGCGATTATCTTTTTCTCGAGCCGCGATATATAGCTTTGCGATATTCCCAAAATATCGGCAACCTCCTTTTGAGTAAGCTCGTTTCCGTTTCGGTCGATACCGTAGCGAAGCTCGATAATTTTTCGGTCGCGCGGGCTTAATACCGCAATCGCCTTGCGTATCATCTTTTTGTCCTCGCTTTCCTCGATGCTTTTGTAAACGTAATCGTTTTCGGTGCCGAGCACGTCGGAAAGCAAAAGCTCGTTGCCGTCGTAATCGATATTCAACGGCTCGTCGAGTGAAAGCTCGGCTTTTGCTCCGGTGTTCTTGCGCAAAAACATAAGTATTTCGTTTTCTATACAGCGCGAGGCATAGGTGGCAAGCTTAATCTGCTTGTCGCATCTAAAGGTGTTTATTGCCTTTATTAAGCCTATCGTGCCGATAGATACGAGGTCCTCTATACCGACAGCACTGCATTCAAATCGCCGTGCGATATATACCACCAAGCGCAGATTGCGCTCGATAAGCGTCTTTTTCGCCTCGGGGTCGTGCTCCAGCCGCTCGATAAGCTCGCTTTCCTCCTCTTGCGTTAAGGGCGGCGGCAGGGTTTGCGGGCCGTTGACGTAAAACAGCTCCTCGCCGATACCCAAAATTTCCTTTAACCAATGAATAACAAGGCTTACCCTTTCTGTCATTGTCCTTCCTCCTTTATATTATAAAACGCTCGTCGGGATAAGCCCGTCGTATCCCGAATAGCTTTTTCTTTCGGTATCTATGCCGATATAGGCGTCGATAAGCTTTGGCTTGCGCGCGGGGCGTAAAAGCTCAATCCTTTCGGGGCGGAAGCCGAAAAAGCAGCCTGCGCCCGAGCTTGTCGAAAACGGTATTGCACGTATTGCCTGCGGAAACAGCTCGCTTTCGGGGTTATCGTATGGCGGCGGCAGGCAGGTTGAAGAAAGCACTATAACCGGCAAGGCCGAAAACGGCTCGGTAACAAGGTTGCCGCTGTCGCACAGCAAGCGTGCGCGGACAAAGTCTTTTCCTATTTTGATTCTTATTTCCGCAGAGCGTATATCGATACGTTTTCGGCAGATAAGACTGTATAAAAGCGCAAATAACGCCGACAAAACGCAAATGATTAAAAACGAAAGCGAATCGATTTCGCGGTATATGCCGTTTGAATAACCGCCGATAAGCGAATAGAAGGCGGTAATCAGTCCGCCTAAAAGCGCAGAAGATGCGATAAAGGTAAGCACGGCAAGCAACAGTCCCTTTGCGTCCCCGAACCCAAAGGCGATAAGGCAGATAACCGTCGCCGAAGCGATATGTAGCGGCAAAGACAGGTAAATATCAAGCTCTGCCAAATACGGCAAAAATGCATATAAGCCACCGAACAGCGAAGCGACCGCCAAACGCCATACTGTGCTTTTGCGGTGCAGCAGCCTGCTTGAAATGAACAGACACAAAAAATCGAGCGAAAAATTAATAAGAAAGAGTATATCGGAATAAATCACGATGCTTTCGTCATACATAAAAAACACCCCTTGCTCTTTATTATAAATAAAAGCTTGGGGGTATTTTGTCATAATATAAACGGCGGTGAATTAATTTTGAAAAAACCTTTTGTTTCTTTAAAAAAGCGCTCGGAAAAAATAAAGCTTTCGCTTTGCCTTTTGCTTTCGCTTTCGGCTTTGCTTTTGTTTTTTATTCCGCGCGGCGATATTGCTGTTTTTGCGGGCGGCAACTCCGACGGTATACGCGGCTTATTCAATATCGTTAACGGCTGGATAAGCTGATGTATATAGTTTTTCCGCGCGCCCGTTTGCGCATATCGATGTTTGCGCTGCCCTGCCTTTTGTTAATGCTTTGGCTCGAGGGGGCGGCGGCGTTTGCAGTAATGCTGTTTTCGGCGGCGTGGCACGAGCTCGGGCATTTGCTTGCGGTAAAAATGCTTAAATATCGCGTTCGCAGAGTGGATATTCTGCCAATGGGCGCGCTTATAGTTCTGCCCGAGGGAATAAACCACCGCGACGAATCGATTATTGCGCTTTCCGGTCCGGCGTTTTCGTTTTTCGGTGCGCTTGTCCTTGCTTTCGCGTTTGTTATCGTCAAAGCCCCGCTTTTGCTTTTCGGTGCGGTGGTAAATTGTCTGCTTGCGTTATTCAATCTTATGCCGGTGCGCAAGCTCGACGGCGGCAAGGCGCTCTATTGCTTTCTTGCCTACAAAAACAAAAAAGCAGAGCGATTCTGCTCTGCCGCTTCGATAACCGCGAAGGCTGTTTTTGTGTTTTTTGTAACGCTTTGCTTTATGCTTTCGGATATGAATTTGGGCGTGGCACTGCTTGGAATTGCGTTGGTTTTACAGCTTTAATGGCAGGGGAACAAAAAAGAGAGACGGAGTTTCCGTCTCTCTTACTATGTAGCTTTAAAACTTATTCGGCGTTTCTTGCTTCGCTAACAGCGTCTTCGCTTGCGTTAACGTCGCGCCAGTCGTCGAGCTTAAGGTCGGTAAAGTCGATATAACCGAACCAGCTGTCTGTTTCGTAGCCGCCGATCATCTTATCGTTGGCAACGAAGCTTCTGGAGTACCAGAATACCATAGTTGCGGGGCAGAGCTCGTTAATAAGCTTCTGTTCTGCCTGGTGGAGAATCGATGCGCGCTCTTCGAGAGTAGCGGCGTTGAGTGCATCGGTGATAAGCTTGCTGTAGTCTGCGTTATCGATATTGGTGTAGTGGGTGTTGAAGATTTCTTCGGTGTTCGCAACAGAGTTATCAACGATAACGCTTGCACCGCTGTATTCCTTCGCAAAGGGAGCGAGGTAGCTGAATGCGTCAACCGAGCCGTTAACCACGTTTACACCGATAATATCGTAATCTCTGGTGATAAGTGCGGTTCTGTATGCATCGGGATCAAGACCGCGGTATTCGATCGAGAAGCCGAGACCTTCCCAATATGCGCCTGCAGCCTTAGCAACGTCTTCATAGATGTTTGCGTAGTTGATCTTGCGGCCGTAGGTTCTGGTGGTGTATGCGTTTTGGGGAATGAGGTAGGTAACGGTAAGCTTGCCTCTCTTGCCGCCGACGAGTGCCTTTGCGCCTTCTGCGTCTGCCGCGGTGTTATAGAGGTTGCCGCCTACTTCGCGGAAATCGGTCTTTCTGTCGGTATTGAATACGCCTTGAGGAACGTAGCCGGTAGCGGGAACCTCGCCGGTTTTGGTAACGTTTGCGGTGATAGCGTTTCTGTCAAGCGCAAGCGAAAGTGCCTTGCGGACGTTTGCGTCCTTAAGAATTTCGTTCGCGGTGTTGAAATAGAACGCATAGCCGTTCAAGGTCTGCTGGGTTTCAAGATCCTTCTTGAAGTATTCGTAGGTTTGCGCGTCGAACGAGCTCAGGAAATAAAGCTCGCCCGCATTGAAGCGGTCTGCCTGGAAGGTTTCCTGGGTTTTGTTATCTGCGTCTGCATAGTAATCGAGCTGACCTTCCATATAATAGCAGGTTATACGGTAGGGAAGAACGTAATCGTCGAGATCGTCCTTTTCGGGATCGCGCATATAGTATGCGTTACGTTCCAAAACAAGCTTGCTTGCAAACTTACCGCTGAAGTCCTCTTCGCCCTCTCTCTTTTCACGGGGCATATCCATAGTCTGAACACGGAAGGGACCGTTGCACACGATGTTTGCAGCGCTGCCCGCCCAGTCTTCACCGGATTTTTCATAGCGGGTTACGATATCTTCGCGCTGGGGAGCAAGGTGGATGTTTGCAACCTGGCGAACGAAAAGATCAACGTCGTATTCGCGCTCGAAGGTTACTTCCAAAAGGGTATCGTCAACTGCGGCAAGTCCGAGGTCGTCGATAGTGCCGACGCCGGATTTAACGTTTCTTGCGCCCTTGATTGCATAAAGGAGCGAAGCGTAGGGGCTGTCGGTTTCGGGAGAAAGAATTCTTCTCCAAGCGTAGATAACGTCGTCCGCGCTGACCGAACGGTTATCGCTCCACTTGGTTTCCTTCAATTCGAAATACATTTTGTGAAGCTGATATATTTCGTCGTATTTATAGTACCATTCGGTAGCGAGAGCGGGCTGAACTTCGCCGTCCTCGTCGATGGTAACGAGAGGCTCGAAAATGAGCGAAAGGATCTGTTCTACGTCGCTGTTGAGCTGAACGATAGCAGGGTCGAGCGTGTAGGGGTAATCGGTGAGATACATACGGACGTTTGCGCCCTTTTCATCTTCGCCGAGACCGCCGCAGCCGACGAGTGCGCCGACGCAGAAGAGAAGACAGAGCATGAGAGAAATAAATTTTTTCATATTGACCTCCGGACATAAAATTCCAGCATTAGTTATCATTGATTATAACACCGATTATTCAAATAATCAAGTGCGATTTATCTATTTGTGAGAAATTACAAATTTCGGCTTGGCGAATTGTGCAATAAATAAAAACGGCTCGCCGCAATATGCGTCAAAGGGCGAACCGTTCATACAATTATAATATTTATATTATAAACCGAGCAGCCCTTCGGCGTTTTTGTGCAGAATAAGCTCCAAGCTTTCGCTCGAAAGACCGAGCTTGGATATAAATTCGAGAATTTCCGAGGGCGACGCCCAGGGAGCGTCCGATCCGAACAGAATTTTTTCGTGCGGGTGGCGTTCGAAAATACGCTTTGTCTGCTCTGCGGTAATGCCGACTCGCTCGCAGCAGAATGCGGTATCAAGGTAAAGATTTCTTCCGCAAAGCTTTTCGCAGACCTCCTCCCATCTGCCTACTCCGCCCAAATGCGCCGCTACGAGTATAAGGTCGGGATAGCGGTCGAGAACCGTACATATCATATCGGGGGTGGCATGGGTGTGATTGGGCGATACCGGGTCATAGCCGGCGTGGATAACCATCGGCATTTTAAGCTCGCACGCGGCGGCAAGAAGCGGGTGCATACGCTCGTCGTCGAAATCGATCCCGACGTAGTCGGGGTGGTGCTTTATGCCCAAAACGTCTTTGCTTTTAAGCTCGCACAGGCGCTCGCGGATATTTTCGTTAAGCGGGTGCAGTGAGCAAAAGGGAATAAGCTCCTTCTTTTCCTGCGTGGCAAGCGCAAACGCGTTTACCTTTTCGACCTGCCTCTCGTTCGTAACGGTGTTCAAAACGATTGCTTTGCTTATCCCCTGCGATTTCAAAAGCGATATAAGTCCGTTTGCGGTGCCGTCGAACACAACCGGCAGTCCCGCGGTTTGCTGAAGCGATGCGATTGCCCGCGGTGCGAGTGCGTCGGGGAATATATGAGTGTGAAAATCGATTATCATTTTTTGCCTCCGGCTCGAAATTGATTCAAGCTTATTTAGTTTTAGCACCGTTAAGCGAAATAATCAAGAGTGAATTTGGATTTTTGCATAAAAAACGGCACACCGTTTTCACGGTGCGCCGAAAAGAAATTTGAAATTAAAGACCGAGCAGGTTAAGAAGGTTGTTATCTGCGAACGCTGCAACGGTAACGAGCGAAATGGTGCTCATAATCTTGATAAGAATATCGAGCGAGGGACCTACGGTGTCCTTTAAGGGATCGCCTACGGTGTCGCCTACTACAGCCGCATCGTGAGCGCTGCCGCCCTTGCTTTCGCCCTGAACGCCGCCGACTTCGATATATTTCTTACCGTTGTCCCAAGCGCCGCCTGCGTTACCGCAGAAGAGAGCGAGCATAATAGCAGAGATGGTTGCGCCTACGAGAACACCGCCAACGAATTCCGCACCGAACACGAAGCCGCAAACAACGGGGAATGCGATCGAGAAGATAGCGGGAACGCGCATTTCCTTAAGAGCGCCCTGCGAGGAAATTTCGATACAGGTCTTGTAGTCGGGAAGTACTTCGCCTTCCATAAGGCCCTTGATTTCTCTGAACTGACGGCGAACCTCTTCAACCATCTTTCTTGCAGCCTTGGCAACCGCGTTGATAAGCATACCCGAGAACATAAAGGGAAGTGCCGCACCAACGATACAGCCGACGAGAACTGCGGGTTCGATAGAGTTGAGCGAGATCTTATCGAGTGCGCCCTCTGCGAAGTTGGGAACCTCGGGAGCGGGAGTGTATGCGAAGATGTAAGAGGTCATCATCGAAAGGGTTGCAAGTGCGGCAGAACCGATTGCGAAGCCCTTACCGATAGCTGCGGTGGTGTTACCTACTGCGTCGAGCTCGTCGGTGATTTCACGAACGGAGGGATCGAGGTAGGACATTTCTGCGATACCGCCGGCGTTGTCGGAAATAGGACCGTAGGAGTCAACCGAAACGGTGGTAGCAACGAAGGAAAGCATACCGATTGCAGCGGCAGCAACGCCGTACATACCGGAAATAAGGTAAGAACCGAAAATAGCAATGCCGAGAACTACGCAGGGAAGCATGCAGGAGATCATACCGAGTGCAAGACCCTGGGTAATGGTGAGCGCGGAGCCTTCAACCGAAGCGGCAGAGAGCTCTTTGGTGGGCTGATAGTCGTAAGAGGTGTAGTATTCGGCAATCTTACCGATAACGATACCTGCGATAACGCCGATAGCAGCGGCGATCCAGGGGGAAGACCAGCCGAGGTGGAATTCAACGGAATCGAATACCGAAAGGCCTTCGTAGCCTTCGATCATCTTGCCGCCGAAACGGTTGAAGCAGAAGAACGCGATAACGCCGCCGAGTACCATGGTGAGTATAGCGGAAATATAGGTCGCGCCGTTAAGCTCTTTGTGGGGGTTGTCGGAAAGCTTCTTGCGAACGAAGAGGGAAGCAATACCGATTATGCAGGAAATAAGACCTGCTGCAGCAAATGCGAGGGGGAAGTATATCATCTGTCTGAGCATTTCGGTGTCGCCGAATACGTGCTTAGCGAAAAGCTCGATAGCGAGGATAGTGCCGGAAAGGAGTGCGCCGACGTAGCTTTCGAGAAGGTCGGAGCCGAGACCTGCAACGTCGCCGACGTTGTCGCCAACGTTGTCTGCGATGGTAGCGGGGTTTCTGGGGTCGTCTTCGGGAATGTGCGCTTCGGTCTTACCAACCAAATCGGCACCCATATCTGCAGCTTTGGTGTAGATACCGCCGCCGATACGAGCGAAGATAGCGATGATAGAGCAGCCGAGAGCGTAGCCCGAAAGAGTCATGGTGAAGCCTGCACCGAAGTTGAGGTTTTCGCTGATCATGCCGAGAATGCTCTTGCAGGAAGCAGCTTGTTCACCGGTAACAGAAGCATCGATCTGACCGCAAACTACACCGAAGATGATGAACACGATGAAAATACCGAGCAAAGCGCAGCCCGAAACGCAAAGACCCATAACCGAACCGCCCTTGAAAGCGACCTTAAGGGTGTCGGAAAGCGATTTGGTGGTACGTGCGGTGTTGGTAACGCGAACGTTTGCGTAGGTAGCGATTTTCATACCTACCCAACCTGCAGAAGCAC
>JAFTTN010000076.1 GCA_017466805.1 Clostridia bacterium
AAAAAGGCGGCGCTCGAAGCGATGCTGGAGCAAGCACACACGCTCGATGATATCCGCGTTATTCAGGACGATCTTTACGAGGTTATTGCCGATATCGAAGCATATCAGTCGCAGTTAAACGTTTACGACAGCAAGGTAAGCTATTCCACCGTTACGCTTTATATAACCGAGGTTGTTGAATACACCGAAGCGAGCACCGAAGAACCCACCTTCGGCGAACGTATAAAGGAAGCATTTACCGAAAGCTGGCAAAATTTCGGCGAATTCATGCAGGGTCTTGCGGTGTTTATCGTCCGCACGCTTCCCCTCTTCTTAACTCTCGCCGTTATAGCGGGAATAGTGTTCGGCATAATTTATCTTGTTAAGCGCAAGAAAAAAGAAAAAGAATAAAACCACTTTAGACTGTATAACGGGCATCAACAAAGAAATTGATATCAAAAACAAGTATTTTTGAAAAATAAGAGTTTTTTATAAAAGAGTATGAGAGAAAAGCTTTTTACGAAAGGCTTTTCTCTCATTATGTTTTTATACGGATATTCTTTTTATAAATTCATCGCATCTATCGCACGGGCCAAAATTTCGGCGTGGTCGCCCGCAAGCATACTGTTACCGGCCTGCTTATAGACATAATCACCGCACAGTCCGCTTTTATCGCGCGTTTTGGTAACCTTAACGCTTTTGCGCTCGCCGTTATCGAGAATGGTTATTTCTGTAATCTCGGTATCGCCGAGCCTTGTTTTTTTATAGGAAAAGGGGTAAAGCCGTGCCGAATCGGCATCGTCGCCCGCTTTAAGCGCCGAAATATCGGCAACCTCTGCTATAAACGGCACGGTAATAATGCGCGTGCGCGGGTCGCGCTTCGGCTCGGAGGCGACGTTTATCTGCCGCAGATTCCTTGCGGTCAGCCCTGTTTCCTCCATCAGCTCGCGCGCGGCGGCGGAATAAACGTTTTCGAACGGCTCGATAAATCCCCCGGGGAACGCAAGCTTATGAATACAAGGGTGCCCGCCCCTTTTTATCAAAAGCAGCTTGCCGTCGTGTATAATAATTACGTCAACCGTAACCGAGGGGCGCTCGTATTTGCTTGCATCGTAGCTTGCCAAAAACTCGGCTTCGGTAAGACCGTTTTTATCGCGCAATTCTTCCATATATTTTTCTCCAAAAATCAAAGCGGTTTCTTTTGTATCTGACTGTTCTTTCTCGGGTAGTTTTTCGGCGTTGCTTTTACCTTTTTAATAATTACAAGAGTGTGCAGGTATTCGAATTCGGGCACGGTTATATTAATTATGTCAACTAATTCTCCGCCGAGCGTCGAAATCGCTTTTTTCGCTTCATCCGCCTCTTCTCTGCCCTTTTCGCCCTTCATTGCAACGAAATATCCGCCAACTTCCACAAACGGCATACACCATTCGCAAAGTATATTCAGCCTTGCCACACCGCGCGCCACGGCGATACCGTATTTTTCGCGGTGCTCGGGGCTTACGCCAAGCTCCTCGGCTCTGCCGCAAAGGGTTTTTAGGTTGTTTATCCCCGCCGCACGCGCCGTTTCGGCAACGTAGGTAAGCTTTTTCGCGGTCGCGTCGTTCGAGGTAATAACGCAATCGCTTGCACACAGCGCAAGCGGAAGCGAGGGAAATCCGCCGCCGCAGCCGACGTCGATAACGCGCTTACCTTTGAAAAGCTCGGTATCGATAAGCGTTAACGAATCCCAAAAGTGCAAAAGCCCAACGCCGCGCTCGTCGGTGAGTGCGGTAAGGTTCATTACCTTGTTGGTTTCGCAAAGCCTTTCGCCGATAATATCGAGCGCCTTGCATTCGCTTTCGGAAAGCGAGGCACGGTATTTTTTTGTTATTTCGGAATAGCTCATTGTTTTCCCCCTTGCGAAAGATAGATAAGCAAAACCTGTATATCCGAAGGCGAAACACCGCTTATGCGG